>CAXNDN010000014.1:0-13019 GCA_964201295.1 Candidatus Planktophila sp. | reverse complement strand
CCAAAGGACTTTGAACTCATCGTCGATATTGAAACTCGTATGTCAACGGTGCTGCGCAGCCTAGGACGTATGGATGAGGCGGATGAGATTGATCGCCGCCTTATTGCTGTGCGCGAGGCGATGGAAGATGTGCCCGCACCAACTGATCTAGGTGACTAACCAACTAGCTTAACTTGGGAAGATGCTGCAGCGCCCAGTGATACATAGCGATAGCGCCGGCGGCTGATGCATTCATAGAACGAGTTGATCCGTATTGTTGAATTGCGTATAAAACTTGGCAGGCCGCAATGCCTTCATCTGACATACCCGCACCTTCTTGGCCAAAGAGAAGAACGCAAGAATCAGGAAGTTGTGAGCCTTCCAGTTGCTTAGAAGATGGAACGTTATCTATTCCGATAATCGGCAAATTGTTTTCTTTACACCAAGTTGCAAAATCGGCAATCGTTGGATGGTGAATCACCGTTAGGTATTTATCAGTAACCATTGCGCCACGTTTATTCCAATCGCGCTTGCCAACTACATGAACGGCAGAAACATTAAAGGCATTTGCGGTGCGAACAACAGATCCAATATTTAAATCGTGCTGCCAATTTTCAATGGCAATCTGTAATTTATGACGTTTGGAATCTAAATCAGCGACTATCGCCTCAACCGACCAATATCTGTAATGATCTAAAACATTACGACGATCGCCACTCTCTAGTAATTCTGTATCAAATTGGGCGCCAGTTGGCCAAGGTTTCTCGTGCGGCCCGACTCCGACTACCGGAAAGAATTCTCCTGGACCAATCGTGGAAGGTGTATTAATTTCCATATGCGCACTCTAAACTTAATGGCGAGTAAACGCTAGGAAGGACAAAATACAGATGAGAAAGCTTTTGGGGTTTAGCGCCATCTTGCTTTCGGCAACTTTGCTGAATACCCCAAGCGCATCTGCGATTGATCCAGTCTCTGCAGCAAAGGTACTTGCGAGAATGGCAGTCTCACCCGCACTGAGCAATCCCTCAGTTTCGCTAATTGATGTGAGCACTGGAAATGTAGTTTTCGAATCTAACGCTAACTCCCAACGTAAGCCGGCTTCGCTTATGAAGTTGTTATCGGCTGCGGCAACACTTAAGTATCTGGACTCCACAACGGTCTTTGCTACCTCCATCTCTTTCGGACCGACACCTGATTCATTGGTTATTGATGGGGAGTATGACCCCTGGATATCAATGAATAGCAAAGAGGCGATAAAAATGCGGAGGACCTCTTTCTATGCGTTAGCCTCAAAGAGTTTGAGCGCCGTTGTGAAAAATTCAGGCGGCCCAGTTAAGAAATTACAGGTTTATTACAACGAGTTAAATTCGAAAGATGTCGCAAATTTTAAAGCGTATTTTAAGAAACGAGGCGTCAGCGCCACAATTATTAGCGTGAGCGATGTAAAAGCAAAATCACTTGCCACCGAGCAAATTATCTATTCCACTTCACCACCTGTTAAAGAGATGATGAATTGGTTCTTAACTTGGAGCGATAACATACTTGCCGAAAGAATGGCTCGATTGGCAGCCAGAGCGGCAGGAAATCAGTTCAATGGGGCAGGTGTGACGAAAACCTTTAATAAGGTGCTCTTGGATTTAGGGATTGATCCTTCGAAGATAATCATAAAAGATGCAAGTGGGCTGTCGAAAGAGAATAAATTAACAGCCAACATTTTGTCACAACTACTTTATAAAATTCATTCAGATCCAGTATTTTCGCAGTTAATTGATGGATTACCCGTCAGCGGAAAGACAGGGACGCTAAGCAAACGCTTTATTGAATCTGCACCAAACGGCGTTGGACTAGTTAAAGCCAAAACCGGAACGCTTTCTGGAACAGTTAGCCTGGCTGGTTACGTGCAATCTGGCGATCGCGAATATGCATTTACCATTATCGCTGACAACATTAGACGAACTTATTCAGCGAGTGAGCTAGCTCGAAAGTCTCTAGATATTTATCTCAGCAAAATTGCAGCACCACTAGTGGTGCCAATCGTTGATACATCTACCGTGATTATTGGTTAGCAAAAACCTTAATTGATCCACCATAGCAAGCCACCCAGGTTCGAGAATTTACAGAGTCGTAAGTAACTCCAATTGGCTCGGCGCAAACTTTGATGTTCTGAACAACCTTCATATCCGAAGTTCTAACTTTTGAGAGAGTCCCACTGCGGAAGTTGACGACAAATAGCGCTGAACCATCAGCTGAAATCGCCAAACTGCGTGCAGATTTTCCTGTCGCTACCGACTTGATGGCTTTATTTGTTACCAAATCCCAAGCAATAACCTTGCCTGAAATATTTAAAGTTGCGTAAAGAATAGAGTTATCGGGCGATAACTCTATTGCGCGCGGATTAGAACCGATTGGAAGATATCTAACTGAAAAGTCGGCTAAATCAATCTGATGAATTCTATTTCCACCCATTTCCGCAACATATGCGTACTTATTATCACTAGAGATCGAAATACCACGTGGGTAGCGTCCAATTTTTATTGATTTGACTGTCTTCTGTGTTTCAACGGAGATTATGGTGACGGTGTACGAACACCAGTTTGAAACCATAATGTGCTTATTATCTGGAGTTACTTTTACGACCTTAGGTACAGATCCGACTGGATAAACGGCATCAATCTGATTCTTTTCTAGATCAATCCTAGATAAGAAACTGCTATCAAAACCAGATGCAGGTGAGCAGGTGTCATGTCCTTCTTTATTAAACCCTTTGCCATACATCGCATAGTTTGTGAAGTACAAGTATTTACCATCTGGGGAATAAGCACCTTCTACCGGAGCACCTTTATAAATTCCAGAATATTTTGAGTATCCAAATGTGGAAAGATCTACAGAATCAGGAACAGTTTTCTTAAGCTCCAAGGTCTCGGCATCGTAGATGGTTACGCTGTGGCGATACATCATGTTGTGTGCACTTACTAAGCCATTGTTCGACGCTTGAACCGATTTAGGGGAGATAGCACCAGTAATTGTCTTAATGAGAGTCAATTTACTTTGATCAGTTGTTGTACTTGCGCTACTTGGTAGCGATGGAATTACCAAGGCAAGTACAAAAAGAAAACTCAACCTCTTCATAGTCAGCGAGTTTACCTTTGGGAGTCAGCCCTCTTCATCGCCGCCGCCAGTCGGATCCCGCCAGGCTTATTTGGAGGTGTCATTTGTCATATCCCTTTCTTGATTACGCGCGATAGGCGAGCATCCTTTGAAGATCATGAGAACGCGACTCATCAATGCTGAGTAATCTTGCCCCGTGCCCGCTATTTCACGCCTAAATCCCACTTCAAAAGTCCGTGGGTATGTAGACCTAATGAAATTGCGCGTCGTTGAGCTCCTGTTGGTTTCCACACTCCCTGCGATGGTCTTAGCCGAAGGTGGATTGCCCGCTCTTTCAACAACGATCGCAACTTTAATTGGTGGAACCTTGGCTGCCGGTAGCGCAAATGCTTTTAACATGGTGATCGAAACTGAATCAGATAAGTTAATGAAACGAACTGCTAAGCGTCCACTCGCAACTGGTGTATTAAATAAAACAGAGGCAACGCTTTTCGCCACTTGCATTGGCCTACTTTCGCTAGCAGTTTTTCAAATCTTCACAACTCCACTTGCAACCTTATTATCTTTTATTGCAATCGCTTTCTATGTATTTATTTACACAATCGCGCTAAAGAGACGAACTCCGCAGAATATTGTCTGGGGTGGCGCCGCCGGTTGTATGCCAGCGCTAATTGGTTGGGCTGCCGTTACTAATTCACTGTCAGTGACTGCCTGGTCCTTCTTTTTAGTTATATTTTTCTGGACACCACCGCATTTCTGGGCGTTAGCAATTAAATATAAAGATGATTACGCCGCAGCTGGAATTCCTATGCTGCCAGTCGTAGCCAGCAAGACCCATTTACTGCGTCAGATGTGGGTATACACAATTGCAATGATTGCCTCATCTGTCGCACTATTTATAAATGCAGATCTGCAATTATGGGCGCAGGCAACAAATGTGATCTTAGGTGTTGTATTTGCGCTACAGCTTCGTGGCTTAGATGAAAGCTCTGAAAATTACGAAAAAGTCGCAGGAAAGATCTTTCACTGGTCAATTAGTTATTTAAGCTTATTGTCGTTATTGCTCGTTGCCGCTCAGTTGTTAAAGGCTTGAGTTAAATCTTTAATCAGATCATCTACGTGTTCCAGACCAACCGATAATCGCAGCACGGAAGGTGTAATACCCATCTCTGCCTGAACTTCTGGCGATAAGCGGCGTTGCGTAGTTGAAGCTGGATGGGTAATAAGTGACTTGCTATCACCTAAGTTATTTGAAATATCGATGATTCGCAGCGCATCCATAAATTTAAAGGCATCTTTCTGGCCACCAGCAAATTCAATACCAATTGTGCTTCCGCCACCTGTCATCTGCTTTAAAACAATGGCGCGATCAGGATGTGATTTAAGACCAGGGTATTTTACAGATTTGATTTCTTTCCGTGTCTCAAAGAATTCGGCGATCGCTTGTGCGTTCTGGGACATCCGCTGTACACGCATTTCCATAGTTTCAAGAGATTTTAAAAGTACCCACGCATTAAATGGGCTAAGCGAAGGACCGGTGTGACAGATAAATGGAATCAGATATTCGTGGATGTAAGAGAAAGAACCCAATACCGCACCGGCAAGTACCCGTCCCTGACCATCGATATGTTTAGTAGCAGAGTACATAACAACATCTGCGCCCAGCTCAAGTGGTTTTTGCAGAACAGGCGATGCCATTACGTTATCAACTATTACCGTTGCTCCTGCTTTGTGGGCAAGGTCGCTAACCATGCGAATATCAACAATTTCCATAAGTGGATTACTCGGCGATTCTATAAAGACCACCTTTGTGGGTTTGCTCAAAGCCGCAGCCCATTTTGCTGGTTCGTTACCTTTTACTAATTCAACAGTCACGCCCCACCTTGGCAAGAGTTCTGTAAGGACAACATGGCAAGAACTAAACATTGCCGCCGATGCGACTATGTGATCGCCGGCGCTTACCAAACATGCAACTGATGCAAACATGGCCGACATTCCAGAACCAGTTGCAACACAATACTCAGCACCCTCAATTGCCGCTAATCGCTTTTCAAACATTGCAACAGTTGGGTTATGGAATCGGCTATACAAGTAATGGTCGGTCTCGTCTGCAAATGAATCAAACGCCTCTTGCGCAGATGAATAAGTAAATCCACTAGTTAAATAAAGAGCTTCTGAAGTTTCGCCGAAGCCAGAGCGCGCCAGACCCGCACGGACCGCGCTAGTTTGGAGATTTAATTCCCAATCTGGCGCTGGCCTTTCATTGCGCGGCTGATAGCCCCAGGTCTCTTTACTCACACCGATAATTCTAAGGTGCAATTGCTATATTCAATACATGTCCAAACTAGCGATCTCAGTTGATGATTTGAGCAAGAAATACGGAACCGGACTTGCAGTCTCGCACGCAAAATTTGAAGTTCCGATCGGGACGATTTGCGGCTTTGTTGGTCCAAATGGCGCAGGTAAGACGACCACGATCCGAATGCTCCTTGGCCTAATCACTCCAACAGGTGGAAGCGGTCAGATATTAGGAGAGCCAATTACATCTCCAGATAAGTACTTGCCTAGCGTTGGCGCGATGATCGAAGGCCCTGCTTTCTATCCAGCGTTATCTGGATCCGAAAATTTACGAGTATTAGCAACCCTTGGTGGATTTCCACAAGAACGCGTCGATCAATTGCTGAGACAAGTTGGCTTAGCTGATCGCGGTGGTTCAAAGTACAAGACGTATTCGCTGGGAATGAAGCAACGTTTAGGAATTGCTGCGGCGCTGCTTCCAGATCCTAAGTTATTGATTTTAGATGAACCTACAAATGGCTTAGATCCTGAAGGTATACAAGAAATCCGCCAATTACTTCGCAGCCTTGCAGATAACGGAACCACTGTATTTGTCTCATCTCACTTGTTATCAGAGCTAGAACTAATCAGTGAATATTTGGTTATGTTGCGAAAAGGTGAAGTAGTTTTCGCCGGGCCAATTCAAGAACTCTTTGATCAGCAACAACCTTTTATGATTGTAAAAACCGAACGCGAAGAAGATTTACAGAAAATAGTCGAGTTAGCTCAGAACGCGGGTCACAAAGCTCACTTGCGCGATGGCACTGCGCACATTGAAGGACCGGCCGAATGGGCGGGAACTTTAAATAAGTTAGCTTTCGAAAGTGGAATACTCATAACTCAATTGTCACCACAGATGCCAAACCTGGAAGAAACTTTCTTTGAGTTGACAGGAGATCAGAAATGATTGGCAGCATCATCCGAATTTTCTTCGCTGAATGGCGAAAATTGCGTCGCCCTACTTTGCTACTGGGGACGCTAGGTGCTGTCTCTTTCTTTAGCGTTCTAGTCTCTTCAGTACTTTTCCTAATGATTGATTCACCACAAGGAAACGGTGACCGTGGTGTGCGCATTACACGCGAGATGCTCTCTTTATCTAGTGGCGCTACACAATCTTTCTCAAGCATTGGCGGTCTTCTCGGAATCGTCGCACTCTGTGTCTTTGCCGCCCAGACTGCGCAAGAATATTCACTTGGAACTTTGCGTAACCTATTAGTCCGACAACCTGGCCGTATCCGAATTTTGGTTGGCAAGTTAGTCTCCATGAAAGTTTTCGCAATGGTTATGACTTTGGTCAGCGCTGTGATTTCGATTGGAGTCTCATATGCACTTGCTGGAGGCAAGAACGTCAGCACCGAGCTCTGGTTTAACGGTGATGGCCGACTAGAGATTGCCAAGACCCTGCTAAATGTCTTTCTCTCAATTCTAGGATTTGGAATTATCGGAATGGTTTTAGGAATTGTTCTTCGCTCACCGATAAGTTCGATTTCACTTGGTGTACTTTGGTTATTGATTGTCGAAAACATTGTTGGCGCGCTTAAATCCAGCACCTTAAATTGGTTGCCTGGAAATCAACTTTCAACTATTGCAACCGGCGGAAGCCCAAACGTTTCGTATTCTCATGCGCTCTCCCTCTCGGCGATTTATGTCAGCGTTGCGCTAGTGATTGCAACAGTTCTATTTACCAAGCGAGACGTATCCAACTAGCGACACTTACCGAAATCACAGAAATTCCTCAGCATTCTGATTTATTCTGAGGTCTGACTTGTTGGAGGTTTTGTGTCGTATCGCAGTAAAGCCGTAGCGTTAGCCATTATTTTTGGGCTGACGCTTACGACTACCCCTGCCATCGCGGCGACTCCAAAACCAACCCTGGCACAAATTGAGGCAGCGAAGAAAGCAGAAGCAGCTAAGAAGAAGGTGGCAGATGCGGCGGCAAAAAAGTTAGCGGCGGCTAATCAAACTTTACGTTCTTTGACGGCAAGGGCAAACGCTGCGCAAGCAGTGTATGTAAGGGCGAAGAAAGAGCTAGCAGTAGCGACTTCTGCTGCGAATGCAGCAGCGGAATATGCCCGTGAAACTCAGTTAGCAGTTTCAGCAGCTCATCGTGTAATTGGAAAGATGGCAGCGAGTGCTTACATATTGGGCGGCTCTTTGACTGAAATCGAACCTTTACTGAGCGCTAACGGTCCCCAGGATTTAATCGATCAAATTACAACCTTAGATAAATTAGGCGTGCAGAATTCGATGGCGTTGGATCGCTACAAAGCAGCTGAGATCGTTGCGCGCGCTGCAAAAGCCAGAGCAGATGAAGCGAAGATCGTCCAAGAAACAGCCACTAAAAAAGTTGCAGCAGCAAAGAAAGTTGCTGATGATGCCAAAGCGCTGCAGCAAGAAGAAGTTGATAAATTACAAGCGATCCAAGATAAGTTGGCGCGCGAATTAGCTAGTGCAAAAAAAGTACGCATTACCCTTGAACAACAACGTGCGCTAGCTTTACTTGAAGAAAGTTTGGCAAATACTGCTGCTACTACCGGCGGACAGAAAAAAATCTGGCCTGATATTGGATTTAAGGGTCGTTCAACAATTCGAACAAGCGAAGCCCAACGCGCTGTTGCAGTGGAATTTGCAAAGAAACAGGTCTTGGCACGCAAGCCATATATTTGGGGTGATGAGGGACCGAATGCATTTGACTGTTCTGGCCTTGTATATGCCGCATATAGATCTGCAGGACTTGGTTGGCCTAACTGGGATCGCCTTAACTCCTCACTTTATGCTGGTTACACCAAGCACGTCTCGCTAAACGAACTTGTTCCTGGAGATCTACTCTTCTATTCATATAAAGGAACAATTTCTTCGATTCACCACATCTCTATTTATGCCGGTAACGGAATGATGTGGGAAGCAAATTCAAAAGATAAAGGATTGCTTTTCTCCAGCATCTATAGCGTTAAAGGGCTTATGCCATTCGGTGGTCGGGTCTAGAGTTGGCCCATGACCTCGGCGCTGCTTGATCTTCGTAACGCAGTTCGCCCATTTCTTGAGAATTTAACGGCTGGAGATTCTGCAATTGTTGCAGTTTCGGGTGGCGCAGATTCACTCGCGCTTGCTTACGCCTTATTTAAAGAAGCACCGGAATTAGCAATCACTTTAATCGCCGTAACAATCGATCATCAATTGCAGAGTGGTTCAGGGAATCAAGCCAAGAAAGTACAAGAACAATTAAAAGCAATTGGTTATCAAGAAGTGATTATCGAAAAAGTTTTAGTCACGGAGAAATCTGGCTTAGAAGCCGATGCGCGAACTGCAAGATATGCCGCCTTAGATGCGATTGCTAATGCATACGGTGCAACCCAAATTTTCTTAGGTCATACACGCGATGATCAAGCAGAAACCGTTTTACTTGGTTTAGCTCGCGGCTCAGGTACTCGATCTTTATCAGGCATGGCAATTGTTAATGGAAAATATGCTCGCCCCTTTTTACAACTGACTCGAGCACAAACTGTCGCCGCATGTATTGAATCCGAAATAACTCCTTGGAACGATCCACACAATGTTAATGAGAAATTTTCTAGAGTACGTGTGCGAAATAAAGTGATGCCGGTGATGGAAGAAGAGATTGGCCCTGGTATCGCAGCTGCTCTGGCGCGAAGCGCGGCAATTTTGCGTGATGATGCCGATGCCTTAGATGAGATGGCGCAGGCAGTTATCTCACGAGTTGATTTAAGTGATTTGGATTGCGCCGCCTTAGCCGAGCTACCTCGGGCGATCCGATCGCGGGTACTTCGAGCGGCGATTTACGCCGCAGGGGCGCCCAGCGGCTCTGTAAGTGCCGATCACCTCTCTGGGGTTGAGGCGATGGTCACTTCTTGGCGTGGTCAAGGGGAGTCGAGCCTGCCGGGTGGTGTGAAGGTTGCTCGGATTTCGGGCAGACTTTCGCTCTTAGCCCGCCCATAAATCTCCCTAAGAGATTTAATTTTAAAAGGAGTCCCTAAGTGGATCTAGCTGCTGTCGGCACAGATGTTGAACGCGTAATTGTTACGCAAGAACAACTGCAATCAAAGGTTGCTGAACTTGCAGCGCGCGTTGATGCTGATTACAAAGATCGCGACTTACTTCTCGTTGGAGTTCTTAAAGGTGCGATTATGGCGATGGCAGATTTAACTCGAGCAATGCAACGCCATATCGATATGGATTGGATGGCAGTTTCATCTTATGGTTCCGGGACAAAATCAAGTGGTGTAGTTCGCATCCTAAAAGATTTAGATCGTGATATCACCGGCCGCAATATTTTGATTGTTGAAGATATTGTCGATTCGGGTTTAACGCTCTCTTGGTTGCGTGCCAACTTGATGTCACGCGGTGCAGCCTCTGTTGAAATTCTTGCAATTTTGCGCAAGCCAGAAGCCGCTAAAGTTGAAGTCGATTGCAAA
The DNA here is from genome assembly GCA_964201295.1 of Candidatus Planktophila sp. Classification (GTDB taxonomy): domain Bacteria; phylum Actinomycetota; class Actinomycetes; order Nanopelagicales; family Nanopelagicaceae; genus Planktophila. The sequence goes on along the minus strand of CAXNDN010000014.1, from coordinate 3,162 downwards.
TATGTTGGCTTTGATATCCCACCTGATTTCGTTGTTGGTTATGGCTTAGATTTTAACGAGAAGTATCGCAACCTCTCATTTGTCGGTGTGCTGGCTAAGCACATGTATTCATAAGGGATGCGACTATAAATATGCAGAAGAAAAATCCCTTGAAGAAGAACTCAGCCGCAAAGTTGGCAAAGAATAAGAAAGCACCAAGAAAGGCTCCAACAACTCGCGCTGGGCGAATCCTTCGCGGACCACTTTTCTGGATAGTAATTGCAATTCTTGCAGTATCGATCTTTGGACAAGTCTCAAGCGTCGGAAATCGATATACCGAAATCGGGACTTCGCAAGCCCTCGATGCTATTGCCCAGTCAAAAGTTGAATCCGCTCTTGTAATTGATAAATCACAGAAGCTGCAATTAATTCTAAAGCCAGGATCTTTGATTAATGGCTCAAGTAAAGTTGAAGCTTCATATGTTGCGCGCCAAGAGCCAACGATTGTGGATGCTTTAACTGGCAATCCACCACCAAAGGGGTGGAACGTTAGCGTTCCAAGCCAATCTTTACTCATCTCCTTTCTCTTTTCAATATTCCCAATACTTCTAATTGGTTTCTTATTCTTCTTCTTAATGAGCAATGCTCAAGGTGGCAATAAAGTATTCTCTTTTGGTAAATCTAGAGCCAAGCTGCAAGATAACGATGTACCGCAAAATACTTTTGCAGATGTTGCCGGTGCAGATGAAGCGATCGCTGAACTAGAGGAAATCAAAGACTTTCTTGCCAGCCCTGCCAAGTACGCGCTACTTGGCGCCAAGATTCCAAAGGGTGTTCTTTTATACGGTCCTCCCGGAACTGGTAAAACTTTATTGGCACGCGCTGTCGCTGGAGAAGCAAACGTTCCGTTCTATTCAATCTCTGGTTCTGACTTTGTAGAAATGTTTGTCGGAGTTGGCGCCGCCCGAGTGCGTGATTTGTTTACCCAAGCTAAAGCAAATGCACCAGCAATTGTCTTTGTTGATGAAATTGATGCTGTTGGTCGACAACGCGGCGCTGGCATGGGTGGTGGACACGACGAACGTGAACAAACACTTAATCAATTATTAGTTGAGATGGATGGTTTTGAATCTGGCGGGCAAGTAATTCTCATCGCCGCGACTAACCGTCCCGATGTTTTAGATCCTGCGCTACTGCGCCCCGGAAGATTTGATCGTCAGATTGCCGTAGATCGCCCAGATTTAAAGGGACGAGAAGAGATTCTTAAAGTTCACGCTAAAACCAAGCCACTTTCTGATGAAGTTGAACTGCTGAATTATGCTCGACGCACGCCAGGATTTACTGGCGCTGATCTTGCAAATGTTTTAAATGAAGCTGCGTTATTAGCCGCTCGTGAAGAGAAGAAAGTCATCTCTAATCTGCAGATTGATGAAGCGATTGATCGTGTCATGGCTGGACCACAACGCAAATCTAGAATTATGTCTGATGACGAGCGCCGCGTAACTGCCTATCACGAAGCCGGTCACGCACTAGTTGCGCATGCGCTGCCTCATACAGATCCAGTCCATAAGATCACGATCATGCCGCGCGGTCGCGCCCTCGGTTACACAATGGTTCTTCCAGATGATGACAAGTACTCCACAACCCGAAATCAATTGTTAGACCAATTGGCGTATTCTCTCGGTGGTCGCGCGGCAGAAGAACTTATCTTCCACGATCCATCAACCGGTGCATCAAATGATATTGAAAAGGCAACTGCGCTAGCTCGTGCCATGGTTACGCAATACGGAATGACTGAAGCGATTGGCGCCATAAAATTAGGCACAGATGCCTCTGAACCATTTATGGGTCGCGATTATGGACATCAACGCGATTACTCTGAAAACATTGCTGCCAAAGTCGACGGCGAAATTCGCAACTTGATTGAGAACGCCCATCAAGAGGCCTTTGATATCTTGGTAGAAAACCGTGCAACTTTAGATGCAATGGTGCTGCATTTACTTGAGAAAGAAACGCTTAACAAAGAGGAAATTGCGGTGATCTTCGCCAAGGTTCATTCCTGGCCACGTCGTCCGTCTTGGACGGGCTCAGCAACTCGCATTCCATCACAGCAACCACCTGTTGCTGTTCCTGAGCGCTTAATTGTTAAACCAGTTGTAGATAAGAAACCATCACGAGTTAAGAAGAACTCGAATAAGGGAAGTTCTAAAGAGTGAGTGATGTAAACGCAGTTTCAATGGGAAGCGATGAAGGCCGCGCGCTGCATCCTTTTGATGAAGTGCGGGCAGCAGCCGCTGTTCGTGAGCTGCTTCTCGCACTCGGCGAAGATCCAGATCGCGAAGGTTTGAAAGAAACTCCAGCACGAGTTGCGCGCGCCTTTAAAGAGAATTTTGAAGGACTTTGGAAATCTCCTGAAGAAGTACTGACAACAACATTTGATATTGGCCATGAAGAGCTAGTAATAATTCGCGATATTGAAGTCTTTTCACACTGCGAACACCATTTGACGCCCTTTCACGGAGTCGCTCACGTCGGATATATCCCACGTGGAAAAATAACTGGCTTATCGAAAGTTGCGCGTTTAGTTGATCTATTTGCCCGCCGTCCGCAAGTTCAAGAGCGTTTGACTACTCAGATTGCCGATGCCATGGTAAAAATTCTCGATCCAATGGGAGTTATCGTGATTATTGATTGCGAGCATTTATGTATGTCAATGCGTGGGGTTCGCAAGTCGCAAGCGCGCACAACAACGAGTGCGGTGCGTGGAGTATTGCGCGACCCAACCACACGCGCAGAAGCAATTAGCCTAATCACCAAAAGCTAATCAGCGCTTGGTAATCCAATGAAGATCATGGGCATTTTAAATGTCACTCCCGATTCATTTGCCGATGGTGGAAAACATGACACATATGAAAAAGCTGTTGCTCGTGGGCTAGAAATGATTTCTGAAGGCGTTGACATCATCGATATTGGCGGTGAATCAACAAGACCTGGCGCAGAACGTGTATCCGCGACCGAAGAACAAGCGCGGGTAATTCCGGTAATCGAAAAATTGTCGCAAGCAGGAGTTCCGATCAGCATCGACACAATGCGGGCGCAGACCGCAGAATTGGCGATCACTGCAGGTGCCAGCATTGTTAATGATGTTAGTGGTGGGTTGGCTGATGATCTGATGCACGAAAC
>CAXNDN010000013.1:0-13848 GCA_964201295.1 Candidatus Planktophila sp. | reverse complement strand
TACCAGGATCGTGAAGATGCCAATGTTCTAATTATTGGTCGCAAAATTGTTATTCCAAAATCTGGAAATTATGAGATGTATCTGGTCTATTCGCTAAATAGCCAGAATCGGACGCTATCAATCATTACAAACGCACTATTATTTACCGGATTTGCGCTTATATTTCTGATTGGGTTGATCACTTGGTTAGTTGTACGACAAGTAGTAAAGCCAGTGCGCGAAGCAGCGAGTATTGCCCAGAAATTTACCCAAGGTGATTTTGCGCAACGAATGAAGGTGGAAAGTTCAGATGAAATTGCGACGCTGGGCAGAGCCTTTAACGATATGGCACTCTCACTGGAATCTCAGATTTCTCGATTGGAGAATTTATCGCGTGTGCAGCAAAGATTTGTTTCTGATGTATCGCACGAACTTCGAACTCCACTGACCACTTTGAGAATGGCATCAGAAGTTATCTATGGTCAGAGAGATAGCTTTGATCCGACCATTGCACGCAGCTCAGAACTTCTAGTTGCGCAACTGGATCGATTTGAGAGGCTTTTAGAAGACCTGCTAGAAGTTAGTCGATTTGATGCCGAAGTCGCCATTTTAGAACCGGTTGATTTTGATCTAATTTCTTTGATAGAGAGATGCATTGAAGATGTACGCACTAGTTCACACGATCACGTTATTTCGATAACTATTGATCACGAGGTAGAACAAGTAATGATTAGCGCTGATATGAGGCGCGTGGAGCGGATCATGCGGAATCTGCTTTCTAACGCCCTAGATCACGCCGAAGAGAAACCAATAAATGTAACTGTGATCTCAACACGCACCGAAGTTGCTGTCGGAGTTCGAGATTATGGAGCCGGCATAGAACCTGCAGCGTTATCTCGTGTCTTTGATCGATTTTGGAGAGCGGATCCATCACGTTCGCGAGTTCGTGGGGGAACCGGCCTCGGGCTCTCTATCGCCCTGGAAGATGCTCGACTCCACAATGGCGAACTAGATGCTTGGGGTTTGCCTGGAGAAGGCGCACACTTTGTCTTAACTTTGCCGAGAATTGCGGGCCAGCAAATCGGTGGCAGACCAATTCGTCTACAACCTGAGAATTATCCCCAGAATATTTAGCCTTTCTTTTTAAACCTTTTTGGGGCTAGAGAATCGCGCAATGAAAAATCTAACGGAGCTAATTTTCCCATCAAGATGTATTGGTTGTTCACAACTTGGTATATCTATCTGTTCAAGTTGCCGGAAAAATTGGCATCCCCACATTTATCATCGCACCTTAAATGTCTTAGGTAATAGCTACCCGGTAATTTCAGCAATTGAGTATTCACCTATCGCATCTCGCGTCTTGCTTAAAGCTAAAGAGTCTAATCAGGGGGCTGCTGATCAATTGCTAATAAGTGCTATCGCTCATTCTTTACGGTACTTCAGTAAGAAATATGGAACAGGGAAATTAGTTGCAATTCCATCGCGAAGATCGGCTACAAGAAAGCGAGGACGCGACTTTATGAAAGAGATCACCAAATCTGTTGCAACGTTAGAAAGACTTAACACTTTGGAAATTTTGCAACATCAGCGGGCAGTTAAGGATCAATCCCGTTTGAACTCACATCAACGAACTAGCAATATTGCAGGAGCCTTTTCTACTTCGATTAATCTCTCAAAATTGGCAGGTCCAGGGAATACCGGGCCACTCATTATTGTTGATGATCTAGTGACCACAGGGGCGACCCTGGCGGAGGCGATACGGGCCTTGCGCACCTCAGGCTTTACGGTGATTGGCGCGGTAACAGGCGCTGTCGCTAACCCTTACGATAAGGGGGTTGATTTTCGAAAGGGCATATAAATGGCAAAGATTTTTGATCGCATAATGCGGGCTGGCGAAGGAAAAATCCTTCGCGATCTCAGCAAAGTTGTGGATCAAGTCAACTCATTTGAGGCTGCCATATCCGCCCTTGGCGATAATGAGTTACGCGGAAAGACCGAAGAATTTAAATCACGGCTCGCATCTGGAGAATCACTAGATGACTTACTTGCCGAAGCATTCGCGGTAGTTCGCGAAGCAGCAAAGCGCACACTTGGTCAGCGCCACTATGACGTACAAATTATGGGCGGTGCTGCCATGCATCGTGGCAATATCGCAGAAATGCGTACGGGTGAAGGTAAGACCCTGGTTGCGACGCTTCCGTCTTATCTAAACGCTCTGGCTGGGCGCGGTGTACACGTCGTAACCGTAAATGATTATTTAGCAGAACGTGATAGCGAATGGATGGGTCGTATCCATCGCTTCCTCGGATTATCAGTCGGTGTGATCGTAAATAGCATGACTCCAGCAGAACGCCGTGCTGCATATAACTCTGATGTTACATATGGAACAAATAATGAATTCGGCTTTGATTACTTGCGAGACAACATGGCTTGGACGCTAGAAGATTGTGTGCAGCGTGATCACTTCTTCGCAGTTGTGGACGAAGTCGACTCGATTCTGATTGACGAGGCTCGCACACCTTTAATCATTAGCGGACCCGCAGATAAAGCAACTAAGTGGTACGTAGAATTTGCAAATATCGCCGATAAGTTACAGCGCGATACTCATTATGAAGTTGATGAGAAGAAGAGGACAGTTGGAATTTTGGAAGATGGCGTTACAAAGGTAGAAGAATTTCTGAAAATTGAGAACTTATATGAGGCGGCAAATACCAGCCTAATCGGCTACCTAAATAACTCGGTACGCGCGAAAGAGTTATTTAAGCGCGATAAAGATTATGTAGTTATGAATGGTGAGCTTCTAATTGTGGATGAGCACACTGGCCGCATGTTGGCTGGGCGTCGTTACAGCGATGGATTACACCAAGCGCTAGAAGCGAAAGAGCGCATTGATATTAAAGATGAGAACCAGACTCTTGCAACGATTACACTGCAGAATTACTTCCGACTCTACGAAACTATTTCTGGCATGACTGGCACGGCAATGACAGAAGCATCTGAATTCCATCAGATCTATAAGCTCGGAGTTGTTCCGATTCCGACTAATCGTCCGATGCAGCGAATGGATCAGGCAGATTTGGTTTATAAATCTGAACTTGGCAAATTTATGGCAGTTACAAAAGATATTGTGGAACGCCATCGCAAAGGCCAACCAGTTCTAGTTGGCACAGTTTCAGTAGAAAAGTCAGAAGAACTCTCTGCGCTCTTGAAAAAGTCAGGTATTCCTCACGAAGTACTAAACGCCAAGCATCACGAACGTGAGGCATCGATCATTGCCCGTGCCGGTGTTAGCGGCGCCGTTACAGTTGCAACAAATATGGCAGGTCGCGGAACTGACATTATGCTCGGTGGTAATCCAGAATTTATGGCAGATTTTGAACTACAACGTCGTGGACTTTCACCAGTTGATAACGCCACTGAATATGAAGCAGCATGGCCTGATGAAATTGCAAAGCAGAAGGCGGCAGTTGCTAAAGACCATGAAGAAGTTGTCTCCCTTGGCGGCTTATATGTACTTGGTACAGAGCGCCACGAATCACGTCGTATTGATAATCAGTTACGTGGACGCTCTGGTCGGCAGGGCGATCCTGGTGAATCACGCTTCTACCTTTCGCTACAAGATGAGTTAATGCGCCGCTTTAATTCTGCACTGGTTGAGCGATTCCTTTCTGCCGCCGGACTTCCAGATGACTCTCCAATTGAATCAAAAATGGTCAGCAACGCTATTCGTTCAGCGCAGACCCAAGTAGAAGCGCAGAATTTCGAAATCCGTAAAAATGTTTTGAAATATGACGATGTTATGAATCGGCAGCGTGAAGTAATTTATGGTGAACGACGCCTAGTGCTCGAAGGTGAAGATATCTCACAGCAGGTTCAGGCATTTGTTGCAGATACCTTGGTCGCCTATGTAAACGGAGAAACCACACAGGGTTATGGCGAAGATTGGGATCTAGAGCGCCTATGGCAGGCTCTCAAATTGGTTTACCCAATCTCATTTACTCCAGAAGAGTTAATCGCCAAGGTCGGATCAGCCTCGGCAATTGATGCAGAGTATTTAACGGCGCAAATTCTAGAAGATGCAACTCTTGCTTTTGAAAAACGTCAATCTGACCTCGGCGCTGAAGTTATGCGCGAGCTCGAAAGAAAAGTTTTACTTTCAGTCTTAGATCGCAAATGGCGTGAGCATTTATACGAAATGGATTATCTACAGGAAGGCATTGGACTTCGCGCCATGGCCCAACGCGATCCATTGGTTGAATACCAACGTGAAGGCTACGAACTCTTCGCAGCAATGATGGATGGCATCAAGGAAGAGCTAGCGAGCCTGGTCTTTAATGTGCAAGTAACTGTCGAAGGTGATGGTTCGCAGGTAAAGGCATCTGGAATAACTGAGAAGTCAGCTGGTGTGACAGGGTTGCAATACTCAGCCAGTGATGAATCTGGTATCTCAAGTAAGGGTGAAGTTTCACGTAATAGCCAGTGTCCTTGTGGCTCAGGAAAGAAATATAAGCGTTGCCACGGCGGCGCTTAAATTAACCGCAATTCAGTACATAACCATCTCTGATCAACGCCTTCGAAGCGAATAACCATTGCCCGCAGTCGCTCGCCAAAGCGAACGGTAATTGTTGATTCACAAATACCGTCTAAAGGTTCACATTGATGGATGCTGCGGATTCTTCCGATTTCTTTCTGACTTCCAACTTCTTTAAGTAGCTTCATATAAATCTGGCGATGGCACTTGGAAATCAACTGAGCTGGTTGCCGGCGGCCCGCCCAAATTTCAACGACGCTAACCGCAAATTTCATCGTCCACGCGTGAAGATCGGGGAGTTCGGTCGCCGAAGTTGGTATCGGCTCAAAACCTGGTTCAAACTCTTCACCGAAAGTACTTGGAATCAGATACAGCTTGGCGCGTTGTTCGGGAAGCTGCTCCACTTTGCGAGTAGCGGCCAATTCTGAAAGTGAGTATAAATCTAATTGGGGATGCCTCCACATCTCAGGATCTTGATTGCTCGAAACCAACTCTAAGGTGCGAATTTGTCTGTATTCTTTAAATTTCATATCCATAGCCGCACCTTGAACTTACTTTTCAAAAATCTCTTCCACCGAAAGGAGGAGAAAGCCTCATCCCAAAGGATGACTGTGGACTCACCCGGTGGAAATAAGTGGCAATGACATTTAGTACTCCACTATGAATAAGAGAGAGAATAAGAGAGACAAGGCCGCTCAGACTCGATTAGTAGTTGCGATCGCCTTATTTGCCGCTGCAGTTATTTCTGCGATGGCACTTACTGCACTTGGTAACCAGAGTGATACTTACTGGATCGCACGCAACTCCCTGATTCCTGGGACACAAATTTCGGAGAGCGATCTCTCAGAAGTTGAAGTTTCTTTGGGGGAGGCTGGTGGACGTTACCTTTCGAAAGATGTAACAGTTACTGGTGCATATATTTTGCACTCAATCCAGAAAGGTGAATTGATCTCTATTGATTCGGTAAGTGATTTTCCAAGTGCTCTTAAATCCGGCCAAGTACCAATCTCCATCCGTAGCAGTGATCTGCCCGAAGATCTTGGGCTGGGTGAAGTGATAAATATTTATTGGGTACCTGAAGCGTTGGGAATGGAGAAACCACGATCTCCAGAGTTAGTCATTTCTGGAGCGCTGTTGAACTCAATCAACCGCAAAGCTGGAAATTTCGGCAGTGATATTTCATTAACAGTCTCAGTCGAAAATAGTGAAATTTTCCAACTTTTGCAGGCCACGGCGTCGGGAAGATTGGTAATAGTACGTTCGAATGGATGAAGTTTTACAACCAAATATCATCACTGCGATCGCCGATGCAGATTTTGAAGGAATGGTGTCGAGCGCACTCTTTGAAAGCGGATGGAACGTCATTGCCAGGCCACTAGATTTTGCCACCCTTGCTAAAAGCCTTAAGGAAGAGATAGCCGAAAACGCTCTAGTTATTTACTCCGTTGATTTACCCGGATTTAGCGATGAGCAATTAAGGAAACTAGCGCGCTCCAGACTTACATTTATTGGCTTTGCCGATAATTCAGGATCAGATCGAAACTTTTCTGAAATTTCTTCCCGTCCGACCAATCCTGAAGAGCTACTGGCATATATTCGGGGCAATATCCGTTCGCCACTAATGCGAACTCCGTTGCTGCAGAGCAAGGCAAATTTTAAGGCGAAGATAATTGCCATTGGTTCGGCAGGACATCACACGGGTGCGACCACCTTGGCGCTAAATCTGGCACATGAACTATCTCTTTTAGAGAAGAAGACACTATTAATAGATGCCAATTTCTCATCACCTGCAATAGCAACCCTATTAGATCTAAGAAAAATTGCCGAAGAAGATAAGTGGCGAGATATTTCAGATGATTTATCGGTTGCCGAAATAACCCAAAACAATGTCGCAGATTTTTCAGCACGGGCCATGGAGGCCGCCTTATATTTTGACTACATAGTTATAGATCTTGGCTCTCTGCAAAATATTGCGAGCGATCTTTCCGATCGCAGATGGTCTTCGCAGGTCAAGATCTGGGCAAGTCGTTTCGCTCAAGAGCTGTTTATCTCATCAGGCACAGATGTTCTACAAAAAGCGCGTTTAAATAAACTTTGTACCGAGCTCTCTGAAGTAAAACTTCCGGCGCGTATCTCTATCTTTATCAGAGCCTCCGAACCTTCAGTTAAGAAGGAGGGCGCACAGCTCGAAGATTTCCAATCGTTAAACCCGAAACATGTGCAGTATCTTCCTTTAGATTCACGATTATGCGCTGCAGCGCGCAAGGAGCGCACCACACTCTCTGAAATAAACGGAAAAGCACCTCTGCGCAAGGTGATAGCCGCGATGGCTCTACAAATTACGGGCTAAGGCAGATTTCTTATACCCTTGGCGCTATGCGCGGCTACCTACCAGTTACAGCAGAAGAAATTTCCGCCTTTATCAGTAAGGGTGAGATGGAGTGCGGGCCACTTTATGCTCCGACAATTAAATTCTTAACCGCCAATAACGATATTGATGACGAACAAGGTGAATACTTATTATCAATGCTTGCTGCGGATGAGGCTATGGAGATGCGCGTGGAAGTTACAGCGCCCGCCTTTATCTTGGCGCTAGAAATTTCTGATTCTCAAGTGGCAGAACACGGTGAAAATTTTGTAAATTTAAAAGAGAATGGGCGTTGGGAAGATGTGCAGTGCGCCTATCTAGTTTCACCGGAAGGCGAAGAGTTAACTTGGTTTGCAACGCAAGAGATTTCCGTAGCGCTTGCACAATGGCTTAAGGGTTGACCTATGCCGCAATTAGAAGTCTTTCTTCGTGATCGCAGCCCATTAGGCGCAGATCAAATTCGCAGAATTCGCGAGTTAACGGCTGACTGGCAGTTACTTGCCGATCTCTCCTTTGCTGATCTGATTTTATGGGTTCCGTTAAGAAAAGACTTTAAGAGTTGGCCCACCGGATATGTCGCAGTCGCCCATATTCGGCCAACAACTGCAGCGACTGTCTTTCCGCAGGATGTAATAGGTGATGAGATCGAGTGGGGTGCGCGACCAAGAATTGATCAAGCACTTTCTGGTGCAGAAATCATTAGAGATACTCAGCCAGAAAAGTTCGGCGAATTATTGATCAAAGAGGAGACGATTCCGGTTATTTACGATGAGCAAGTAATCGCGGTAATTTCACGCCACCGAAATGCAGAACTGATGCGCCAACCAAGTCGGCTAGAGCTAAATTATCGCGAGGTCGCTCACAACGTTTATCGAATGGTGGCAGAAGGCACTTTTCCGTATACAGAGCACAGCGAACTATTTGATGCAGCTGTGCGTGTAGGAGATGGCCTAATCAGACTAGATGTCAACGGTGTTATAACTTATGCCAGTCCAAACGCTAAATCTGCCTTCAATAGAATGCGATGGTCAGGTGAGTTGGAAGGAAATGTGCTGGGTGAAGTTACGCGCAGCGTTTCACTAGTCAAGCCTGAGGCACACGAAGAGGCTATAGAAGTAAGTCTCAGTGGAAAATCTTTACGTCGCGTTGAAATTGAAAATACTGGAGGCACTATTGATTTGCTGGTGCTGCCACTTTTAGCAGGAGGCGATCGCATTGGTGCAATAGTTTTATTGCAGAATGTGACTGAATTACGTCGCCGTGAGCGAGAATTGGTTACCAAGGATGCAACGATTCGCGAGATCCATCACCGCGTAAAGAACAATCTACAGACCGTATCTGCGCTCCTTCGATTGCAGTCGCGTCGCATCGAAGATCCCGCGGCAAGTGCGGCGTTAAATGAAGCTGTACGTCGCATCGCATCGATTGCTCTTGTCCATGAAACGCTATCGAGCAGCACCGAAGCTTCAGTTGCTTTTGATGATGTCTTAGATCGTCTAGTCACACACGCCCTCGAATTAAGCCCCAGAATGGGAGAGTTAAAGATCGCTCGCACTGGAGAACTTGGTTCACTCGATCCACGGATCGCCACTCCACTTTCTTTGATTGTTACCGAGTTAATTCACAACGCGCTCGAACACGGCTTGGCCGAATCAGGCGCAAACTTAACTATAGAAGTCTCACGTCTAGATGGCTCAGCGCAGATAGTTATATTTGATGACGGCATTGGTCTGCCAGAGGGATTTACGATCTTGGAATCTGCAAATCTTGGACTTCAGATTGTTCGCACGCTAACTGAGAATGAGTTAAAGGGATCGATTAATTTAATTCGAACTAGTCGTGGAACTGAAGCACAGTTAAATTTCCCAATTTAAATAAACTTTAAGCCAATTAGTAAGCAATTAATTTGAGTTATTTTGATCCATCATGCGGGCGCGATTACGTGCAGCACGACGCTTAAGCGCACGACGTTCATCTTCTGAAAGTCCGCCCCAGACTCCGGCATCCTGACCGCTTTCTAAAGCCCAAGATAGGCAAGCATCTTTTACGATGCAGCGATTACAAACCTTCTTCGCTTCTTCAATTTGAGTCAGCGCTGGCCCAGTGTTGCCGACCGGGAAGAAGAGTTCAGGATCTTCATCGCGGCAGGCTGATTGATGTCGCCAATCCATGACTGAACTCCTTAATAGAGAAAACGCAGTAAAAACCAATTAAACGCAAACAGGTGCGTAAGTACACAATTCTCCCTGTTAACAACGATATAAACAAGGATGCAACGGCAAAGATTCCAATTAATTCGGGTGATTTGTGTCGCGTGCCCCCGACAGGATTCGAACCTGTGCACCCGCCTCCGGAGGGCGGTGCTCTATCCCCTGAGCTACGGGGGCGCAGGTATGGGAGAAGGTTATCTAATCTTTCATTCTTGACCGAGCGTAAAGAGTAAACTCCTGAAAGAATACGCGCTATGACAACGTCAACTGCTTACTTTGCAACTGGTTGCTTCTGGGGAGCCGAGCGGCGCTTCTGGAATTTAGCAGGAGTAATAAGTACCAGCGTCGGATATATGGGTGGTGGCACTCAGAACCCTAGTTACGAAGCGGTTTGTACGGGTCGCACCGGACATGCCGAAATAGTCGAAGTTGGCTTTGACGCTAATTTAATTTCATATCAGCGACTTTTAGAAGAGTTTTGGACGATGCACGACCCAACCACGTTAAATGCCCAAGGTGGGGATATCGGTACGCAATATCGCAGTTCGATTTATACGACTACAACCGATCAGATGCAGCAAGCGCTCGCCTCTCGCGAGATTTATCAGCACGCCCTCACTGAATCAGGAATTGGCGAAATTGTTACAGAAATTTTGGACGCCACGGGAGTTACTTATTATTTGGCAGAGGAGTATCACCAAAAGTATTTAGCTAAGAATCCAAACGGGTATGACTGCCATTCCAGTGCCGGAGTTGCCTTTCCACAATCGGTAGCTAAGTCGGAGTCGAAATGAGTAAGAAAATTGAATTAAATGAGGAAGAATTAAAAGCAAAACTAGACCCGCTTTCTTATGATGTTCTACGCAACGGAGCAACTGAACGACCATTTACTGGTGAATATACCGATTCTGAAACTGTAGGGATTTATCGATGCAAAGCTTGCAACTCCGAACTATTTCGCTCAGAAACTAAGTTTCACTCCGGATGTGGGTGGCCATCTTTTTATGCGCCAACTGGAGACGATGCCGTGACTTTAATTGAAGATCGATCACTGGCCCCGCGCGTGCGCACAGAGGTTAGATGTGCAAGTTGTGATTCACATTTAGGCCATGTCTTTGAAGGCGAAGGCTATGACGTCCCAACTGATCAACGTTGGTGCATAAATTCAGTTTCGATGATCTTAGAAGCCAAATAATCTATTTTTGGAGCGTCCATTCAGATTACCTTCGCATCGCAAGATCACCTTAATCACCTAGGATATTTCTATGGCACTTGATAAAAATTATGATGCGATCGTGGTGGGAGGTGGCCACAACGGCTTAGTAGCGGCTGCCTATCTCGCCCGCGCTGGCAAGAAGGTAGCGCTTCTGGAAGCCGAAGGTGAACTTGGGGGAGCCACGACAAGTGCGCGCTCTTTCCCAGAATTTGATGCGCGCTTATCTCGTTACTCATACCTAGTTTCGCTCTTACCTGATCAAATCGTTGCCGATCTCGGAATAAATTTTAAAACGCTAGAACGTTCTATTGCTTCATACACCCCGTACACAAATAAGAACAATGGAGCACAAAGCGGACTATTAATTTCGCAGAATTGGGATGAACGCACAGCAGAGAGCTTTCATGAGTTAACCGGCTCAGAAGCAGAAAGCGCTGCCTGGCAACACTTTTATGGGGAGATCGCCGAACTTGCCAGAAGAATTGCACCGTCAATGTTGCAACCTTTAAAGAGTGCGGAAGAGTTAAAAGAAGAAATAGCCTTGCCGCAGACTTGGAAGTATTTAATGGAGCAGCCAATCGGAGAAGTGATCCAAGATCGCTTCAGCGATGACTTAGTGCGGGGAGTCGTATTAACAGATGGGCTAATTGGCACATTTGCAGCAGCAGATGATTTGCAAGCCAATCGCTGTTTTCTCTATCACCTGATCGGAAATGGCACTGGTCAATGGCGAGTACCACAAGGTGGAATGGGCGCCCTGGTAATTGAGTTGAGGAGAGTTGCGCTAGCGGCAGGTGTTGATATTTTACTTAACTCACGCGTAACTGAAATAGAGAGTGGCCCTAACGGCGTCTCTGTAGAAACCAAGTCAGGTGAGAAATACATCGCGCGAGATTTATTATTTGCCGGCGCACCTCAAACTTTGGCAAAAATTTGCGGAGAAAGCAAGCCATCATCTTTAGAAGGATCTCAGATGAAGATCAATATGTTGTTATCTCGCTTACCAAGGCTCAAATCTGGGATTGATCCACGATTAGCATTTGGCGGAACCTTCCATGTAAATGAAAGTTACTCTCAACTAGAATCGGCATATCAAAGCGCTAAATCAGGAAGTATTCCCAGCGATTTGCCACTGGAGCTGTACTGCCACACTTTGACCGATCCAACTATTCTCTCGCCAGAGCTAAGCGCACAGGGATATCAAACACTTACGCTATTTGGTTTACATACACCTGCGACTCTTTTTGATAAATCGCCAGATGTAGCTAAGGCAGCTGCTACGAAGGCGGCAATTGAAAGCTTAAATCAATATTTACTTGATCCGATCGAATCTGTTTTAGCGGTATCCCAAGATGGCTCACTTGCAATTGAAGCGAAATCTCCGCTGGATCTGGAGAGCGATATCGGTCTGCCGCGAGGCAATATTTTCCACCGTGACCTAGATTTCCCATTTATCGATACACCTGGCGCGAATTTAATTTGGGGATCAGAAACAAGCGATAAACATATCTACCTGGCAGGTGCTGGTGCGCGGCGTGGCGGTGGGGTTAGTGGAATTGCCGGCCATAATGCGGCGATGGCAGTACTCGCCAACGATTAGGCTTAGCGCATGAATTC
Organism: Candidatus Planktophila sp.; assembly: GCA_964201295.1. Taxonomy (GTDB): domain Bacteria; phylum Actinomycetota; class Actinomycetes; order Nanopelagicales; family Nanopelagicaceae; genus Planktophila. The sequence goes on along the minus strand of CAXNDN010000013.1, from coordinate 1,927 downwards.
TAAAGAGCCACAGCATCGCCCCGAGACAATTGCCATCACTGCGGGCCGTCCAGAAGTTGCTGCAGATAGCGCTTTAAATCCACCTATCTCACTCAATTCAACTTTCGTTGCAGGTGGTGCAATTGGTTACGGGCGTTATGGAAATGAAACTTGGACTGCACTCGAAGTCGCGATCGGCGCCCTCGAAGGTGGAAAGACGCTCTCTTACTCTTCAGGAATGGCGGCGATTAACGCGGTGTTTTCTTCACTGCCAGTTGGTGCAAAGGTTGTGGCCTCTGATCAAGGTTATTCAGGAGTAATGACTTTACTTGACAAATTATCTGCAGCAAAGAAAGTCAACGTGACTCTTGTAGCAATTGTAGATACCGATCAAGTTATCGCTGCACTTGATGGCGCAGATTTACTCTGGCTCGAATCACCGACTAATCCTGCACTTGATGTAGCAGATCTCCCAACTTTGATTAAAGAGGCTAAGTCACGCAATATTCTCGTCGCTGTAGATAACACCTTTGCTACCGCGCTTATCCAGCAACCACTTGCCATGGGCGCAGACATTGTGATGAATTCTGTTAGCAAGTATTTAGCTGGCCACAGTGATGTGCTCCTAGGTTCACTTTCTACAAATGATCCACTCCAGTACAAAGCGCTGGCAGAGGCACGTAAATTTAATGGTTCGATCCCTGGGCCCTTTGAAGCTTGGCTTGCACTACGAGGCATCCGCACCTTCCCGTTGCGTTTCCAGCGCGCCAGTGAGAATGCGCTAGAAATTGCTAAGCGACTCAACGAGCATCCACTCGTTACTCGAGTTCGTTATCCGGGCCTCCCAACTGATCCACAACATGCCAAGGCAAAGGCCTTTATGAAGGGTTTCGGCGCAGTCGTCTCCTTCGAATATGCAGGCGATGTCCTATCCACCGATAAAGTTTGCGAATCGTCAAAAGTCGTTACCTATGCAACCAGTCTGGGTGGCGTGGAATCTCTCTGGGAGCGCCGCCGCCGTTGGCCTATTGAAAGTCCCAGCGTTCCGGAAACGCTAATTCGACTTTCCGTCGGGTGCGAAGATCTCGAGGATCTATGGGCAGATATCGATGCGGCGTTGCTTGCTGGTAAAAAGTGAAAAGTTTTCGAAGAAGCGCTATTTTTATCCTATGAAATTGATCCGCCGCCTACTTGCAGGTTTTGCCCTGCTCGCTGTGGCATTTCAAGCGGTTGGAAGTTTTCTATCCTGGGCACAACGCCAAGATGATGCTCCCGCAGATGCATGGATTGATGAAGATGAAGATGAACTCGAGGAGGCTTAATTGGCGCAAGAGGGCTATATACCTGGTACTTGCAATTTAGGTGCAGGAGAAGTTAGTCGCCGTCGCATGGTTGCGGCAATCGGATTTGTTCTATCACTTTCTGCATTTACCGCCTTTGTAACTACTGGTGCTTCACGAGAAATACGTTTCGGAATATTTATCCCTTTACTAGTTATGTCTATCGGTTGGGTTCAGTCACGCAAGAAGTTCTGCCTCGCCTACGGCCTTACTGGCACATTTAATTTCGGCAAGATGGGGCAGATTTCACGTGTGGCAGATCCAGCAGATCGCGCCGCAGATCGTCGCACAGCACTTATTATTTTTGCGCAAAGTGCGCTCTATGCTGCGCTATTAACTTTGCTTGTAGTAGCGCTACCTCTATAACAATTGACTACTTTCTAGGAGCTGGTGATTTCTTTTCTTGTTGGTTCTTATCTTTGGCAACGCTAGGTTTCTTTGCTGGTGGAGTAGGGGCCATCGGAGGCAAGCCAAGGGCTTCAATTGCGGCATCTCGGGATTCCGTAGCGGCAATAACTGCTCTCTGCCGTGCATTCATACTCTGCCGCTTTTGACTTTGCGTTTGAGAGGCCGACTTAGTCGAATTTATATCAGATAACGCTTTAAAA
>CAXNDN010000012.1:0-14309 GCA_964201295.1 Candidatus Planktophila sp. | reverse complement strand
GCACGCGGTGGTTCTTCGCGGGGGACAACGAAAGTTAAATCAGCTGGTGAATTTGCCGCTGCACTTGTTGAAGCCTTTAAATTTGATACCAAGGCGCTAGTTGAACAAGAGATCCGGGGCGCCGAAATTGAATGTGCAGTTCTCGAGATTGATGGGATCGCGAAGGCTTCCCTGGTTGGTCAAATCAAGATTGATGCAAAGTATGAATTCTACGATTTTGAAGCAAAGTATCTAGATGGTGCAACCACTATAGAACTTCCTGCGCCAATCGATCAGAAAATTAGTGATGAAATTCGCGCCAAAGCAGTCGATGCCTTTATCTCACTTGGCTGTTCCGGTTTAGCGCGCGTGGACTTTTTCTTAACTCCAAATAACGAAGTGATAATAAATGAGTTAAACACGATGCCCGGGTTTACTGCTACTTCAGTCTTTCCAAAAATGTGGGCGGCTACAGGTGTTGGATATACAGCTGTGATAACCCACTTATTGCAGAGTGCGTTAACCCGCAACAACGGTGTGCTGGGAAATTAAAGTCTGATCAGTAAGTAACTGGGCAAGTCAAAGTGCGCGTAATACCTGCAACTGCCTGAACTTTGGACAAGATGGTGCGGCCAAATTCTTCCATTGATGGAGCTTCTGCACGCATAATCACATCGTATGGACCGGTTACGCCCTCAGCGAGGGTTACTCCTGGGATCGCGGAGACAGATTTCGCGACACTGGAAGCTTTACCGACTTCAGTTTGAATCAAAATAAATGCTTGAACTGACATTATGGTTAAACCTTTCTCGTGAACGCTTCACCGTTGAAGATGAGCCTAAAGGTACTCCTACTTGCATTGATGTTCTAGTCTTGGCGCTATGGCAGAGGGTTCAGAAGCGTTCACAGAAGCGCAGGTTATTACACGGCTGCGTACGATTTTTGCGAGCTCTGATCCAAGGATTGAAGTTGGAATCGGTGATGATGCTGCGGTAGTTGTGGGTGAAAAACGTCAAGTGATGACCACTGATATGGCAGTTGAGGGTGTGCACTTTCGCAGTGATTGGTCGACTGGATTTGAGATTGGTCGCAAAGTTACTGCTGCAAATGCTGCTGATATTTTGGCGATGGGTGCGCTGCCAGATTACTTGTTGGTTGCAATTGGTTTAACGGGTCTGGAAGAAATGAGCTGGATCGAAGATCTTGCACACGGGATCAAATTTGAAGCTGATCTAGCCGGGCTGCACGTTATTGGTGGAGATATATCTAGAAGTGAGAAAGTAATTATTTCCATGACTGCGGTTGGTCATTGCACCAGAGCGATAACTCGCAACGGGGCAAAGGTAGGAGATGGCATCTATATATCTTCGCTAACCGGTTGGTCAGCGGCAGGTTTAGCCATTTTGCAGGAAAATAAGTCACCGATAGGTGAAGAGCAGACGATTGCTTTACGTGAATTTAAATCACCTACTATTGATTATAGTTTCGATTCATCTAAAGCCAGAGCAATGTGCGACGTTAGCGACTCAATAATTGAACAAGCAGCGCAGATCGCTGCATCATCGCAGGTGCAACTTCACTTTGAAGCGAAACTTTTTGCTAATTCTGAAGAATTTTTGCCATTGCAATCCGTGGCAGCCGAATTAAATGTAGATATTTGGCAGTGGATATTTGGCGGGGGAGAAGACCACGTTTTACTCGCCACGGGTGTAGATCTTCCGGGCCTGCGGATTGGCCAAGTTGCTAATGGTTCGGGTCTGTCAGGAATCCCAGCTTTTGAAAAAAACCGAGTGTGGAGCCACTTTCGCTAACTTATTTAGCGGACGACTTTGCCAGCCTTGAGGCAAGATGTGCAGACATTTTGGCGCTTCGTGCTTCCGCTAACCAAAGTCTTAATGCGCTGAATGTTTGGATTCCAGCGACGACGGGTCTTTACCTGTGAGTGGGAAACTTTATTTCCGAAGCTGGGCCCTTTGCCACAGATATCGCATGTTGATGCCACAGCAGTACTCCTTTTAATTTCAAATCTCTTAAGCCAGAACCCATTTGCGCCCCGGCGGGTTTGCAGAGACCAATAGTAGCGACAACGCCACCCTCACGCTAATTCACTCCAAATCAGGCGAGAATAGGTCACATGGCCGGCCTCGACTCCAAATTGGTAAATGTCGTTGGCGACCGCACTGCGAAAGTCTTAGATTCTGTCTTCGGATATAAGACCTTGTCAGATCTAATTCACCATTACCCACGTAGATATTTGGTTCGTGGCGAGTTAAGCGATATCGCTGAATTGAAAGAGGGGGATGAGGTAACTGTCCTTGCCGAAATTTTCAGTTCAACCTCGCGAAAGTTGCACGCGCGCAAAGGCAGCATCCTTGAGGTAATTGTTACCGATGGAAGTTCAAAGATGTCACTTACCTTCTTTAACCAAGCCTGGCGCGAGAAAGAGTTACGTGTCGGCAGACAAGGGCTCTTCGCCGGCAAAGTTGGTGTATTTAATGGCAAGCGTCAATTGGCTCATCCCGATTACGAAATGATTCCTGATGGTGATGATGTCGATTCGGCAGTTGCTGACTTTGCTGGCAAATTTTTGCCGATGTATCCAGCTAGCGCAAAGTTGCCATCTTGGAAGATAGCCCAATGTATTAATTTGGTAATCGGTGGCTTAGATGAAATTACAGATTTTATGCCTGAAAAGATCTTAACTGAGCGGGGATATCCAACTCTGCAACAAGCGATAGCGCAGATTCATAATCCGGTTGATCTAGATAGCGCTGAAAAATCGCGTGAACGCATCACCTTCGATGAAGCGCTCTTAATGCAGTTACTTCTCTTAGAACGGCGCGCAGAATTACGCGCGCTCAAGGCCACATCTAGAAAGGCGAAGAGTTCCGGAATTCTCAGCGCATTTGATGCCACACTACCTTGGCAGTTAACTGCTGGGCAGGTACAAGTCAGCCGAGAGATCGAAGAAGATTTAGCTGCGCCTTACCCGATGCATCGCCTATTACAAGGTGAAGTAGGTTCTGGTAAAACAGTTGTTGCACTTCGCGCAATGTTGGCAGTTATTGATAGCGGGGGACAGGCAGCGCTGCTGGCACCAACTGAAGTGTTAGCTGCCCAGCATCTGCGAACTATTGAGAATTTATTGGGGCCGCTGGCACAAGGCGGAATGCTGGGTGGAGTTGAAAGTGCAACGCAAGTAACTCTCTTAACGGGCTCGCAAAGTGCTGCATCGCGTAAGGATGCACTGGCACTTGCCGCATCTGGTCAAGCCGGTATCGTAATTGGCACACATGCCTTACTAAGTGAATCTGTAGCCTTTGCTGATCTAGGGCTGATCGTTGTTGATGAGCAACATAGATTCGGTGTGGAACAAAGAGATGCCTTAAAAAGTAAGGCAGTCAATCCTCCGCACCTTTTAGTTATGACGGCAACTCCGATTCCACGAACTGTGGCAATGACCATCTTTGGTGATTTAGATATCTCAACTCTGCGCGAACTACCTTTAGGCCGTCAGCCAATTACAACTCATTTGGTTCCAACTTTAGAGAAGCCGACATTTTTAGATCGCACGTGGGAGCGAATTAGAGAGGAGATTGCGCAAGGCCATCAGGCTTATATAGTCGCTCCGCGAATTTCCGCGGGAACCTCAGAAGATGCCGATCTTGATTTCTTATACGGAGAGAGTTCACCCGATATTGCATCAGTTGAAGAATTAGGGCCAAAACTCCAATCTGGTCCGTTAAAAGGGTTACGGATTGCTCCTTTGCACGGCAGGCAGAGCGGTGAGGTAAAGAGCGCAACGATGCAGGCATTTGCTGCAGGAGAAATAGATGTCTTGATCTCAACCACCGTTATCGAAGTTGGCGTAGATGTTCCAAATGCAACTGTGATGGTAATTATGGATGCCGACCGATTTGGCGTATCGCAGCTTCATCAATTACGTGGCCGAGTTGGACGAGGAACCTCACCCGGGCTCTGTCTCTTGGTTACTTCAGCGCCCGGTGAAAGCGCTGCGCGAGAGAGATTAGATGCGGTTAGTAAAACCCAAGATGGCTTTGAACTCTCACGCATTGATTTAGAACAACGTCGTGAAGGCGATGTACTTGGTGCTACTCAATCAGGATCTCGCTCGCATCTGCGATTATTGCGAGTACTGCGCGATGAGTCGCTGATTGAGAGTGCTCGCCAAATCGCAGCAGATCTTTTGGCAGAGGACCCAGATTTAACTAGTTATCCTTTGCTCAAAGAAGAATTGAGAAAGTTGCAAGCAGATGCGGCTGCAGAATTTATAGATAAAGGTTGAGTGAATGCGCATTATCGCGGGAAGCGCCAAAGGCAGGAATATTGCATCAGTAGCCTCAGCTACTCGACCAACTTCAGATCGGGCGCGTGAAGCGCTCTTTTCGACTTTAGCCTCTGAATTCGGCGACTTTGCAGGGTTAAACGTTCTGGATTTATATGCAGGTACAGGTGCGATCGCACTTGAATCCCTATCTCGTGGTGCGGCGCTGGTGCATGCTGTTGAGAAAGATGAGCAAGCGCAGAAAAGTATCGCTAGCAATTACGAGGCAATTAAATCTGCACAGTGCCCGGGCACCTTCCATCTATACGGCATGAGTGTTGCTCGTTTCTTGCAAGATCCACCGGTGGCTAAGTACCACTTTATTTATATTGATCCACCATATGAGGCAGAAGATTTAGATGTTGTTGAATCTTTAATTCAACTACACGATGGTGGCTTCTTGGATGCGCAAGCGCTGATAGCAATCGAAAGAAATTCGCGGGTCAAGGAAATTTCCTGGCCACATGGTTATATTGCGCTCCGTGAAAAAAATTACGGCCAAGCGACCATTTTCTACGGCGCTCCAGCCGAAATTGAGCCTGAGAATGGATAAGGTTTCAAATCGTTGCTAGCGTTTGCTCTATGAAGCGCGCCGTATGCCCTGGATCTTTTGATCCGATCACCTTTGGGCATATCGACATCATTGAACGAGCCAGCGAACAATTTGACGAGGTTGTGGTGGCAGTTCTAGCTAACCGAACCAAAGCATCGCTTTTCACAGCCGAGGAGCGCATGGAGATGATTCGCCAAACTACGGCTCATTTTAAGAATGTCAAAGTCGATTCTTGGCACGGCTTACTGGTTGATTATTGCAAGGCAAATTCCATTCAAGCGATTGTAAAGGGCTTGCGGGCAGTCACCGACTTTGATTACGAGCTACAAATGGCGCAGGTAAATTTGCAAGGCTCAGGAGTTGAAACTATGTTTATGGCTACAGCTCCGGCCCATTCATTTCTTTCATCATCAATCGTTAAAGAGCTCGCACACTTCGGTGGCGATGTCTCATCAATGGTTCCAAGCATCGTCAACGATGCGCTCAAAGCTCGAGTAGCAGGGAAGTAAAATGGACTCAATCGAAAAACTAAACACCGCAATCACTCTCGTTGAAGAAGCCCGCGGTGTTCCGCTTTCGGCATCTTGCGTCGTGCACCGCAGCGAGATGTTGGAGATATTAGATGGCGCTCGGGAATCTCTGCCACAAGATCTTTTCCGTGCTGAAGAAATTCTTACTAAGCGCGATTCTTTAATGGATGAGGGACGCTCTAGTTCTGAGCAGATGATTGCATCTGCGCGTGAAGAAGTAGCGCGCATGATTGAACAGGCGGCAATTGTGCAAGCTGCGCGCGATGAAGCCCAAAGAATTCTCGATGAGGCACGGGTGCAAGCCGCTGATGAGCGGGCAGAGGTAGAGAGTTATATTGATGGCCGACTTGCCACCCTTGAAGTTATTCTCAATAAGACGCTGGACGCTGTGGCGCGTGGGCGCGATCGCCTTGATGGCGCTAATGATAAAGATGTACTCTCGCAATTAGCCAACGATAAATAATTCTGCGCAAAGCCAACCAAAAGAGTAAAAATGAACCGCGCATCGCAAGTATTTCAATTTAGCACCCATGAACTTCCTCGCCGGCCCGGTGAAATGAAGGAGTACCAGTTAGACCTGGAAATCCTTGAACCAGTGGGTGTTCCGCTAGTTGCTGTTCCAGCGGGTGATCTAATTGAAGTAGATATGCGCCTAGAATCCGTGGCCGAGGGAGTTCTGTTAAGCGCAGATATATATGCGGTGGCTAAGGGCGAATGTATTCGCTGCCTAGATCCTGTTGAGATCACCGTTGAACGAAAGATTCAAGAGCTCTATCGCTACGAACCTGCTAATGAGAGAGGTGGGAAGCGAAAGAAGCACTCACCGCGCACAGATAATTCCGATGAAATTGACCTGGATGCAGTCGATGAACTTTGGCTCGATGGAAATGAAATGAATTTAGAGATCCCCATCCGCGATGCTGTCGTACTAGATCTGCCGGTAAATCCGCTCTGCTCCGAAGATTGTCTTGGGTTATGTCCAGATTGTGGCGAGAAGTGGGAGAAGTTGCCAGAAAGCCATGCCCACGAGGTGACCGACGCTCGTTGGGCTGGGCTGGCAGGCTTGGATTTTAAGAATTCGGATGAATAAGGGATACTTCTCCCTGTAAGCCTTGAGCACGCTCTGCCCGAGGTAAGTTGAGATTAAGGACGATTACCGTGCCAGTACCAAAGCGAAAGATGTCGCGTTCAAAGACACGCTCACGCCGCGCTATGTGGAAGACAACTGCAGCATCACTTGCCGCATGCCCACAATGCCAACAACCAAAGTTGACCCATACAGCTTGCCCAACGTGCGGAACATATAACCGCCGTCAGGTACTAGAGGTCTGATCTGTACTCACCTTTAACTACGCAACTCGGGATTTCAATTTCTCCTGAATTGCTTGAGTTAGCTTTTACTCACCGCTCTTTCGCATATGAAAGCGGTGCGAAAGAGACAAATGAACGCCTAGAATTTTTAGGTGATTCAGTCTTAGGTTTAATTGTTACAGAAGAACTTTATCTACGTTATCCAGATTTAGATGAATCGCGTTTATCTCCACTTCGCTCTGGCATTGTAAACATGCGTGCGCTCGCAGATATTGCACGCACCTTAGATCTTGGTCAATACATTCGCCTTGGAAAAGGTGAAGAGGTAACCGGTGGTCGCGATAAGAATTCACTCCTCGCCGATGCTCTAGAAGCCTTGATTGGCGCTATCTATTTAGAACTTGGTTTCGCAAGCACTACGGATGTAGTTCGCTCCTTGATTAAAGAAACTCTAGAAAGTGCAATGGCAAAGGGCGCGGGCCTTGATGGAAAGACTGCGTTGCAAGAATTGGTCTCATCCCTTGGTAAAGGAACTTTGGAATATCAAGTTACCGAAACGGGACCAGATCACGATAAGAGTTTTACCGCGGTAGCAATGGTTTCTGGTGAGGCAATTGCAGAAGGAGTTGGCAAGAGCAAACGCGAAGCCGAACAATCTTCTGCTCGCTTGGCATATGAAATTCTCGCAACCCTCAAGTAGTACTTCACTTGCGCCTTGTATATAAAGACGCCACCTAAACGGTAGGTTTACGGGGTGTATTTAAAGAGCATAACGCTAAAGGGCTTTAAGTCCTTTGCTTCGACGACCACGCTCCGCCTGGAACCGGGTATTACCTGCGTGGTCGGCCCTAACGGCTCGGGTAAATCAAATGTTGTCGATGCACTCACTTGGGTTATGGGAGAGCAAGGCGCAAAGTCCTTGCGCGGCGGAAAGATGGAAGATGTCATCTTCGCTGGAACCAGCGCAAGAGCGCCACTAGGTCGCGCCGAGGTTTCCCTAACAATTGATAATACCGATGGCGCACTTCCTATTGATTACACAGAAGTGACTATTTCTCGCATCCTTTTCCGTAATGGCCAGAGCGAATATCAGATAAATGGTGAAGCATCGCGTTTGCTAGATATTCAAGAGTTACTGAGTGATTCGGGTATCGGGCGAGAAATGCATGTGATTGTTGGCCAAGGTCAGATAGATGCAATTTTGATGGCTACACCTGAAGAACGCCGTGGATTTATTGAAGAAGCTGCCGGAGTTTTAAAGCACCGCAAACGAAAAGAGAAAGCGCTCCGTAAATTAGATTCAATGCAGGCCAATTTAGCGCGGGTGCAAGATTTAACGGTGGAACTGCGTCGCCAACTTCGCCCACTGGGCAAGCAAGCTGAAGTTGCAAAGAAAGCGGCCACGATTCAAGCCGATCTTCGCGATGCAAAATTGCGCTTGCTAGCAGATGATTACATTTCACTCTCCAAAACCCTTGATGCCGAAGTCGCAGACGAAACTGCTTTACGCGAACGTCGCTCACTTGTGGAAGCAGAAAATGAGAGAGTACGTTTACGTGAAGAGGCCCTCGATGCCCAAGCCGCATTTGAAAGCCCTCTCTTAATTGCAGCGCAAGAAAATTTCTATTCCTTAAGTGCGCTTCGCGAAAAATTCCGTGGCACACAATCTCTGGCACAAGAGCGCTCTCGATTCTTAGCTGAAGAAGCTGAAGAAGCGCGTAACGCTGGCCGCGATCCACAAGCCCTTGAGCAAGAGGCGGCTGTACTGCGTATAGAAGAAGCGCAACTACGTGCGGCAGTAGAAAGTTCTCGAACTTCGCTCGCTACTACAACTCAAGAGTTGGCAGATGCAGAAGCGCTCTTAAAAGCTGAGGAAGATAAGATCGCTGCAGCAATGCGCGCTATCGCTGATCAGCGCGAAGGAACCGCCCGCCAAGAAGGCCATATCAAATCTCTAGCGGCGCGCTTAGATGCGATCGCCGAAGAAATCGCTCGCTTAGTTAAAGCTCGCGATGAAGCGCAATCTCGTGCTGAAGGTGCTCAACGTGAGTATTCAACTTACGAGATGGAAATTGCCGGAGCCGATGCGGGTGAACTCGGTTTAGATTCTCAATTTGAAGTCGCAAAGAATGGCTTAGATAAAGCAAAAGTTGATCTAGCAACTTTGGTTGATGCAGAACGCGCTGCTGATCGTGAACGTAACGCCACTGAATCAAAGCTGGAGGCGATGGAGTTAACTTCGCCATCTCGCGATGGGGGAGCAGCCCTGATGCGCGATTCACACGGTCTATCGCTGCTCGGCAGTGTGGCTTCGCTAATCAATATTGATAACGGATGGGAAGCGGCCACTGCTGCAGCGTTGGGAAATCTCTCTGATGCAGTTGTTGTTCGGGATTTGAATTCAGCGGTGAGCGCACTCACAACTCTGCGCAGTGAAAATTTGGGACAGGCCGACGTCTTAGTCTACGAAGCCACCTCGCACACAGTACCGGCAATTCCATCTGGACTTACACCTCTATCTAATTATGTCCGGTCTTCAGAAATTGGAGATTTGCTCGCCTCACTTCTTGGTTCAATCGTCGTGGTAGAAAGTGCGCGAGATGCTGAATCAATCTTGCGTTCTAATCCAGGCTTGACTGTCGTCACGCGTGACGGTGACGTTATAACCGCAAAGCGTGCCCGAGGTGGATCTGCATCATCCACATCTTTAATTGAGATAAATGCACTGATACAGGATTTGAAAAAGAAATTAGAAGTTTTTACGCATAACTGTGATCGCCTTAAATTTGAGATCGTTACTGCGCAGAGTGAAGTTGATTCCAAGCAGAGCGCATTCGATATCGCACTCTCAAAATTGAACGAATCTGATGCTCGAATTGCCGCACTGACTGAGCAGTTAGCGGTCTCAGGACAGAATATGAAATCTGCCAGCGCAGAAGTAGAACGGTTAAATCTTTCGATTGCCGAGGCGACTGGCGCAAAGGGTCGCGATGAGAATGAACTTTCAATTGCCTCTGCACAACTGCATCAACGAGGTACTACTGCAGAACCTGATCACAGCACCGCTGAAAACTTACGTAATCAAGTCTCGCTCGCCCGAACCTCAGAAGTTGAAGCTCGCCTTGCGGTGCGCACAAGCGAAGAGCGAGTTGACTCTCTTTCTGCACGTGCAAAAGCGTTAGAAGATTCTGCAAGTGCCGAACGCGAAGCATCTGCCCGCGCCGTCTCGCGCCGTGGTGCTCGCGCGCGTGGTGCGCTGATTTCATCAGCGATCGCCGAAGCAGCCTACGAAGCGCTAATTCATATTGAAAGATCAATCGCGAAAGCGGCAACCGAGCGCGCCAGGCTAGAAGCGTCACGCTCTGATCGTGAAGGTGAAACCCTCACAGTTCGCGCCCGTAGTCGCGTGCTCGCAACTGAACTAGAACAACTCACCTCATCTGTTCATAAAGATGAGATTGCCAGAGCAGAACAACGGATGCGTATCGAAGCACTTGAAAGTAAGTGCGTAGAAGAGTTAGGTGTGGATACGACTACCTTGGTAAATGAATACGGTCCGCACAATGATGTTCCTACATTTATTGAGACCGATGAAGGCGAGATAGTTGCCACCGAATTGATTCCATATCGTCGCGATCAGCAAGAGAAGCGACTAGCAGCAACCGAGCGATCCCTGACACTTCTTGGAAAGATTAATCCGCTGGCGCTAGAGGAGTACAACGCGCTGGAAGAGCGCTTAAAGTTCCTTGCTGAGCAATTGGAAGATTTAAAGCGCACTAAAAAAGATCTGCTAGATATCATCAAAGAAGTTGAAGATCGCGTGCAGAGCATCTTTATTGAAGCATTTGAAGAAACGGCGAAACATTTTGCAGATATCTTCGCGCGTCTCTTCCCAGGTGGTGACGGTCGCCTGATCCTGACTAACCCAGATGATCTTTTAAATACCGGTGTAGATGTGGAAGCCCGTCCTCCCGGAACAAGAATCAAACGTCTCTCTCTACTCTCCGGTGGCCAAAAATCACTTACCGCCGTTGCGATGTTAGTTGCGATATTTAAGGCGCGACCAAGTCCTTTCTACGTCCTCGATGAAGTTGAAGCAGCCCTAGATGATGTAAACCTTGGTCGACTACTAGTAATTTTGGAAGAACTTCGTGCAAGTTCACAGTTGATAATTATTACCCACCAGAAACGAACAATGGAGATTGCCGATGCACTCTACGGCGTAACCATGCGCGGAGATGGTGTTACGGAAGTTATTTCACAGCGCTTGCGCGATTCTGAATCTGCCTAACTTTTAGGTTTTGTCATGGGAATTTTTAGTAAATTCGTCGCTAAGTTAAAGGGGCAATCAACCGCTGATCCGCTCGATTGGAAAGTACTTGAAGAAGAGCTACTAGCCGCAGATTTAGGGCCGAGCCTCACCACTGAAATTTTGAAGAGCGCACAGGGTTTAAAGGGTGATGATGCACTTTCTTCACTAACTCAAATTCTTAACTCGCATCTATCTGCTAAGCCGCGCGCATTATCGGATGTAAAGACAGTGGGTGTGGTTCTCGTAGTCGGAGTAAATGGAACCGGAAAGACAACATCGGCCGCGAAATTAGCAAATTTACTCAAGTCATCTGGTTCTTCTGTGATGCTTGCTGCTGGCGATACTTTTCGCGCAGCGGCGGTAGATCAATTACAAACTTGGGGAGCACGAATTGGCGTTCCTGTGATTTCGGGTAAAGACGGTGCAGAACCTGCGGCGGTGGCTTTTGATGCAGCAGTTGCAGCGAAAGAGTCACAAGTCAATTTTCTAATAATTGATACAGCGGGTCGACTTCATAATAAAAGCGATTTGATGGCCGAACTTGGCAAAGTTAAACGCGTTGTTGAAAAGACTCTGCCAATTAGTGAAGTGCTCCTTGTAATCGATGCAACAACCGGCCAGAACGGTATCGCGCAGGCAAAAATCTTTTCCGAAGCTGTAGATGTCACAGGTTTGATAGTTACCAAATTAGATGGCAGCGCCCGCGGTGGGGTAGCCCTAGCGATTGAGAGCGCACTTGATATTCCGATTAAATTCATCGGAACTGGCGAAGGCGAGGGGGATTTTGCTCCCTTTGACCCGGGCCAATACTTGTCTGGCCTAATGAATGATTAATTTCAGAGTCGCTGTAACAAAGTTGTAACACAAGGCGCGCTTTTGTGACCGCGTCTTAACCTATAAAACGAGCCCCTGTAATGCGCGCTGGGCACCTTTACCCCATCTCAAAGGCGAGAGATCTCTCGACAATACTAAGGTGGTTTTTAATGGAAGAAGTTGTTCTTAATACAGGTGACACTGCATGGATGCTGATAAGCACCGGCCTTGTAACCCTGATGATCCCGGGCTTGGCACTCTTTTACGGCGGCATGGTTCGAGTGAAGAGTCTTCTCAACATGATGATGATGTCTTTTGGAGCACTCGCTCTAGTTTTTGTTATTTGGATAGTGGTGGGATTCTCTCTCGTCTTTGGTAATTCTGTTGGAGATCGTGGCCTAATCGGAAACGCTACTCAATTTTTATTTCTAGAAGGGCTCGATAACTCAACGGCTCTTATCGGAACAATTCCAGCAGCTGTCTTTATCGCATTTCAAGGTTTGTTTGCGGCAATTACCGTTGCACTTATTTCTGGTTCGATCGCCGACCGAGCAAAGTTCGGTGCCTGGATGATTTTTGCTGGCGCTTGGGTAACACTTGTTTATTTCCCAGTCGCACACTGGGTCTTTGCCTTTGATAATTTTGTTGCAAAGACAGGTGGCTGGATAGCCAACGATCTTGGAGCAATCGACTTCGCCGGAGGAACCGCCGTGCATATCAATGCAGGCGCTGCAGGTTTGGCACTTGCTCTAATTCTTGGCAAGCGAGTTGGATTTGGCAGAGTTCCAATGCGTCCTCACAGCCTCCCACTTGTAATGTTAGGAGCAGGTTTGTTGTGGGTTGGATGGTTCGGATTTAACGCCGGCTCAGCTGTCGCCTCAAATGGAACTGCCGGACTAGCCCTTATGAATACTATTGCTGCAACAAGTGCGGCGATATTAGCCTGGTTACTTGTTGAAAAAATTCGCGATGGACACGCAACAAGTCTCGGCGCAGCATCTGGTGTTGTGGCTGGACTTGTTGCCATCACTCCAGCGTGTGCTGCAGTGAACGCAAGTGGCGCCCTTGCTATCGGCGTCATCGCAGGTGCGCTCTGTGCGCTCTCAGTTGGTCTCAAATTCAAGTTTGGATATGACGACTCACTCGATGTTGTTGCAGTTCACCTCGTCGGTGGAATCGTCGGAACGGTCATGATCGGTTTCGTTGGGGAAGAAGTTGGTCTCTTTCACGGTGGTGGTACAGATCAGCTCGTCAATCAGATCATTGGCGCAGCTGCAGTCCTTACCTACTCTTTCGTGGCGACGCTCATCATCGGCAAGTTAATTGATCTAATCTTTGGATTCCGCATCACACTTGATGAAGAAGTTGAGGGAATCGATATTGCAGTGCATGCTGAACGTGCCTACGAAATTTTCGACAACAACCAAGGAAGCACTTTCGCTCTATCTAAGGGAGGACAATTGTGAAACTGATAACTGCAATAATCAAGCCATTTAAGTTAGATGAAGTTAAGGATGCACTTCAGGCAGCAGGGATTACCGGGATGACCGTTTCTGAAGCCAGTGGCTTCGGTCGTCAGATGGGACATACTGAGGTCTATAGAGGCACTGAATATGAAGTTAACTTACTTCCAAAGATTCGCCTCGAAGTACTTGTTGATGAACCAGGAGTTGAAAACGCTCTCGCCCTAATCGTGAAGGCAGCTCACACTGGATCTATCGGTGATGGAAAAGTGTGGACCACCCCAGTTGATCAAGTAATACGCGTAAGAACTGGTGAGCGAGGCTCAGCGGCGATTTAGTGATGGGGCGCTCTACTCGAGAAGGTTAAAGCCATCCTCCTCAAGTAGAGTGCCCTCATTATGTTTGATTCACTATCGACAAAATTAACGGGCGCGTTTTCCGCGCTTCGCTCTCGTGGCAAAATAAATAGTTCAGATATTGAAAATACTTGTGCCGATATCAGGACCGCATTACTTGAATCAGATGTTGCGCTCTCGGTAGTTGATTCCTTTATTGATCTAATCCGCGAAAAATCACTTGCCGCTCTCCCCACCCTCCAATCTGGGCGCAATCAAGCCCAGGCAATTTTTGAAATTGTTAACGCGGAATTGATCGAAATACTCGGGGGAGCAGCGCGCCGCATTCGCTTCGCCAAGAATCCACCCACCGTCATTATCTTGGCAGGGTTGCAAGGTGCCGGAAAGACAACTCTTGCCGGAAAGTTAGCCAAGTTTTATTTGGATCAAGGCGATACTCCATTATTAGTTGCATCTGATTTACAACGCCCTAATGCGGTCACACAATTGCAAGTAGTAGGTGAGAGCGTTGGAGTGCCAGTCTTTGCACCAGAGCCAGGTAATGGAGTCGGTGACCCAGTAAAGGTGGCAGAGCAAGCGTTAGTCTTTGCTAAATCAAAGCTTTATAACATGGTAATTATCGATACCGCTGGTCGCTTGGGTGTAGA
>CAXNDN010000011.1:0-14577 GCA_964201295.1 Candidatus Planktophila sp. | reverse complement strand
TTTACTTAGCGCCGAGGATGAAACGATTGAATTTCCGAAACTGCCATGGCTATGTGTACGAGCTATCCATTCTCCGAAAATTACCCCGAGTTCATCACCACCCAGCATGCGCCAACCGACCTTTGGATCATTTACTGCAGCGGCGCAGCGATCTGCATCGGGATCATTTGCAATAACTAAATCTGCACCAAAGTCACGGGCTTTTGCCAGAGCTAAATCAATAGCGCCTGGCTCTTCTGGATTAGGAAATGCCACAGTTGGGAAATCCGGATCTGGCGTGCATTGTTCGTCAACCAGAATCAAAGTAGCAAACCCAGCGTGGTTGAAGACTCGTTGCACCGTTTCGGTACCAACACCATGCATTGCAGTGTAAACAATTTTTAGATCACCAGGCTTTGGTGCGATAAGTGCAGTGCGGCGTATATATTCTGAAATCAACTCTTCGCCAATAATGGTCCAAGATTTTCCACGTGGCTGATTGGCCAAAGACTTAATTGCAGCAATTTCTTTGGCCATTAACTTATCTGTAGGGCCAATAATTTGTGAACCTGCGTAGCTAATTCCATCTGCGTTAGGACCGACATAAACCTTGTAACCATTATCTTGTGGGGGATTGTGGCTTGCAGTAACCATTACGCCGACATCACATTTAAGTTCACGGGTAGCAAAGGCCAAGACTGGGGTGGGGAGCGGTCGCGGTAATACAAAGACTTCAAAACCTGCACCTGCAAAAATTTCAGCGCTTTCCGCAGTGAAATCCTCCGATCCATAGCGCGCATCTCGACCAATAACAACGCGCTTCATTCCACGCTCTTTCATATAAGCAGAGATACCAGCGGCGGTGCGCCCGACCACTGCCCGGTTCATACAAGCCGGTCCTGGTCCAATTGGTCCTCTTAGTCCAGCGGTTCCAAATTGAAGAAAGCCAGAAAAGTATTTTTTAAAAACCTCTTCATCGCCTGATTCGAGCAGTGCAGTTAATTCGGCTGCCGTTTTTGGGTCTGGATCATCTGCAATCCAGGCTTGCACCTTAGCCTTTAGCTCTGCATTCACTAGTACAGCCTAATGAGATTAAATCAGATTGGGAATTACAGATTTCATAAGCGATCCCATACGAGATGCCGCTGCTTTACCCGCGGCGATCACTTCCTCGTGATTGAGTTTTTCTCCAGTTACACCCGCTGCGGCGTTAGTTACCAGCGAAATTGCTAGCACTTCAGCGCCAAGGGCGTGTGCTGCGATTGCTTCAGGAACTGTAGACATTCCAACTAAATCTGCACCCATCCCGCGCATCATTAAAATTTCCGCCGGTGTTTCATATGTAGGGCCACGCCAATGTACGTAAACCCCTTCTTCTAGAGAAGCATCTGCATTCTTCACAATCGCGCGTAAACGCTTGCTGTATAGATCGGTTAAATCTATAAAAGTTGCACCAACTAGTGGGGTAGCAGCGGTTAGCGAGATATGGTCACGGATCAAGACTGGTTGGCCAACTTTGTAATTTGTATTAATTCCACCGCAGGCATTTGTTAAGAGTATTACCTTGCAGCCGGCTTTTACAGCCGTTCGTACACCGTGCACAACTGGCTCCATACCTTTACCTTCATATAAATGTGTTCGCCCTAAAAAGACTAAAGCGCGCACAGTCTTGTCGCCATCTTTAATTTCGTAACTGCGCACCTTGCCAGAATGTCCTTCTACCGCAGGAGGCAGGAATCCTGTCAACTCTTCGGCATTGCACTCATAAACAGGTTCACCAAGGGCATCGACTGCGGTTACCCAACCAGAACCCATAACTAAGGCGATATCGTGCGTGGCATATCCAGTTCGCTCTGCAATTTCTGCAGCAGCTAGCGTCGCTGCTTGCAGTGGGTCAGAGTAGAGAAGTTGAGTTGATGTCATGCATCAATAATGTCACAGAGCACAGCACCGCTCGCCACTGTTTCACCGATTACCGCTGTGAGATTTGTGATCGTTCCAGATTTGTGAGCAATTAACGGTTGCTCCATTTTCATAGCTTCTAAAACAATAATTAAATCTCCGGCTTCTACTTTTTGCCCAGATTCAACAGCAACTTTTACAACAGTTCCTTGCATTGGACTAGTTAGCCCAGTGCCACTTGCGCCGCCAACTTTAGATTCCTTGGCACGATGGCGCTTTACAACCGGTTCTGGTGTGTGGAGTTTTACTTCAAATCTCTTCCCATTTACCTCCACAACGAGATTTTCCGCTGCCACTCTGGTGGTTACTGGGGTAACCGTTGGCGCGAAGGCAGCGATCTCATTTTTAAACTCATTTTCAATGTAACTGGTGTAGACCCGAAATTCCTCAGTGAAAGAAGGATCCTGCAAAATAGCGCGATGGAAGGGAATTGCTGTAGCCAAACCAGCAACTTCAAATTCTGCTAAAGCGCGGCGGGCGCGCTCAATCGCCTCTCTTCTGGTTGCACCAGTAACTATTAATTTCGCAAGTAGCGAATCAAAGTTTCCACCAATTGTGTCGCCATTTTTAAACCCAGCATCGATTCGCACACCAGGACCCGTTGGTAAATTCCATTTCGTAATCCGGCCAGGTGCAGGTAAGAATGAACGCCCCGGATCTTCTCCGTTAATTCGGAACTCGAGTGAATGGCCACGAATTATCGGATCATCAAAACCAAGGCTCTCACCCATCGCAATTCGGAATTGCTCGCGAACTAAATCTATTCCAGTGACTTCTTCACTAACTGGGTGTTCGACTTGCAGACGTGTATTTACTTCCAGAAATGAAATTGTCCCGTCATTGCCAACTAGGAATTCGCAGGTACCAGCGCCAACGTAACCTGCTTCTTTCATAATCGCCTTACTGGAGCGATAAAGTTCTTGATTCTGCGCATCCGTTAAAAATGGTGCTGGCGCCTCTTCTACTAACTTCTGATGGCGACGTTGTAAAGAACAGTCACGAGTACTAACGACTATCGCGTGGCCGTCTTTATCAATTAAGACCTGAGTCTCAACATGACGTGGCTTATCTAGGTAGCGCTCGACAAAACATTCACCGCGGCCAAATCCTGCGATAGCTTCACGAACTGCAGATGCGAAGAGTTCTGGAATCTCCTCCATTGTGTGGGCAACTTTTAAGCCACGACCACCACCACCGAAGGCAGCTTTGATTGCAACCGGCAGCCCGTGTTCTTTTGCAAAGGCAGTAACTTCTTCATGTCCTGCAACCGGATCCTTGGTGCCTGCGACAAGTGGCGCACCTACCTTGGCGGCGATACGACGAGCCGAAACTTTATCTCCTAGCGCCCTAATGGCAGAAGGCGGTGGTCCAATCCAGATTAAACCAGCATCAATTACCGCTTGTGCAAAATCTGCGCGCTCAGAGAGAAAACCATAACCTGGATGTACCGCATCTGCTCCGGATAATTTCGCAGCAGCAATTATCTTAGGAATATCTAAATATGTTTGCGTAGCCGTTGTGCCGTTTAGTGAGAAAGCAAAATCTGCGGTCTTGGAATGGATCGCATCGCGATCTTCTTCAGAGTAAACAGCAACGCTTTCAATTCCGTGATCGCGGCAGGCGCGAATAACGCGGACCGCAATTTCACCACGATTAGCGATTAAAACGCGCTTCATCGCATCTCCTTTACCTGTGGCCACGAATATCCAAGTTGTGACATAGCAGATCTAATAAAAGGCATTGAGATACCTACAACGTTGGTGTAATCGCCTTCAATAATTGGAATAAAGGGTGAACCAAATCCATCTAAAGTGAAACCACCGGCAACATGAAGTGGTTCTTCGGATGCAATGTAATCATCAATTTCCTCATCGCTCATCTTTGAAAATGTGACTTTGGTGGTTATGCGATCGACAATCTCACGACCTTGCTCTGTATCTATAACGCAGTGGCCGGTGTGTAGTAATCCGCTTCGACCACTGATGGCTAGCGCACGCTCTCGAGCCACCTCTGGCGAACCTGGTTTACCGAAGGAGACTCCATCTACATCAAATGTTGAGTCGCAACCAATAATTATCGCCGGAAAATCTATCTGTTCTCTCACGGTGTGGGCTTTCGTCACCGCTAAGGCAATAACCATATCGGCGGGGGTCATAGCGTTAAAAAACTCTGTCTCTTCATCTACATGGCTAACTTTCACCAATGGCGAAATACCAGCGTCTTCGAGTAAGCGGCGACGCGAAGCCGACTGTGAAGCCAGAACAATTTGCGGCATTATTTGATTTTTCTCCGTGCGCCGAAAGTAATTTGATGCGGTAGCGCATGGCGCAATCGCGGTAATCCGAAGACGCTGCGCTTGATCACGGGAGTTAGATCTTTTATCTCATGGCTACTTAGCGCAGCCCTAATTGCTAAGAGATCTTCTTCATTGGGATTTCCAGATGTAATAGTAAATTTCATTACAGTGGAATATTTCCATGTTTACGCGCAGGCAAGGTGTCACGCTTGGTCTTTAAAGTGCGGAAGGCCTTGGTGATATAGGCACGTGATTGGTGTGGCTCAATCACACTGTCGATGGTGCCTCGTTCTGCGGCCGCATAAGGATTAGATAGCGTTTCGGTATATTCAGAAATTAATTCAGCGCGCACTTTCTCAGGATCTTTCGCTTCAGCGATCTCTTTACGATAGAGAATGTTTACTGCGCCTTGTGCTCCCATTACTGCAATTTCTGCACTTGGCCAAGCAAAGTTAATATCGCTCCCCAAATATTTTGATCCCATCACAATAAATGCGCCACCATATGCTTTACGCGTTATTAAGGTAACAAGTGGCACTGAGGCTTCGGCATAGGCGTAAAGCAACTTGGCGCCGCGGCGAATAATTCCGTTCCACTCTTGTTCGGTACCAGGAAGAAATCCGGGCACATCCACCAAGGTAAGAATTGGAATATTGAAAGCATCACAGAAACGAAGGAAGCGAGCAGCTTTCTCGCTTGAGTTAATATCTAAAGTTCCGGCTAGTTGAGAAGGTTGATTTGCAATAATTCCGATTGATTCGCCTTCAATACGCGCAAAGCCAACAATGATATTTGGCGCATACAAGGCGTGTACTTCTAGGAATTCCCCTTCATCAACCAAAGTGGTAATCAAAGTTTTCATGTCATACGGCTGATTAGGGCTATCTGGAATCAAAGTATTAAGCGCAGTATCTGCTGCGCTCTCATCTAAACTCTGAGTTGGTGGAAGATGTGGCGCTCCATCCATATTATTTGAAGGCAAATACGAAAGCAGCGCCTTTACATAATCAATCGCATCAGCTTCGCTCTCTGCCAGATAGTGAGCATTTCCAGAGCGAGTGTTGTGGGTTAGTGCTCCACCAAGTTCTTCCATTCCAACATCTTCGCCGGTGACTGTTTTGATGACATCTGGTCCAGTAATAAACATATGTGATGTTTCATTAACCATGACTGTAAAATCAGTTAACGCCGGTGAATAAGCCGAACCGCCAGCGCACGGGCCTAATATGAGAGAAATCTGCGGAATCACACCAGATGAACGAGCGTTAAGTCGGAAAATTTTGCCGTAACCATTTAGCGATGCGACGCCTTCTTGAATACGCGCACCACCTGAATCGTTAATTCCAATTAAAGGAATTCCGCTCTTGAGCGCGAATTCGGCGATCTTTACAATTTTTTCAGCGTGAACTTCACCGAGGCTGCCACCCATAACAGTGAAATCTTGTGAGTAGAGCGCAATTGGTCGACCATCAACTGTCGCAGTACCAATAACCACGCCATCTCCGTAGGGACGATTCTTCTCCATTCCAAATTGTGTAGAACGGTGGCGCGCAAACTCATCTATCTCCGTAAACGAGTCGGCATCGACCAATAAGTCGATACGTTCGCGGGCGGTTAATTTCCCTTTGGAATGTTGCTTCTCAACCGCACGTGCGGAACCACCGTGGATAGCTTCTTCAACACGAAGTCGGAGATCTTCAATTTTTCCGGAAGTTGTATGCAGATCTGGGCTCATGGCTCTACGGTACTAGGCGTGGGCACATCAGCGCCAAGAGCGCCACTAGATAAAGCGGTAATCGCATCGCTGACTTCGCAATACTGGCGGGTAAGCGTGGTTGATCTCACTACCTCCACGCAAAGCGATCTCGCAGATTTGGTTAATTTAAATTCTGCGAAGACCGGCGATGTAATTGCTACAGAATTCCAAAGTGAGGGACGCGGCAGATTAGATCGCACCTTTGAAGCACCGCCTGGTAGCGCATTGTTATTTTCTCTTTATGTTGTGCCAAAGAGAGCGCGCACCGATTGGGGTTTCATCTCACATCTAGCCGCCCTTAGTCTGCAGCAAATTATTTCTAGAGATCATCCATCTCAAGTGTGGCTGAAATGGCCAAACGATATTTTGATCGGGGGTTTAAAGGTTGCAGGGTTATTAGCGCAGGCTACAGATCGTGGAGTAATTATTGGCATTGGAGTTAATGTCGCAATGACTATCGAGGAACTTCCTGTAGATACGGCGACATCACTGGCAATTACCGGCTCTAATAAGCTAGATCGCAATTTAATTCTTGGTAGCTTCTTAAACCGCTTCGAGAGTAATTTCAAAGAGTGGGATAACGGCGTAGATTTCACAGGTATATACAGTGAAGTCTGTACAACCTTGGGGCGCCAAGTGCAGGTTGAGGTAATTGGGCGAGAAAATCGGACAGGTTTGGCGCTATCCATAAATAACCTTGGGGCGCTGATACTTGCTGATGGCTTTGAAGTTAACGTGGGAGATCTTGTTCATCTACGATAGTGATGTGAATGAGCGTTTTCCTACAGTCGGAATTATTGGTGCTGGTCAATTAGCGCGCATGACCGTTGCTCCAGCAACAGCGTTGGGAATCAATCTCTTACTATTTGCACAAGATAAAGACGATAGCGCAGCACAGATCGCCCCACACGTTGTTGGTGATTTTCGTGATCTTTCCCAGTTATTGGAATTTGCCAAGAAGTGTGATCTCGTAACTTTTGAACATGAATTAGTACCGCTTTCGGTGATTAAAGGGCTAGAAGCGGCAGGAGTGAAAGTATTTCCAACTTCGCACTCATTCCAATATTCCCAAGATAAAGCGGCGATGCGCGACAAATTGGCGTCATACCCTTCACCTAAATGGTGCGTTATAGACGATGCGAACGAGGCCTTTGAATTTCCAATAATTGCAAAGCGAATTTCAGGGGGTTATGACGGGCGAGGAGTATGGAAGGTAGATAATCTCGATGATTTAGATGATCTTTTATCTGAGCATCCCCAACTTCTAATTGAAGAGTTGATTGAATTCGACATTGAAATTGCAGTGATGGTCGCACGATCTGAACATGGCCAAGCAACATCGTGGGCACCAACGCAGACTGTGCAATCAGATGGCATCTGCACCTTAACTATCTCTCCTGCTCCATCTATTTCCTCGACCATTGCCGAACAAGCGCAGCACTTAGCGCTAACAATCGCAGATGAAATTTCACTCATCGGAGTCATGGCAGTTGAAATGTTTGTTAAAGGTGACCAACTTTATATAAATGAGCTAGCCATGCGCCCTCATAATTCTGGACACTGGACTATTGAAGGCTCCCGAACTAGCCAATTCGAGCAACATTTGCGAGCAATTTTAGATTTACCTCTTGGTGATCCAACTATGACCGCCCCTTTTGCCGTGATGGGGAATATTTTAGGAGGAGAAAAGAGTGATATGTATCGACCATACCTTCACCTGATGGCCCGCAATCCCAACTTAAAGTTTCATCAATATAAGAAAGAAGTGCGTAAGGGGCGCAAGATAGGCCACGTTACCGTCACCGGCGAAAACCTTCTAGAATTGACTGAAGTAGCAGAACATGCGCGCGACTATATGAGCGGAGAGATTGATGAGTGATGTAGCAATCATCATGGGATCAGATTCTGATTGGCCGGTAATGGAAGAAGCTGCCAAAGTTCTAGATTCATTTGGTATCTCATACACCGCTGAAGTCTTATCTGCTCATCGCATGCCACTTGAAATGGTGGAGTTTTCCCAACAAGCAAAGGCGAAAGGTTTTAAGGTAATAATTGCTGGAGCTGGCGGAGCAGCACATCTACCCGGAATGGTCGCATCGCTCACAACCCTTCCAGTGATTGGCGTTCCGGTTGCGTTAAAAAATCTTGATGGAATGGATTCGCTTCTTTCAATTGTTCAAATGCCTGCCGGAATTCCCGTTGCAACTGTCGGAGTTGGTAGCGCAAAAAATGCTGGAATCTTGGCGGCTCGTATCCTTGGAGTTTCCGATATCGCAATATCTGCGAAAGTCGGAGATGCGCTAATTGCTATTAATGCAGAGGCAAAGGAAAAGGGCGCTAATTTAAGCGCTCGCCGCAACCAAAAAACTGGATTCTAGCTCTTTAATCAGTGCGGCCAAGTGCGTGTACGCGCCAACCAGCAGCGCGCCACTTTTCGCGATCAAGCGCATTGCGACCATCAATTAAGAATTTAGATTTAACTAACTGACCAATTACTGAAGGGTCAAGTTCGCGATATTCCTTCCACTCAGTTAAGTGGAGAATTGCATCAGATCCTTTTACACAATCAGTGACTTTTTCGGCGTAATCTAAATGTGGGAAACGCTTGCGGGCAGGTTCTATTCCCTTTGGATCATGAACAACAATTGTTGCACCGGCCGCCTGAAGTTGAGCTGCGATATCCAGTGCGGGGGAGTCACGCACATCATCGCTATCTGGTTTAAATGTGGCACCTAAAATTGCAATCTTATATTGCGTTAAATCCTCTGAAAGATCAGCGCGAACTACATCAATTACCCGTTGCCGAGCTCGCAAATTAATGGCGTCGATTTCCCGTAAAAATTCCAGAGCTTGATCAGCTCCAAGTTCTTCAGCGCGCGCCATAAATGCGCGAATATCTTTCGGAAGGCAGCCACCACCAAAACCAATCCCGGCTTGCAAGAAGCGGCTACCGATCCGTGGGTCGTAGCCAATTGCTTTAGCTAAAACTGTTACGTCACCACCAGCAGCTTCGCATACTTCAGCCATTGCGTTGATAAATGAGATCTTGGTGGCAAGAAATGAATTAGCGGCAACTTTTACAAGTTCTGAAGTCGGCAGATCGGCTCTTATCCAAGGCGTGCCGAGATCAATAATCGGTTTATAAACCTCTTTCAAAATATTTTCTGCGCGATCATTGACTACACCAACAACTAATCGATTTGGGGTCAAAGTATCTGCAACTGCAAATCCTTCTCGTAAGAACTCAGGATTCCAAGCCAGATCTGCTTGCGGTGCAGAGGTAGCAAGAATCTCGCGTAGCGCTTGAGCAGTGCCAACCGGCACAGTTGATTTTCCAACAACTAGCGCCCCATCTTTTAAAAATGGTGCGATCGCAGTAATTGCCGACTTTACATATGTTAAATCTGCAGCCAAACCATCTTTACTTTGTGGGGTACCGACGCAGATAAAGTGAACATCGGCATCAGCAGCCGCTGCAAAGTCAGTAGTAAATGTTAGGCGGCCAGTCTCAATTTGCGCGGCTAATAAAGTATCGAGCCCTGGTTCGTAAAAGGGCAGCTCTCCCTTAGAGAGAATATTCACTTTGCTCTGGTCGGTATCGACTCCCACAACTTCAAAACCGAGAGATGACATGCAAGCTGAATGAGTTGCACCTAAGTAGCCACAACCAATTACCGAGATTTTCATAGAATTAGAGTCTAAGGCTAGTTCTATTTAATTTCGCCACACGGATTTTCTGCCGCTGTGCGAGTCTTAAATTTATCAATGATTTCAGGCTTAGCCGAGGCGGTACTACTCGCCGATGGGGAAGGCGTTACTTTATCTACTAAGCCGGCATCATCTCGAATGCGAGTCCAAAGTTCGTCACTTAAAGTTTGATCCCAGATAACAACTGAGCCGACCCCCGCAACACGTCCGTTGGGGTTAGAGATCGGAACAGTCAGCGTTCGAACATTGCCAGATGAGAGTCCGCGCATTTGCTTAGCAAGGTTTAATAAATCTCCCTTACTTAAATTTTCATCCATTTTAATGGTAGAAATCGCCGCATTTAAAAAGTTAGCAATCTTTATGGGGTTCAGTAGCACTCCAGTGCTGGTTGCCTTTTCTAAGACTGAGCTCATAAATTGTTGCTGTCTCTGCATGCGGCCGATATCGCCGCGTCCATCAAAGTCACGCGTACGAACATATTTCAGGGCTTCGATTCCATCGAGTGTATGTGTTCCCGCGCTAAGTACGAGATGGCTTTGCGGGTCATCAATATCAACTTTTGTGCAGACTTCAATTCCACCGAGCGCATTAACAATTCCAGCGAATCCGGCAAAACTTACTTCAATATAGTGATCAATTTTTAAATTGGTTTCATCTTCTATGGTTTCAATAAGTAACGGTGCGCCACCAAAGGCAAAGGCTGCGTTTAACTTATTCTGGCGCGCAGGAATCTGCAATTTACCATTTGAGCTTAAATGGGCCGGAATCGTAACGAGGGAGTCGCGAGGTAAGGAGATCAAATAAGCTTTATCTCTATCCTTACTTATATGAACAAGCAACATGGTGTCTGATCGTCCACCTGCTGCAGTCGCGGTACTTCCAACACGTAAGGCTTTTAGTTGTTGCTGATTTAACCCTTCACGTGTATCTGAACCAACTAAGAGATAGTTAAGCGCTTTTGAGGTTTTCTCAGGTCGATCTTCTAGACCAGCAAAGACACTTATTCGAGCAATTTTTCCGCTGATATGTCCAAGTCCAAGCCAAGACACAGATGCGAGAACGACAACGCCAATTGAGAGTGATGTAATAATTCGTATGGCGCGCGTCGATTTCACATGCGAACTGTACTTGGGCGATAGCGTGGAGGGGTTATGTCGACATCGATGGGCGAGTTATCTGCCTCACCGGCAATCAGCGTCATTTTGCCAGTCCTTAATGAAGAGCCACATTTAGCTGAATCTGTGAAGGCAATCCTGGCGCAGGATTACACAGGAATGTTTGAAGTAATTCTCGCTCTTGGACCATCACGTGATCGCACCAACAAAGTTGCGGAAGAATTGGCTGCGCGTGATAGTCGCGTTAAATTGGTAGCGAATCCTTCTGGAAAGACTGCAGCTGGTTTAAATCTGGCTATCGCGGCTTCGATGAGTCCAGTAATCGTGCGCGTAGATGGACATGCCAAAATCCCAAATAACTATCTCTCACTTGCGATAGCAATTTTGCGCGAATCTGGCGCAGTAAATGTTGGTGGAGTAATGGCGGCTGAAGGAGTAACAAAATTTGAAATCGCGGTCTCGCGTGCAATGCGCAGCGCACTAGGTGTGGGGGCTTCACGTTTTCACACTGGAGGTAAAGCTGGTGAGGTGGATACCGTTTACCTAGGTGCATTTTGGCGAGAAGCGATAAACGCTATTGGTGGATTTGACGAGAGGTATACCCGCGCCCAGGATTGGGAGCTCAATCACCGACTGCGTAAAAATGGTGGCAGAATTTACTTTGATCCACGATTACAGGTTACTTATAGACCGCGCCCTAATTTAAGAAAACTTGCTCAACAATATTTTCAATATGGGCGTTGGCGCAGAGTAGTTTCCCGAAGCCATCCTGGGACAGTTAATTTGCGCTATCTTGCACCTCCATTTGCACTCGTGGGAACTATTGCCTCACTTCTACTTGGATTGCTAATTCATCCAATTTTTTATCTACCTGCCGCAGTTTATTCGCTCTTTCTATTTATCTCAGCTATTTTTATTGCCAAAACTATCCGTGAATTTATTTTGCTTCTTGCCATTATTCCCACAATGCACTTTGCTTGGGGTGCAGGTTTCGTAACCTCAACAAAAGTATTGCGCTAAAAGTGGCTATTTATCAGCGGTTATCCGTGGCTTTAACAGCCGTGCTCTGCCTAACTTTGCTACCTTTAACAAATAGTGCGGCTGCAGCCCCTGAGAAATTTTCATTCACTGGAAGTGGATATGGCCATGGCGTTGGTATGAGCCAGATAGGAGCGCGCGCCAAGGCTCTTGCTGGTGAATCAGCAACCTCAATCCTTACTTATTACTACAGTGGCACTCAAGTTGAAACTGCAACTGATACACAGATTTTACGTATAAATATTGGCCACTTACTCAAATCAGCGAAAGTTAGAAGTGAGTCAAGTGGGGCGAAATTACAACTGTTTTCTGGAATCTTGAGTGAGGGGAAAACGGCAAGCGAGCTGTTAACGCTACCGAGCAAAACCACCTTAAATATAGATCTATCAGATAGCGATTTAAATATCTCCACTACGCGTGGCACCAAAACTACGCAGATAATAACCGGGAAGTCCTTTACTCTCCGATGGAGCGGTACTCGTTATATGGAGGGTGCACCGACAGTACTTTCGATAACAACAAATGCCATCGTAAATAAATATCGCTACGGTCAGATCCAATTTAGGATTATCAAAGATAAATTGTTAGGAAATCGTTTAGAGGTTATTAACTCGGTCCGGCTGCAAGATGAGTATTTATGGGGAATTGGGGAAGTTCCTTCATCTTGGCCCGCCGCCGCCTTGCAAGCGCAGGCGATTGCTTCGAGGACTTACGCACTAGCGAAGGCGAACCGTATTCGCAACGCCTGCAACTGTCACTTATATGGGTCAATAAGTGACCAATCTTTTGTCGGCTTCTCCAAAGAGAGTGAAGAACTTTATGGCAAATTTTGGAAGAGCGCAGTTGAAAGTACTACCGGTCAAATAATTACCTATGACGGTCTGCCCATTACCGCCTATTTCACATCCTCGACCGGTGGCGTTACCGAAACTTCAGAACATGCTTGGGGTACTGCAACTCCATTTACACAGAGCGTTCTAGATTCGGCAAGTGCCGACATTGCGTTAAATCCTAGATTTGCCACTTGGTCGCGCCAGATTACCCAATCAGTTATCGCAGCTGCATTTCTTCTTCCCGACGTTCTTTCACTGCAAGTGCTCTCACTAAATCCTGCGGGCACGGTCGATCTGATTCAAGCAACTTCTTCGAAAGGCGTTACAGCAACTTTAACTGGTGAAACCTTTAGGAGTCGTAGCAAACTTCCATCTGCCTGGTTTTCTCTAGTTGCTGGCTAACTATCGGTTAATTTGCGTGCAGTATTGAGTTGAGTCCGCCCCAAGTGCCGGTACGCACAACAACTTCCAAGCAACCATCTAATGAGTTTCGCCTAAATAGCAGATCACTCGCACCCGAGAGCGCACCAGCTTTTACAATTTCACCATCCGGCAGGCGCACCTTTGCTGCAGCAGTGATGTAAGTTCCGGCTTCAATTACACAGTTATTCCCAAGTGAAATACCGAGTCCCGAGTTTGCACCGAGCAAGCATTTTTCTCCGACAGAGATAACTTCTTTTCCGCCACCGCTTAAGGTGCCCATGATTGAAGCGCCACCACCAACGTCGCTGCCGTCTCCGACTACGACACCTGCAGAGATGCGTCCCTCGACCATCGATGTACCCAAAGTGCCAGCGTTGAAATTAACAAAGCCTTCATGCATAACCGTTGTGCCGTGCGCTAAATGTGCTCCAAGTCTTACTCGATCAGCATCTGCGATACGTACTCCGGTAGGAATAATGTAATCAACCATGCGCGGGAATTTATCTACGCCAAATACTGTCACATGGCCAAATTTCAATTGGAGGCTAGCGCGTACTTCCTCAAATCCTTCAACAGCGCAAGGACCAGCAGATGTCCAAACCACGTTACTTAAGAGACCAAAAATTCCATCCATGACCGCGCCATGTGGCTTTATTAAACGATGTGAAAGTAAGTGAAGGCGCAAATATGCATCGACAGCGCTTTGCGGAGCGTTAGCAAGATCAATTTCAATCGCCACCAATTCACGCTTAACTTTTCTAACTTCATCTAATCCAACTAAAGAAGTAAGCGCCTTCTCTGGTTGACCAGTTAGCGCGCCAAGAGACGGGTTGGGAAACCAAACATCGAGAACTGTTGTGCCAGATAAAGTTGCAATCCCGTGACCTGATGCCAGCCCAGAAGGCGTTTGCTTTGATGAAGACATGCGATAAGCCTAACCCCTATTCTTTGCCTCATGCGTATCGCCGTTTACTGCTCTTCCTCTCAGACGATAGATCCAAAATATATTGAGTTGGCGCACAATCTCGGTGCGGGTATCGCAACTCGTTCCTGGGAAGTGGTCTCAGGTGGTGGGCATATATCTGCGATGGGCGCGGTCTCGCGTGGTGCACGAGAATCTGGCGGAAGGACAATTGGCGTTATCCCACAACGGTTAGTCGATATTGAGTTTGCAGATAAAGAATGTGATGAGCTCCATGTGGTTGATTCAATGCGTAACCGTAAAGCAATGATTGAAGATCTATCTGACGCCTTTATCGCTCTTCCCGGAGGAATTGGCACGCTAGAAGAGTTATTTGAAATTTGGGTTGGTCGCTTTTTAAAGTTTCACACTAAACCAGTAATTATCTTAGATCCATTTGATTTATATGCACCGCTTGCAACTCTGATTGATCATTTAGAAGAACATGGATTTGTAAAACCTGGACAACGAGAACTTTTACACTGGGCCAGAAGTATTGATGAAGC
>CAXNDN010000010.1:0-14577 GCA_964201295.1 Candidatus Planktophila sp. | reverse complement strand
AGCAATACACAAGCATCGTTTACCAAATAGCGAGTAGCGAAATTATCGGTTCCGTCAACGATAATGTCATATTGCGAAAAGATTTCCTTAACATTTGAATTATCAAGGCGAACTTCGTGAGTAGCAACCTTTACAAAAGGATTTATCTCCAAAATTTTTGCTTTGGCAGATTCCGCTTTACTTTTCCCAATATCACTCTGTCCGTGAATAATCTGACGCTGCAAATTAGACTCATCGACGGTATCAAATTCGACGATACCAATTGTTCCGACACCGGCTGCTGCCAGATACATCAATGCAGGAGAACCTAATCCACCTGCCCCTACACATAAAACTTTTGCATTCATCAAGCGCTGCTGACCTGCCATAGCCACATCAGGAATAATCAAATGGCGGCTATAGCGACGGACCTCATCGACTGTCAGCGCAGGTCCAGGTGAGACTAGCGCTGGCGGTTTAATGGGTGAACTTGTCATGGCGCTATTCTGCCGTAGCCATCGAATGTGCGCCAATTTGATAATTTACTTAGGCTGCAAATGGTTCTCATCTGCAATTAATCTTTCATTATTGCGAGTAATACCTCTACGATATGCGAAATGACTACCGTAGATACCAACGCCAAGGGTGATAAGGCGCGTTTACCACGCGATGAGCGCCGTGCGATTTTACTAAGCGCAGCCCTTGAAGTCTTTACTGCAGCTGGTTACCACTCAGCCGCGATGGATGAAATTGCAGATCGCGCAAATGTAAGCAAACCCGTTCTCTACCAACATTTTCCATCCAAGCTAGATCTATACCTAGCGGTTTTGGATTTACACATCGATTCGCTGGTATTCGAATTACAGAAAGCGATTTCTTCAACGCCAGATAACTCAATGCGCGTGCACGCAACGGTGGTTGCATACTTTACTTTTATTGAGAATGAAGGTGAAGCGTTCCGCCTACTTTTTGAGAGCGATATGAACGTCGAGCCACAAGTTCGTGAAAGGCTAAATCGTATGACATACGACTGTGCCGCAGCGGTGAGCGCGATTATTTCCAACGACACAGGGTTGCCTAAAGAAGTTGCCATGTTGCTCGGCGTTGGACTTATTGGGTACACGCAAGTAACGGCCCGCCATTGGCTAGATCGTGATAGCAAACTAACCCGCCAACAAGCCGTTGAATTAGTTGAAAACTTAATGTGGAGAGGTATATCTGGCTTCCCACTTTCAGGAAATCAATAACTTTAACTTTTCTAGGCGTTAATTTCGAGAATCCACCGGCGTCTTTTGCCGATAGGATAGGAATATGAGTACAAAGAAATCTGATGCCGCACAAAGTACCCACGTCCGCATCGCAATAACCAATATCTCTGGCGAGCTGGCCTTTGAAACCAATTCATCGGTGGCCGATGTGAAGTCTGCGGTAGCTGCCGCAATTGCTGCTAAGACCACACTTGCCCTGCAAGATATACGTGGCCACGAAATTGTTGTTGCGGCAGAGAAGATCGGCTTCGTCGACATAGGTGTCGCCGCCGATCGCCGCGTTGGTTTCGGCGCACTCTAAGGTGTCAATTACTTTCGCAGATCTTCCACTTCGCCCAGAAACACAAGCGGCGCTGGCAGAACATGGTTTTATCTCTCCCTTCCCAATTCAGGAGATGGTTCTACCTATTGCGCTCGGTGATGGAGATGTAATTGGACAAGCAAAGACCGGCACAGGTAAGACCCTCGCCTTTGGTATTCCACTTATTGAGCGCGTAATTGCTCCGCTAGATTCGGAATGGTCAGAACTTGCCGCTAAAGGTTTGCCTCAAGTATTAGTTGTTGTGCCAACCCGCGAACTCTGCGTGCAAGTAACTAAAGATATTGATGAGTTGACTGGAAATCGCGGGATTCGCACCTTGGCTGTCTATGGTGGCCGAGCATTTGAGCCACAAATTGAAGCGCTAGCCAACGGAGTTGAAATTGTAGTCGGAACTCCGGGGCGCTTATTAGATCTCTATCGTCAAGGGCAATTGAAATTAAAAGAGGTATCGCGCGTTGTTTTAGATGAAGCAGATGAGATGCTCGATCTTGGTTTTCTTCCTGATGTAGAAAAGATCTTTACAAGTACACCTAACCGCGCCCAAACCATGCTCTTTTCGGCAACTATGCCTGGAGATATCATCGCTTTAGCGCGTCGCTTTATGAATCAACCGATTCACATTAGAACTCAAGATAATGAAGATGAAGGAGCGGTTGTCTCTCGCATTAAACAACATGTTCTGCGGGCACATGCGCTAGATAAAATTGAAATGCTTGCTCGTATCTTGCAAGCAGATGGCCGGGGTCCAACGATTGTCTTCTGTCGCACAAAACGTACCTGCCAGAAGACTTCAGATGATCTGGCAGAGCGCGGCTTCCGAGCAGCATCTATCCACGGTGATCTGGGACAGAGTGCACGTGAAAAAGCGCTTAATGATTTCAAAGCCGGTAAATCTGATGTGCTGGTCGCAACCGATGTTGCAGCGCGCGGTATTGATATCGACGGAATTACTCACGTTATTAACTATCAATGTCCTGAAGATGAAAAAACTTATGTCCACCGCATCGGACGCACAGCGCGCGCCGGCGCTGATGGAATTTCAGTCACCTTTGTAGATTGGGATGATTTAGCGCGCTGGAAAATGATCGATACCGCACTTGTTCTCGGGCTGGGCGAACCAGAAGAGACTTACTCATCATCTGAACATCTCTATCAAACTTTAAATATTCCAGCCGGTTCAAATGGGCGCATAACCAAGCAAAAGCCTGTTGCAAAGCCAGAGAGAGCTGAGCCCGTTGCGAAAGCAAGTAAACCTGCCGATGAGCGCACTGCGCGCAATAGAACTCGTACCAAAAAGTTCTCTTCTTAGCAGTAATTTACTCCAGCCCTAATAACTCCAAAATAGAGTACGTAGCGCTTCTATAACTTTCGGCAACTTCTCCATCCTTATCTGCAGTTAGTACCGATACCGTTCCTTGGCTAAATCCATCTATCTCATTTGAGTGAACTAGTGAGACATCCAGAACGGGTGCAAATTCTTCACTACTTACTTCACCTATCGCAATGGCAGTTACCTGAGTATCTGTGATGGCACGTAATTGGAGCAGAGCGCGCAACGAATGTAGCGAACCATCTACCGGGGTAAATATGTGATCGGACACCGAAAGGGCCATTTTTAGAGATTGAGTTAGCGATGGAGGAATATCTAGTACCACTAGATCAAAAGGCTCGGAAAGGCTATTTAAAAATACAGAGAGCGCATCCTCGCTTAAGTTAGTAGTTAAGCGCGAATCAGCAGCAATAAATGCAAACCTTTCGGCAGTCAGATTCAATTGCTCGCTACTCAGTGATGTACCAGTTAAGTAATCAGTAATAGTCCATCGCGGATTTTCGAAACCCAAGCGAAATGTCAGTGCACCCGCTGGATCTAAATCAATCAGAAGTGTTTTTTTTCCAAATTCCGTGGCGGCTACCGAGATGGCGTGGGCTAAAGTTGTTTTTCCTACTCCCCCGGCAGGACTTGCAATAGCAATTATCTTCATTTAGCGGCTACCAAATCCCAACGTTTCATAGCAGCTTTGAAAATTGGTGGCGCAAGTATTACATCAGGTATTACACCAATCGTCTTTCTGATCGCTTTCATTGACAAGTCAGTTGCAAAATTCTGACCCGGCAGTTGTGGTGTTCCATAAAGTGAACGCGCCCATGAAGGCAGAGAACTAGCTGCCACTAGCGCAAGTGATGCCCAAGCAGGTGCTGCAGGGGTTGCAAAGCGAACTGCAGTTGGAAGTGGTGGAATAGTTAAGAAGAGCGCGGCACGCTTAGCATCCTCAGATGCGCGCAGCTCTGGTGATATATCAGAGAAATATTTCTGCATTTGGCTCACCGTTGAGGGAACTACTTCAGCATCTACTCCTACGAGTTGAGCAAAGATAACCATCTCAGAGACATATTGATCGGCCTCTCCCTCACCCATCGTCATTCCTGATCTAATTGCAACATCTAAAAATGAATCAACCATCGACATATGTACCCAAAGCAGAAGATGCGGGTCATCAAGTCCAAGTGCGGTATGAATCTTTCTAACGCGCGCGGCTAAGGCGAAGGCTTCGTCAGCGCTACCAAATGTAATTGTTGAGACGTAATCACCAGTGCGTTGCAACCTGCCCCACGCATCTTCACGGAAATTAGAGTTCTTCGCTACCCCATCCATGGCATCTGGATGTAGGGCTTGTTGCAAGAGCGCACGAATACCACCAACCGCCATAGCGGGATCAGAGTGAATCCGCCAAGTCACGGTATTTGGCGCAAAAAGACCGCGCGGATCAACTGATGACGACAATAAATTCATATAAAAATCGCTTACTGAGCCGAGAATGCTTTGATCGCATCAACCAACATTTGTACTGCAATTGCCGCCAGCAGCAATCCGGCGATCCGCGCCAAGAGAGTTACGCCTGCATCTTTTATGATCCCCAATATTGTTGTTGAGGCCATCAGTGAAACTGCGATAACTATATGAACTGCTACAACTGCAGCAATTAAACCGAAGCTCTGTGCCGGAGTCTCTATCTGTTGCACGAAAATCATTGTTGCCACAATCGCGCCTGGGCCAGCTAACAATGGAGTACCTAGTGGAACTAAGGCGATGTTCTTATCTTTGCCAGCTTCGCCACCCATGTCACGCCCAGTCAAGAGTTCCAGGGATACATAGAGAAGTAGTAGACCACCCGCTGCCTGCAACGCCTCTATCGAAACATTCATATATTCCAAAATGAATCTGCCAAAGAGCGAGAAGAATGTAATTACGACAAGTGATACCAAAGCTGCTTGCCAAGCGAGATGCACGCGTTCTCGCTTTGATTTATCAGCAACTAAACCGAGAAAAATTGGAGTCGCACCCGGTGGATCGAGAATAACTAGCAGCGTTACGAAAGCTTGGATCGAAAATGTAAGGGTGCTTACTTCAATTGCGTTCATTTCCGTACCACCCTTCGTGCGTTAGCTAGCGATTCCAGGCGCTCCCATTGTGCGGGATCTGTCAGATTCTCACCTAGTGCGTTGAGTTTACCGTTTCCGTGATAATCACTCGACCCAGTTTTTACCAAAGCTAACTGATCAGCAATTTCAACTAGCTGCTCACGCTCAATTTGTGAATGATCCCGGTGATTTACTTCAATTCCATTTAACCCAGCCGCGACAAGTGAGGAAAAAGTTGCCGTGGAAATAATTTCTCCCCGCCGCGATGCAAATGGGTGGGCAATCACTGCAACGCCACCCGCCTTTCTGATCTGAGAAATTGCATCCTCTGGCGTAGGGGCAGCGTGCGTTACATAATATTTAGATCCATTGTGAAGTAAATCCACGAATGCCTCATCACGCGAGGCGAAAATTTTATTTTTGACCAAAGCATCTGCCAGGTGTGGGCGCCCGACAGTAGCCCCGGGTGGAGTGGCGGCGATGACATCTTCCATCGTGATAGCGATGCCATCGGCTGCTAAAAGTTCAATCATTTTTCGCATTCGTGGGATACGGGTATCTCGTGAATCCGACAGCATCGCTTGCAGCTCTCGATCATCTCCATCAAAAAGTAAGCCCAATATATGAACGCTGATGCCTTCTGCGGTGAGAGTAGAAATTTCAGCACCTAATACAAGTGACATTGATGGGCGTAAGGCGGCGATCGCTTGGCTCCAACCAGATGTGCTGTCGTGATCGGTGATTGCCAGAGTATTGATGCCGGCTGATAACGCCTTATTTATTAACTCCGCCGGGGTATCGGTCCCATCACTCGCCGTCGTATGCGTGTGCAGATCAATCACTATTAATCTTCGATCATTACTTGGGTAGGTCTGGTTCGCAATACAACTAGTACGCACCCAATTAGAATTAGCACGATCCCTGGAATAACTCCCGCCGGAGGGCTTTGATTTAACCACCAAAGTGCGATTATCGAACTTGTTGGAACCTCAAAGAAAACAGCTAGAGAAACAACTGCTGGAGATGAGCGCTTCAAAACAGAGTTAAACATTGTGTGGCCTAATATTTGCGCACCAAAAACTAGACCCAGAACTGTCCACCATTCACGTGAGCTGAAATTAAAAATTTGATTTCCGGCGATTAGCGCCATTGGGAGCGCAGTTATTGCACAAACGAAGTAACAGATTGAAGTATAAGTTGATGTTTCTAAAGTTCGCTGCGCACGAGCGCCGAACATCATATATACCGCTGCGAGTGCCGCCGAAAGAAGTGCCGCCAAATCACCAAGAAAAGCCCGCAATGAAATTTGTAGATCAATTCCTGAGATGAGTAATACTCCTGCAAAACTTACAAGCATCCCCAGCCACGCACGAGATGGAATTTCTCCACCAGTAAGTTTTACGAAGAGGGCGGCAAAAATTGGTTGAAGCGCAACCAGTGCAGTGCCGGCCGCTACTGTCGTCATTCGCATTGCTAAGAAAAATGCAACAAAATGTATCGCTAAGGTAAAACCAGCCAATATCGCCCATTTTGCACCGGTACGATCAATGCGATGACGCAGCGCAAATGGCGCAGTGATTAAAGCGCCACCAAGATTTCGCCAAAATATGAGAGTCAGAATAGGCATAGCGCTCAGTGCGATTAGTGGCCCCGAGGTCCCGATAGCCATAATTCCAATACTTAAGCGAATTAAATCTGGACGGGCCGGAATCTGAGTGTGGTTATCTCTAGATAAAGGCTGCGACATAGATGTAACCGTAGCCGATACTCTTAGACAATGAAGGGAGGCCAAAAATGAGTGGCAACGTTATAAACCGAGTATTTATTGCTCGTCTTGCAGGAACCGCAGTCTTTGATCCAAATGGAGATCCCGTTGGCAAGGTACGCGATGCTGTTGCGACCCTTCGTTCCAATAGCCAACCTGCACGCATTCTTGGCCTCGTCGTCGAAGTTCCTTTGCGCCGCCGCGTCTTTGTTCCGATTACCCGAGTTACTTCTATTGAATCTGGTGCAGTCGTGATTACTGGTCTGGTCAACATGCGCCGTTTTGAATCCCGCGCGGGTGAACTACTTGTATTAGGAGATTTGATTGATCGCTCAATAACGCTCGTAGAAAATGGCGAACCAGTAGTTGTAGAAGATTTGGGAATGGAGGAAACACGCACAGGTGACTGGTTTATTAATCGCGTGCATATTATGCGAAAAGGCAGCGGACTTCGCCGCAAAGGTGCAACTTCTACTGTGGTGTGGGAAGAAGTATCAGGATTCACTCTGCCCGAACATAATCAAGGCGTAACCAACTTGCTTTCAACTATCAGCAATCTACGCGCCGCTGACTTGGCGGCGGTAATTCAAGATCTAGCACCAAAACGCCGCGTCGAAGTTGCGCGCGCGCTAGATGACGAACGTCTGGCAGATGTACTGCAAGAGATGGATGAAGCAGAACGTGTGGCGTTATTGGCTGAGCTAGAAGGCGAGCGCGCAGCCGATGTTCTTGGTGAAATGGATCCAGATGATGCCGCTGACTTGTTACGCGAAATCGGCGAAGAACGCGCGGAGGCGCTGATTGAACTTATGGAACCAGAAGATGCCGAAGATGTTCTGCGGCTTATGACTTATGAAGATTATTCTGCCGGTGGAATGATGACAACCGAACCCATAGTGATGAGCGCTGATAATTCAGTCGCTGAGGCGCTGGCGAATGTGCGTGCTCGCGAAGTTTCGCCCGCACTTGCTTCACAGGTATTCGTCTGCCGTCAGCCATTAGAAACCCCAACGGGTCGTTATATCGGTTTAGTCCACTACCAACGCTTATTACGCGAGCCTCCTTCAACCCTGCTTGGTTCGATAGTAGATACAGATACGCAAGGGTTAAATCCCGATGCATCGCTACATGAAGTTTCGTCACACTTAGCGAGCTATAACTTGTTATCTGTTCCGGTAGTGGATGCCAATGAACGTCTACTCGGTGCAGTAACTGTAGATGACGCACTTGATCACTTGCTGCCAGAAAATTGGCGACTAGAACACCGTGATTCAACTCGAGGAACTGGTCCAAAGCTAGATCTTGCCGATGTTGCCGGTACTGAAGTAGATCGAAAAGATATTGAGTTAGATAAAGCAATGGAAGAGGAGGCGCGCTAATGGCACGTTCACTAAACACTCGCAATACCGGATTAGATACGCCTCGCGAATCACGCCGCTCATTGCGCCCTAACTATGATCCTGAAGTTTTTGGACGCTTATCTGAACGTTTTGCTCGCTTCTTGGGCACGGCGCGATTCCTGGTTTATATGACAGCGTTTGTATTCTCTTGGGTACTTTGGAACTCGCTAGCCCCGAGCGATTTACGCTTTGATGACTTTCCATTTATCTTCTTGACTTTAATCTTGTCTTTGCAAGCTTCTTACGCTGCTCCACTTATTTTGCTCGCCCAAAATCGTCAAGCAGACCGCGATCGTATTTCGCTAAATGAAGATCGCGCGCAGAATGCTCGTTCTATCGCAGATACTGAGTACTTAACTCGCGAACTTGCCAGCTTACGTATCGCCCTTGGCGAAGTTGCAACCCGCGACTTTATGCGAAATGAACTCGAAGATTTACTAAAAGATTTACGTGCTAAGCCCGAGTCTGACTCCAAGTAAAGAGCTACTTCTAACAATTAATTTTTGGGAGATAGCAGATATCGCCTTTGCACTTGGTGATTCTGGATCAGCTATGACTATTGGTTTCCCATCGTCTCCACCCGTGCGCAACTGCGTGCTAAATGGAACTTTGCCAAGCAAGGGAACTTCACTTCCAACAAGAGTAGATAGACGGGCAGCGGTTTCTTCGCCACCACCTGCGCCAAAGAGCGCAATCTCATCTTGGCAATGTGGGCAAGGAAAGGCTGACATATTTTCAATTACACCAATAACCCGTTGGTGAATTTGGTGTGCAATTCGCCCAGCACGCTCTGCAACTTCAGCTGCCGCAATCTGTGGGGTCGTGACAACTAAAATTTCAGAAGTGGGAATTAACTGGCCCAGCGAAATTGCTAAATCACCGGTGCCAGGTGGTAGATCAATCAGAAGCAAATCTAAATCTCCCCAATAAGCATCAGATAGCAGTTGCTCAAGGACGCGGTGCAAAAGCGGTCCGCGATAGGCCACTGCATCAGCGCGCTCAGGCTTGAACATCTCCATCGATACAACTTTTACGCCGTATGACTCAAGTGGAATAAACATTTGATCTATCGCGGTAGGGCGTTGTCCCATTAGCCCCATCAAGCGCGGTATTGAGTGTCCATAAACATCAGCATCTAGAATTCCAACCCGCAACCCGCGTTGCGCAGCAGAAATTGCCAGATTTGTTGTGAGAGAAGATTTTCCAACGCCGCCCTTGCCGGAGGCGATACCGATAACGCGCGTTAATGAATCTGGCTGGGCGAAGGGGATGAACTTTTCGCGTCCACCACGAAGTAATTTTTTAACGTTATTTCTCTGCTCTTCTGACATCACCCCAAAAACTATTGTTACTTCATTTATTTCTGGCACCTGTATGACAGCCGCAGTGATATCTGATCTGAGCCGATCTTGCATTGGGCAACCTGAGATAGTTAAGAGAATTTTTAAATCGGCGACTGAACCATTTATGGAGACCGATTCGACCATTCCGAGATCAGGCAGTGGCCGATGAAGTTCAGGGTCAGAGACTGTGGCTAGCGCTTGGTGGATTAATTCAAGAGTTGTCATAACAAATCTGGATCAATCTTGGCCTTAAACTTTGCAGGTTTGGTTTCATCATCTTCCATCGCATTAGAGATATGTTTTTGAATAAATTTCTTAGGATGCAAATCTGATGGTTTTAGATCTTCAAAGCCAGGACCTAGATTTTGACGAAGTTCTGATGTGGCGCTCTGAGATAGCGCTTTAATCTTCTTTACCAATTTTGCGGCATCGCTAGCCAAATTTGGGAGTCGATCGGGACCGACTAAAATTATCGCAAGAAGAGCCAGTCCAAATATTTCGCCAGCGCCAAAATCAAAGAACATATTTTTACTTTCCGGCGTTCAGCACGACGATCGCAGTAGCGCTTACGCCATTGCGTTTATATGTGAGCTCGACTTTATCGCCCACATTCTTTGCACGAATTGCGACTATTAATTCTTCGGCAGAGGTAATCGCGCGTCCATCAAACTCGGTGATGATATCCCCCGCCTTTAGCCCGGCTTTAGCAGCTGGCCCTCCAGGAAGAATTGCTTTGCTATTTTTCGAGATAAGTGCGCCATCTCCTTCAAAGTTCATCTCAATGGAAACACCCAAGACTGGGTAAGTTGCTTTGCCGCTCTTAATCAATTGATCGGCGGTCTTGCGAGCTTGATTAATCGGTATCGCAAAACCCAGACCGATTGATCCACTTTGCGATCCTAAAGATGTACCCAGGGTTGCTATCGCGGAGTTAACCCCAATAACTGAACCAGTTGAATCCACTAAAGGACCACCTGAATTACCTGGATTGATTGCTGCATCGGTTTGTAGCGCATTAATAAATGAGTTATCGCTACCGGTTTCTCCTGCAGTTACTGCACGATTCTTGGCGCTGATAATTCCCAAAGTAACGGTTCCGGAAAGGCCAAGTGGAGATCCAATTGCTATTACTGAGTCACCAACCGCTACTTTATCGCTATCTCCAAATTGCAGAGCAGTTAAACCAGTTACTGCAATTTTAAGTACTGCTAAATCATAGGAAGAGTCTCGGCCAATAACCTTCGCGGAGTATTTCTGGCCACTATTTAAGGTGACTTCAATTTCTCCCTTACCTGAAACTGCTTCGGCGATTACGTGATTATTGGTAAGAATGTAGCCATTGCTCGCTATGACAAAACCAGTACCGGTTGCGCCACCATCTTTAGAACTTGCTTCAATTGATACAACCGAAGGGATCACGCGCTTTGCAATATCTGCAACTGATCCAGGTGCACGTTCAATCGAATCTGATGTGCGAGAAAGATTTATAGAGTGCCCAAATAGCGATCCAGATGATGATGCACCAAAAATTGAACCGACCAAGCCAGCAACAAAAGCTAAGAGAATTGCGTTCGACCGAGTTATGAGATTGGACTTCCCATTTTTAGCAGCAGGAATCCACCAAGGTCCATTGGAGCCAGGCGTACCGGATGGCTGTGAGCTACTCATATACCTATCTTCCTACAATTTTGTAGCAAGTAACAAACCATCAC
Source organism: Candidatus Planktophila sp. (assembly GCA_964201295.1). Taxonomy (GTDB): domain Bacteria; phylum Actinomycetota; class Actinomycetes; order Nanopelagicales; family Nanopelagicaceae; genus Planktophila. Next base: position 3,368 of record CAXNDN010000010.1, on the reverse strand, counting down.
CGACTGGTATGAGTGAGGTCACCCAAAGGTCTACCTGGTTTTTCAGCGATTTCCCAGCCTCGCGCAGCGCAACTGTCTTTGGATCGCGCTGGGCCGGATCTGAAACTTTTTCGCCACCAAAGAAATTATCGATTACAAATACTCCACCGCTACGCAAAATACGATGGGCCTCATTTATTGCAAAGGGCAAATCTTCTGGGTTGTGGCGAAAGATAACCATGTCATATGCGCGATCTGCCAACTTCGTAACAACTTCCATTGCAGGATTTGTAATTAGGCGAAAGCGAGCCGCTGCAATATCCGCATCTAAAAACGCACCTTTGGCGGCGTTGCTATGTTCCATCTCATTATCTATTGAGGTAAGTGTGCCGCTAGCCAGCATTCCTTCTAAAACCCAGAGCGCCCCAACGCCAGAGCCTGTACCTATTTCAACAACTGACTGCGCCGATAAAATATGAGCTAAATGTTTTAGGTAGGCACCGGTACCTGATGTTGCGTTGGTTGCGCCCATTTCTTCGCCAACAGCGCGTGCGCTCCTCTTTACCTCATCTTCAGGGAGAAAACTTTCTGCATATGTGTGTGGATCGATCATCATTTGAGTGTGGTTAGCCATTCGATAAGTAGTCGGACCCCAAAACCAGTTCCACCTTTAGGATTTTCGCCAGAATCGGCTTCGCTGCGCGCTACACCAGCAATATCAAAGTGGACCCAAGTGTGCTCAGCGGCAAACTGTTCCAGAAAGAGCGCTGCTGTAATTGATCCGGCGCTAAATTTCTTCTTAGCCGTAACGTGGCTTAAATCTGCAATCGGACTTTCTAACGCTTGGTGATAATCATCAACTAGCGGCATATGCCACACACGATCACCTGAACGCTGCCCAGCTTCAAATAAATCCTTTGCCAATTTTTCATCTCGCGTATACATCGCCGCGTACTGTCGCCCTAAACCTAAAGTTGCCGCACCGGTTAGCGTCGCAATATCAATTATGTAATCTGGATTTAAGTTCTTAACCGCATAAGCGATTCCGTCGGCTAAAACCAATCTGCCCTCTGCGTCAGTATCTAATATTTCAACGGTCTTTCCACCATATTGGGTAATGACATCGCTGGGACGCTGGGCAGTTCCAGAAAGCGCATTTTCCGCGAGCATCATCAAAACAGTTACTTCAATCTGTGGTTGAAAATGCGAGAGCGTACTAATCGCTCCGAGCGCAGCAGCAGATCCCGCCATATCCGATTTCATAGCCATCATTACGTCATATGGCCGTTTTAAAGAAATGCCTCCAGTATCGAAGGTAATTCCTTTTCCAACAATTACTACATGCGCAAGTGACCCACGATTCTTTTTCATTCCTCGTGGACAATAAGAAATTTCCACAAATCGAGGCCCCGGATTAGGAGATGAGTTTCCAACCGCCCGTAACCCTCCAAACTCTGATAACTCCTTGCCGGCTAGAATTCGAATTTCTAGCCCATTCTCTTCAGCGATCTTCTCAGCTTCCTTGGCCATCCAAAGTGGAGTCTTTATATTTGAAGGTGTGTGAATTAAATCCCTGGTGCGTGAAATTGCACTGGCAATGACGCCTGCATCAATTATTAATTCAGGTTTTTCGGTAGCGAATAAAAATTGTGGCAATTCTTGTGTATCTCCAGTTTTTTGTGTCCAAATATATGCGCCCAGTTGTACCGAGATAGCGAATGCTTTTAACTGCTCGTGGCCTGAAACGCAGATTGAGGAGATAACTGTGGCTTTTCCGCGCCCCTTGCGACCAAGCGCTGCACCCGCTTGGCGTAGCGATGGAGTTGTTGCATCTCCTAGCCCAAGTAAAAGTATGCGGTCGGCTTGCATTTGGTCGGATGCAACCGGGATCTCAAATAACTCACCAGCTTTTCCGGTGGCAGAGAAGAATTGCAATTCATCTCGCAAATTTAAATCAAATAACTTCTCTAACTTCTTTATCAGTGCGCTATTGGCTGGAAAATCAAAATTTGTGGGGGTGCTGGAATCTGCTGCGAAGCCAATTGCAATCGCCTGCGAATCTGCGAGCGCATCAACCGAAAGCTCGATCGGGCTAAGCAGCGAGGCGGAAAAACTTGGGTGAGATTTAGGCGCAGTCTTTGTGGTCATTATTGCCAAAGGCTAGCGAGTGCCAGCCCGGATTGCGCAGTTGGCAGGTAAGAAATTGGGTTAAATTGAATTACTTTTTGATTAACGCAACTGCCGCTCCGAGGGCAGCGCTGAGATTATTTGCCTCTTGTGGATTCATCTCGACAACTAAGCGTCCCCCGCCTTCAAGTGGAATGCGCATAACTAGCGAGCGCGCTTCCTTGGTTACTTCCATAGGTCCATCACCAGTACGAGGTTTCATGGCTGCCATTGGGAAGTCTCCTTTATGCCTATTTAGTGCACTATTTATTACCCGAGATACGTGAGCCTTGATCGGCGCCACGGTTTTTTGCAGAGGATAAGTATCTCGCATATCGGGCTAGGTATGAAATCGGAAGGGGAAGCCGCCTCAAGCCAGGCCAAGTAGAGCGGTAATTCGCGCTTTTCCAGATGCCATTACCGCCACAACCGATTTTTCGGGCACACCAAGCATTTTTGCAATCTCGTGGCTTGGAAGTGATCGCAGATAATGAAGCGATAAAACTATCCGTTCTTCTTCCGGTAACTGCGCCAGGGCATCCGGTAGGGATAGTGGCGCGGTCATAGGTTCAAGGTTACTCGGGTGGGCGTAGCGATGTGGAGAGGCGAGCCAGTGATATTCGTACACCGATCCAGAGAAATGGGTAGATCGCTAAGAATTGTAGGCGCGAGCACTCAATATCTTCAGACCAATTAAATTGCGTCGTATTTTCAGAAATCTCAACCAGCTCGAAGGTTCCGGCTCCTCGCAATAATTTGCCGGTATGCATGACATCGCAACGAACTGGTGGTTGCCAATTTGTAACCACCATTGTGTCCAGCAAACCAATTTTTGAAAAGCGTGGATACCTTTTATAAAAGGGCCCGGTAAATGCCACAATCGAAGTTCCGACTCCTTCACGGATTTCTGAAGTCACCCAAACTTTACTCTGTAACATCCAGCTTCCTTGACCCTCCCAATCGGCGATCACTTGCCAGGCGCGCTCACGATTACAAGGAAGATTTACAGAGATCTGAATATTATGGCCCATTGTTAAATTAACAATCTATCTTTAACCAGCAGCGATATCGAGAGCTTCATCAATACTTCTGGCCCAGTGTAAAAGTTCTCGTTGTCCAGGTTTTACAAATCCATGTTCTTCTAAATGATCAATCAGAGTTGCAAGCGGTGCATATAAATCAAATGGATCTAAGATAATTACTGGTTTAGTGTGAAACTTTAA
>CAXNDN010000009.1:0-15368 GCA_964201295.1 Candidatus Planktophila sp. | reverse complement strand
ATTCAAGAGATTACAAACCGCTACGTTCTTCCAACTATTGAAGAAAAGACCGCCTACGGTTACAAGCGCCTAGACCCTTACACAAAGTTATTTGAAGAGCGCATCATCTTTTTGGGCCAACCAATTGATGACACAGTTGCCAACGATGTAATGGCGCAGCTGTTAACTCTTGAGTCAATGGATCCAGATCGTGATATTTCTATCTATATCAACTCACCTGGTGGATCATTCACTGCGCTAACTGCAATTTATGACACGATGCAATTTGTTCGCCCTGACATCACGACAATTTGTCTCGGCCAAGCCGCATCTGCAGCAGCGATCATCCTTGCCGGTGGAACAAAAGGTAAGCGTTACGGACTCGAGCACTCACGAATCCTTATCCACCAACCTTCATCTGAAGGTGGGGGACAAGCATCTGATATCGAGATCCAAGCGCGCGAAATTATGCGTATGCGTGGACTTCTCGAAACAATGCTTGCTAAGCATTCAAATAAGACGATTGAAGAGATCGAAAAAGATATCGAACGCGACAAGATTCTTACCGCTGCTGAAGCAGTCGAGTACGGAATCATAGATAAGGTTATGTCTTCACGTAAGGCGAAGCCTTCCGCTTAATTTTCAATAAAGGGGCGTCGGTTTAGAAATGTTGCAGAAATATTTCGAACCCGGCGCTCTTTTTTCATACCGCTCCTATCGCAATCTTTGGGTCTCTACGATTTTAACTATTGTTGCTACTAGCGCTTTTCCAATCGCCCTTGCAGTCACAATCCTTGATGCGGGTGGTAGCGCAACTGCTCTTGGCCTGATCATGGGGGCACGCGTTCTATCTGGAGTTTTATTGGCGCCAGTAGGGGGAGTTTGGGCCGATCGACTATCACGACGTTCTGTATTAATTGCTTCAGATGGAATCAGAGCTGTTGTGGGAAGCCTTGTAATCTTTTTTGATCCATCAACTATTTCATTGTGGGTATTGCTCGCCGTCGTCGTGATTATGGGTGCGAGTGATGCCTTTGGTCGCCCCGCTGTCGCCGCCATCATCCCAAGTATTTTGCCTGACCATCTCTTGCCTTCAGGAAATGTGCTTCGAGGCATCGCGATGAAAGGTGGAGAAATCGCTGGCCCTGGAATTGCTGGATTGATCATTGTCACCTTTGGAACTCATGCGACCTACTTAACAACTTGTTTCTTCTTTCTTATTGGCGCCCTCTTATTGTTTAGAATTAATGAGAACCCACGAGAAATAAATAGTTCTCCAAAGAGTTCATTTCTGACTGAAGTCCGCGAAGGTTTGCGCGTTGTCTGGTACTACAAATGGATAACCGCAATGATCATTATGGCGACCTTCCAATTAATGATGGTGGTCGGAGTAGAAATGGTTCTGCTTCCGGTAATTACTAAACGCGACTTTGGAACTGCGGCGGTATATGCCACAGCAGCTGCGCTATTTAGTCTTGGTGGAGTGATTTCAGCAATTATTAGTATTAAATCAAAAACAAAGAGACCTGGCACAGTTTCTGTAGTTGTCTGGGGATTATTTATTTTTGCACCTCTCGTCCTGGCTTTTCCTTCCTCAAAGGAGCTAATTTTTCTCGCTTACTTCCTCGCTGGTTTTTCGGTGGGTCCGTGGGAAGCGTTCTGGAACACCCAGGTGCAGCGCGAAGTTCCTGCTGAATATCAAGCTCGTGTCTTTAGCATCGATTACATGGGAACCGTCGGACTACTTCCACTTGGCATGGCGCTGGCAGGTCCGATGGCGGATCTATTTGGAGAGCGACCACTTCTAATCGGCGTAGCGATTTTTCACTTATTAATCTGTGCAGTTGTTTTATTTGTGCCTGGTGTAAGGCAGATGAAGTCGACAAAACCTCCTTATTATTCTCAGGGCGAACAAAGTCACTCGTAAATTAAGGCCCATTTATTTAGGCTAGAAACTAAGATTTACCTATGACTCGTATCGGAGAAACTAGCGACCTACTGAAATGTTCCTTCTGCGGCAAAACCCAGAAGCAGGTAAAGAAACTTATCGCCGGTCCAGGCGTTTATATCTGTGACGAATGTATCGAACTCTGTAATGAGATCATTGTTGAAGAACTCGCCGAAGCATCCACACTTGGGCTAACCGATCTTCCTAAGCCATTGGCTATCTTTGAATTTTTAGATCAATATGTAATCGGCCAAGATCGCGCCAAGAAATCTTTAGCTGTCGCGGTCTACAACCATTACAAGCGTGTGCAATCTGGCCAGGCCAAAGGCGAAGATGGCGTAGAACTTGCCAAGTCAAATATTTTATTACTTGGCCCAACTGGTTGTGGAAAGACTTTAATGGCGCAGACTTTGGCGCGCATGCTTAATGTTCCATTTGCTATTGCAGATGCAACAGCCCTGACCGAAGCCGGTTATGTCGGTGAAGATGTTGAGAATATTCTGCTTAAGCTTTTGCAGGCGGCGGATTACGATGTTAAGAAAGCTGAAACTGGAATTATTTATATCGATGAGATTGATAAAGTTGCGCGTAAATCAGAGAACCCTTCAATTACGCGCGATGTCTCTGGCGAAGGTGTTCAGCAAGCGCTACTGAAAATTCTAGAAGGAACGGTTGCTTCGGTTCCACCTCAAGGTGGACGCAAGCACCCACACCAAGAATTTATTCAGATTGATACAACAAACGTTCTCTTTATCGTTGGTGGAGCATTCGCTGGTCTAGATAAAATCATCGAAGCACGCAGCGGAAAAGCGGGAGTCGGCTTTAATGCAACTCTTCAAGAATCAGTCGATAAAAACCGTAAAGATATCTTTGCTGATGTAATGCCGGAAGATCTTCTGAAATTTGGAATGATCCCTGAATTCATTGGTCGCCTTCCAGTATTAACTAGCGTTGAAAGCCTTGATAAGCCAGCTTTGATGGAGATTCTCACCAAGCCAAAGAACGCGCTGGTCAAGCAGTATCAACGCCTCTTTAATTTGGACGACGTTGAACTTGAATTCACACCTGAATCACTCGATGCGATCGCAGAACTAGCGCTGAAACGTGGCACTGGAGCGCGCGGACTACGCGCCATTATGGAATCAGTACTTCTCACTGTGATGTATGACGTGCCAAGTCGCACAGATATCGCCAAAGTCATAATTACAAAAGAATGTATAGATGAGAACGTGGCTCCAACCATGGTTGAGCGCACGGGCGATATTCCAAAGCGGGCATCACGCCGCGAAAAAGGTGCAGAGGAGAAGAGCGCGTAATCTAGACTGCGCTCTATGTCTTCCGCAACGCCATCTGGCGCTGAACTCGCTTCGACCTTTTCACCGGTCGATATCGAGCCACGCCTGTATCAAAAGTGGTTGAGCGCTAATTATTTTACTGCCGATGCGGCTTCCAAAAAAGAAGCTTTCACAATAGTTCTGCCACCACCAAATGTCACAGGCGTTTTACATATTGGCCATGCTTTAGATCAAACGTTACAAGATTGTTTATCGCGAATGAAACGTATGAAGGGGTATGAAGTTTTATGGTTACCCGGAATGGATCACGCTGGTATCGCAACTCAGAACGTTGTGGAAAAACAGATCGGTTCGCAAGGTATTTCACGTCATGATTTAGGGCGTGAAGAATTTGTAAAGAGAGTTTGGGAATGGAAAGCCGAATCTGGCGGCGCGATCTTAGATCAGATGAAACGGCTAGGGGTCAGCGTCGATTGGACACGTGAGCGTTTCACGATGGATGAGGGAATGTCCAAGGCTGTTGTATCAATCTTTAAGAAAATGCACGATGCGGGATTGATCTATCGCGCCGAACGAATTATCAACTGGTGTCCACGTTGCTTAACCGCTCTCTCAGATATTGAAGTTGACCATCAAGATGATGCTGGTGAATTTGTCCAGATTCGCTATGGCGAAGGCGAACAATCAATTGTTATTGCAACTACCCGCGCTGAAACAATGCTGGGCGATGGCGCGGTTGCAGTTCACCCTGATGATCCACGATACAAACACTTAATCGGCACTGAAGTACTTCTCCCTTTGGTAAATCGAATGATCCCAATTATCGCTGACGAACTAGTTGAGCAAGATTTTGGTACAGGCGCAGTCAAGGTCACTGCAGCACATGATGCAAATGACTTCGAAATGGCGATGCGCCACAATGTGCCCTTCGTAGTCATCATGAACGAACATGGCGTAATGGCTGGCACCGGGACAGAATTTGATGGGATGGATCGTTTTGCAGCGCGCGTTGCAGTAGTTGCGAAGTTAAAAGAGATGGGTCGCTTGGTTGCGGAAAAGCGCCCCTATATTCACGCAGTTGGCCATTGTTCTCGTTGCGATATAACGGTTGAACCGCGGCTTTCCAAACAATGGTTTGTAAAGGTTGCCCCACTTGCAAAAGCTTCGGCCGATGCTGTTCGAAGCGGTGAAGTAAAGATTGAACCAGAAGCGCTCTCGCCTCGTTACTTCGAATGGGTCGATAATATGCACGACTGGTGTATCTCGCGCCAACTTTGGTGGGGACATCGAATTCCAGTTTGGTATGGACCAAATGGTGAAGTAAAAGTTGTCGGTCCTGATGAAGTTGCGCCAGCTGGCTGGAACCAAGATCCAGATGTTTTAGATACCTGGTTCTCATCTGGACAATGGGCATTTTCTACCTTTGGTTGGCCCGAGAAAACTGCAGATTTGTCTAAGTTTTATCCAACTAGCGTTCTCGTCACTGGATACGACATCTTGTTCTTCTGGGTTGTACGCATGATGATGATGTCGACCTTTGCAATGGATGGTGTTGCTCCGTTTAAGACAATTATGTTGCACGGTCTAGTCCGTGACCAATTTGGCAAGAAGATGTCTAAGAGCCGTGGAAATGTTATTGATCCAATTGAATTTATGGATAAGTACGGCGCAGATGCGCTGCGCTTCACTCTTGCGCGCGGTGCCAATCCCGGCACTGATCAAGCGCTAGCTGAAGATTGGATCGGTGGATCACGTAACTTCGCCACCAAGTTATGGAATGCAACTCGCTTTGCAATGATGAACGGTGCAACTGTTGCGGGCCCACTTCCTGAGGTCTCATCCCTGAACGCAATTGATCGCTGGATACTTTCGCGCCTAAGCGAAACCTTGCGCGATGTTGATTCTCTGCTAGAAGGATATGAATTTTCACGCGCGTGCGAAATTCTTTATCACTTTGCTTGGGATGACCTCTGCGATTGGTATCTCGAACTCTCTAAAGAGACTTTTGCATCAGGAAATAAAGAGGCATCACAGCGCGTATTAGGGCATGTGCTCGATCAGTTGATGCGTGCGTTGCACCCAGTAATGCCATTTATTACCGAGGAGCTCTGGTGCACGCTCACTGGTGGCCAATCGCTAGTCGTTGCCAATTGGCCGGCATTTAACGCAGCTCATATTGATAAGAAATCTGAATCACTTGTCACCGCACTGCAAGAAGTTGTGACAGAAGTTCGTCGCTTCCGTAATGACCAAGGTTTAAAGCCAGCGCAGAAAGTTCCTGGTCGTTTTATAGGATCACCAGAAATAATCAAATACTCCAGCGCGCTGCATTTCTTGCTAAAGCTTGAGGATAAAGATTTCACACCGTCTGCAACTTTAGAAATCGCTGGCGTAAAAATCGAATTAGATTTGACGGGATCGATCGATCTTGTGGCAGAGCGCGCTCGTTTAGAAAAAGATTTATCTTCCGCTAAGAAAGATTTACAGACAGCAGAGGTCAAACTAGGTAACGCTGGATTTATGGCTAAAGCTCCCGCAGAAGTCGTTATTGAAATTAATGAAAGACTTGCTAAAACTTCTGCTGATATCGAACGCATTACCGCAGCACTTGCAGCGCTGAAGTGATTCGATGAACAACATAAGTTCTGATGATCAAGCACGCATCGATGCGATAGAAAAGTCACTTCTTGCTCGTTGGCCAGAGACACGCATCGCTCCGACCCTAGAACGAATCAGCGCTTTGGTTGATATCTTGGGTTCTCCGCAACTTACTTACCCGACTATCCACGTGGGTGGCACAAACGGAAAAACCACAACTTCGCGCATGATTGATTCACTCTTATTTGAAATGGGCTTGCGCACTGGAAGATTTACCAGCCCCCACCTGGAAAGTTACTTGGAACGGATAAGTATCAACGGGAAACCAATTGACGCCAAAGAGTTGATCTTCTCATTTAACGATATCAGTCCATATTTTGATTTAATGGATAGCAAATTTGAAAATCCAATCTCCTTCTTTGAGGCAATTACCGCACTTGCCTTTGCCGCATTTGCAGAACACCCAATTGATGTCGGAGTAATTGAAGTTGGAATGGGCGGAGAATGGGATGCCACAAATGTGGTGGATGCCGATGTTTCAGTGATTACCCCAATTGGTTTAGACCATATGGAGTACTTGGGCAGCACCATCACAGAAATTGCGGCTACCAAGGCTGGAATTATTAAAGAACAAGGCTTTATTGTCCTAGCTCAACAGACCCCTGAAGCAGCGGTGGAACTCTTGCGTCGCGCTGCAGAAGTCGGCGCGGATATTGCACGCGAGGGGCTGGAATACTCAATTGATTCGCGAGCGATCGCAGTTGGTGGTCAGCTAATTTCAATTACCGGCCTGCGTGGTCATTACGACGATATTTTCTTGCCACTCCACGGTAAACACCAAGCATCAAATGCTGCAGCAGCGCTCATTGCAGTGGAGGCCTTCTTTGGAGAGCAAGATTTAGATATTGATGCAGTACGTGCTGGCTTTGCCAATGTAACGTCGCCAGGTCGATGCGAGGTAATCCACCGCGACCCAACCATTATTTTAGATGCCGCCCATAACCCACACGGGGCCAAGGCGATAGCCGAAACAATGCAGAGTGAATTTACCTTTGATGAGGTTACTGGGATTGTGGCTTTGATGGCCGATAAGGATGCGCTGGGAATATTGCAAGAGTTGGAACCCATTTTGAATCAAATTATCGTTACGACTAATTCTTCTGAGCGTTCAATGAGCATGGCTGAGCTAAATAAATTGGCAACGCAAGTTTTTGGAGCAGATCGAGTTTTCGCCGAAGAGACCCTGCCAGCGGCAATTGATCGCGCAATCAAAGATGCAAACCGTCCACTAAGTGATGAGTCGCTCGCAATTTTGATAACTGGATCAGTGGTAACAGTTGGGGAAGCGCGCACGGCGGTCCGTAAGAAATATGCCAAGTTACCCGAAACAGGAGATAAGTAATGCGCGTACTTGGATCTGCAGTTCTGGCGATGGAAGTCTTAATCATGGGCTTTGCCATGTTGTTGGCAAAAGATAGCCACGAGAGCGCCACGATAGTTTATGGATTTGTTGTTATGTTCTTGATGATTTACGCAATTCGTTTACTCAAGAAACGTTCAGGCTGGATACTCGGTTCTATTCTGCAATTTGCCATGGCCGCCTATAGCGTGGTCGTGCCTTCGATGGCGATCATCAATTTGCTCTTCATGGGGTTATGGGTTGCGGCGATAATTGTCGGCCGCAAGGGTGAGGCGGCACGAGCAGCGCTATTGGCTAAGGGGCGACCGGGGGAAAATCCCGTGGCACCAACTTCGCCAGATGCCTAATAGACTGAGCGAGTGAGCACTGAAAAGACCCTAATCCTGGTTAAGCCAGATGGCGTTCGTCGCCAGTTAATCGGCGAAGTTATCGCTAGAGTAGAAGCTAAGGGCTATTTAGTTACATCGCTACGAATGATGCAAGCAGATCGCGCATTGCTAGAACGTCATTATGAAGAACATAAAGGTAAGCCGTTTTTTGAACCGCTCGTTGAATTTATGTTGTCAGGTCCGATCGTTGCAATGGTTGCTGAAGGCAATCGCGTAATTGAAGGATTTAGATCACTCGCTGGTGCAACTGATCCAACAGTTGCAGCTCCCGGAACAATTCGAGGAGACCTAGCTCGCGATCAAGGTACAAAAGTTGTTCAGAATATTGTTCATGGCTCTGATTCGCCAGAATCAGCGGCGCGTGAGATTGAAATTTTTTTCGGTAAGTAAGTTCAAGAAAACAACTCGAGGGGTATTACATGGCGAACAGAATGTCATTCATCGGCCGAGATATGGCTGTCGATTTGGGTACCGCAAATACCTTGGTATACGTCCGCGGTCGCGGCATTGTTCTTAACGAGCCTTCAGTAGTCGCTGTCAATCAAGATACAGGTGGAATTCTCGCGGTCGGTCTAGAGGCGAAGAAGATGATTGGTCGCACGCCAAGTAACATCGTTGCGATCCGTCCACTCAAAGATGGAGTTATCGCAGACTTTGATACTACCGAGCGCATGCTCCGTTACTTCATTCAAAAGGTTCATCGTCGTCGCTATCTTGCAAAGCCACGTATCGTCGTTTGTGTTCCATCAGGAATCACCGGCGTAGAACAGCGCGCCGTTAAAGATGCTGGATATGCAGCAGGTGCACGCAAGGTTTACATCATTGAAGAGCCAATGGCAGCAGCGATTGGCGCCGGTCTACCTATTCACGAACCAACTGGAAATATGGTCGTTGATATTGGTGGCGGAACAACTGAAGTTGCCGTTATTTCACTCGGTGGAATCGTTACTTCACTCTCAATTCGCGTTGGTGGAGATGAGCTAGATCAAGCGATTATCAACTGGGTAAAGCGAGAATTCTCATTGCTTCTTGGAGAACGCACAGCTGAAGAAATTAAGATGGCAATTGGTTCTGCTTACCCACTTCAGGGTGAAAATGATGCTGAAATTCGTGGTCGTGATTTAGCAACTGGTCTACCAAAGACAATTGTTGTGTCGGCTGCAGAAATTCGCAAAGCACTTGAAGAGCCAGTAAATGCGATCATCAATGCGGTAAAGAGCACGCTTGATAAATGTCCACCAGAGCTTTCATCGGATCTAATGGATCGTGGAATTGTCCTTACTGGCGGCGGCGCACTTCTTAAGGGTATTGACGAGCGCCTTCGTAAAGAAACTGGCATGCCAATTCATATCGCTGATCGTCCATTGGATGCGGTGGTTGAAGGATCCGGTAAGTGCATTGAAGAGTTCGAAGCCCTTGAAAAGGTTTTGATCTCCGAGCCACGTCGATAGGTTTTTAAGATGCGAAACGGCGGCGATAACCGCGGTCGTCTGCTGCTTATCTCTCTAATCGTTACATCGCTCTTTTTAATAACGCTCGATTTGCGTGGAGTGCAAGTAATTGATGGCCTGCGCAGCGGATCACAAACCGCTCTCTCGCCATTTCAATCTGCAGCAGCGACCGTCTTTAGACCGGTCGGGAATTTCTTCTCAGATTTAACTCGACTGGGTCGTACGCGAGGTGAGATCGAAAAGTTAAAAGCAGATAATGAAAAATTGCGTCAGAGCTTAATAAATCGCACAAATGCAGATGCAGAACTTGTAGAACTTAAATCGGTCTTAGATTTAGCGGGCATCGCAAAATATAAAGTAGTCGCCGCAAAAGTAATTTCACTTGGTTCTACATCATCATTTGCTCAAACTATTTCAATTGATGCTGGAACCAATGATGGAGTTAAGGAGAATATGACTGTGATTACCGGACTTGGTTTAGTCGGAGTAGTTAAAAAGTCATATCCAAATAGCGCTCTTGTGCAATTAGCTTCAGATTCTGCTTTCCGCGTTGGAGCGCGCGTAGCTGGCAGCCAACAAATTGGTATTTTAAGTGGACAGGGCACCAGTAAAGCGGTGCTGCAACTACTCGATAATCAGACAACTTTAAAAATTGGGGATGTAATTTTGGCGCGTGGTAGTCAGAACAATCGACCATTTGTTCCGGGAGTTCCAATCGGAGAAGTGACTTCAGTAGATAACGCCGCAGGTGCTGTTACCCAAACGGCCGATGTAAAACTTTTCGCCAATTTTTCAACGCTAAGCGTGGTTGCAGTCGTGGTGGGTTCGCCTAAATCAGATCCTCGCGATGCGCTAGTGCCTCAGGGGCCGATTCCGATCCCAGTCCCAACTGTGACGATTTACGCCACGCCTTCTGGATCGCCCAAGCCATAAATGTTTGCTCGTAGATTTCTGATCTCCTTTCCGATTTTTGCAATCGTGTATCTGATCCAAGAATCAATTGTTAGCCAGTTTCGAATTTTTGGTGGGGGAGTCTCGCTCTTTCTGATCTTTGCACTTCTTTGGTCTGCTCTCGGTACTCCAGAGTTAGGCGCGCTTACCGGCTTTGGCGCCGGGCTCCTTATGGATTTATCACAAACTACATCTGGCCCGATGGGGCAGTGGACTCTGATAATGATTTTGGCTGGATTTTCAATCTCATATTTGGGATATGGCGATGATAACTTTCGCGGCAACCCCATCTCACTTGTTGTAATAGTTGCTATCGCCGTCCCGCTTACCAGGTTGGCTTATCTAATTATTGGCTTGATGTTTGGAAGCGAGTTAGGCAGTACCTTGCAGATTTTTATTTCGCTAGTTTCATCTGCGCTCTGGACTGTCGCAGTGGTTCCCCTATTGATGCCTTTCGTTACGCGCATCCACAGTGCACTCTTTGAGGCGGAGAGTCGGGGATGAATCAGCGCGCCAGGCTTAGTTTGCTAGTTGTCCAAGTGCTTATTTTTTCACTATTGGCGGGTTTACTGGGTCGCCTCTTTTATTTGCAGGTTGCGGCCGGCCCCAAATATCGTGATGCCGCACTTTCAATTCAGAGCCGTGATGTCGTAACTCCCGCAACCCGTGGACTAATTGTTGATTCATCCGGTGTGCCGTTGGCGCTAAACCGAGTCGGAATTGCCGTAACAGTTGATCGCACGGTGATCGACCGACAGCCTGATAAAGGTGTTGGTGTATTGCAATCGCTAGCAAAACTTTTGAAACTGGAATATGAAGATATTTATCAACGCACTCGCTTATGTGGTGAATTGCCGAAAGGTCTGCGCGCTGGATGCTGGACGGGTTCGCGCTTTCAACCAATTCCGATTACCAAAGAAGCCGACCCTGAGATTGCCTTACGAATTGTTGAGCGCTCAGATCAATATCCCGGTGTATCGGCTACCCCGGTTTCGATCCGAAACTATCCAGGAAATGTTGGGGTAAATGCTGCGCACTTACTCGGATATGTGGGTCCGCTAACAGAGAGTGATCTATCTGGAGCAACTGGAGGCAGTTATTTCCGTTCTGAATCCATCGGTAAAGCTGGTTTGGAAATTCAATACGATCAATATTTGCGAGGAACTCCCGGAATTAAGACGGTAATAGTTGACCGTAAGGAAGCGGTTACTAGTACTAGTCAAAATTCAAAACCGATCGGGGGAGACCACTTAGTAACTAGTATCGATGCTCGCGTGCAGGCTTCTGCTGAAAGCGCGCTAGCCGATGCGGTAAGGAGAGCCCGCGAATTAGGTAATCCCTCAGATGGCGCAGCTGCAGTTGTAATGGATGTAAGAAACGGTCAGATCTTGGCGCTTGCTTCATATCCAACTTATGATCCGAACTCTTTTGAGCGAGGGCTTACGGTTTTGGAAGCGAAGAATTTATATAGCGAGAAGGAAGGAGTACCTGCACTTTCACGGGCATTACAGGGGCTATTTGCCCCGGCATCTACATTTAAAGCAGTTTCGGTAGTTGCCGCAGCAAGTGCGGGATACGACTTGAGTGCAAATTATGATTGCCCCTCACAAGTAGAAGTTGGAACTCGTGCTTTTCAAAACTTCGAAAGCAAGTCACTGGGGCGAATATCTCTGAAGAAGGCGATCGCCATTTCTTGTGACACTGTTTGGTATCGCATCGCCTTTGATGAATGGTTACGCGATGGAGGGCTAAAGCCGAAGTCAGATGCAAATGACCATTTCTTTAACGCAGCCAAAGGGTTTCAGGTCGGTATCAAGACTGGCGTAGATCTACCTTCTGAATCCTCCGGAAGGTTGGCAGATCGTGAGTGGCGCAAAGCTTGGTATGCGCAAAATAAGGATTTCTATTGCAACTATAAGACCCGTGCGCCGAAGAGCCAGCAGACTGCATTTTTAGTTCAGCTCGCCTATGAAAACTGCTTAGATGGCGAGAGGATTCGCGCCGGTGATGCGGTCAACTTCTCAATTGGTCAAGGTGACACAGTTATTACACCCATCAAATTAGCGCAAATGTATGCCGCTATCGCTAATGGTGGAACAATCTGGAAACCAACTATTGCGAAAGCAATTGTAAAAACTGATGGAACAGTAGTTAAGACTTTCGAGAAGGAAAAACTTGGAACTGTGCCAGCAGATAAAAAAACAATGAAGTTTCTACAAAGCGCGCTGCGCGAAGTTGTGATCAGTGGAACTGGCGCTGGAGTATTTAGCGGTTTCCCAATTGAGATCAGTGGTAAAACCGGAACCGCCCAAGTCTTTGGAAGAAATCCCAATGGTGGCGAGAAGGCAGATACTTCTTGGTTTGCTGCATATGGACCTGCCAAAAAAGCAAGATTTGCTGTCGTGATGATGGTGAGCCAAGGTGGTTTCGGCGCATCTACATCAGGCGTTGGCGTTAGAAAGATCTACGAAACTCTCTTCGGTGTTCAAGGCTCAAAGGTTGATTCTGCGAAAATTATCTTCCCAAGTGGAGTTCCGCCAGTAACCTTGCCAAAGATTTCTCCAGCAACAAAAGTGAAGGGGGCAAAGTGAGTTTAGTTTCACGACGGGTTAATTACCGTAAGAGCTCTCGTCCTTCCGCCTTCGCTGGGTTTGACCCAATTTTAACTATCGCTGTTGCGCTTCTCTTAATAATGGGCACTCTCTTGGTTTACGCCGCTACCCGAAATTGGTACGCCGCAAATGGACTAGATCCCGAGTATTACTTAAAGCGGCACATCCTCAATATTTTGATTGGTTCACTGCTTGCCTGGGGAACGACGGTAATTGATTATCGATTGATCCGCGCCTACACACCACTGCTTTGGATATTTGGCGTAATTGGTTTAACCGCTGTTTTAATTCCAGGGATAGGAGCAGAGGTAAATGGCTCTAAAGCCTGGATTGGCCTTCCCTTTGGGTTCCAATTGCAACCAGCAGAACTGGCCAAGATTTCAATTATCGTAGGTATGTCGATGTTTTTATCTGAGCGAACGCACGCTACTGATGCTGTTCAACACAGTGATGTAATGCAAGCTTTAGTCGTTGCTGCCATACCTATCCTATTAATTGCAGCTCAACCTGATATGGGAACAATTTTTATTATTAGTATTGCAGTTGTCACCATCATTGCCGTTTCTGGGGCTCCAATGCGCTGGGTAGTTGGATTAATTTTGGCAGGAGTCATCGGTAGTTTCGTCGCCGTTAATGTTGGCATTATCAATGATTATCAAGTAAAACGTCTCCAAGCATTTGTTGATCCAAATATTGATTCGCAGGGCAGTGGCTATCAACTAAGGCAAGCGCGGATAACTGTTGGATCAGGAGGCTTAATTGGTACAGGCTTATTTAATGGCCCACAGACCAACGGTAGATTCGTTCCGGAACAGCAGACCGACTTTATTTTTACAGTAGCTGGTGAAGAACTTGGATTTTTGGGTTGTGGCTTTATTTTAATTCTCTATCTCACAGTACTAATGAGGGCCTTTGGAATTGCGCGAAGATCAGATGATCCTTATGGGAGGCTAGTTTGCACGGGGGTAATTGCTTGGTTTGCATTTCAAGCCTTTGAAAATATTGGAATGACACTTGGCATGATGCCGATGACTGGTGTACCTCTTCCATTTGTCTCATATGGTGGCTCAAGCATGTTCGCCACAATGATCGGTTTTGGGTTGCTTCAGAACGTGCATGCCCGCCATCGCGGGTGATTTGCGCCTAAAAGCAACGCTCATTTAACTCTTTAGAGCGATGGTGTGGCATACTTGGGCCAACAGTTCAGCGCGGCTCGCGAATCAATTCGCGGAGAAGGCCAGCGGCGGATTAAAAAAGATTTGCTTGAAGGATTTACTCAGGCCAACCCGAGGGTTGCCAGCCAGATAAGTGACTACAAGCCAGAGCGCGTTAATTAACGCATAGAGGATTTGGTGCCATGGCTATTGAGCCAAAGTCACCGCGCAAGCGTGCGGTGAAAAAAGTAAGTAAGAAGAAATCACTTGCTGCAGATAAGTCAACTGAAATTGTTGATGCACCTGTTGCTGAAGCGGTTGAAAGTAAGAGCAAGAAGAAAGCACCAGCAATTCCGGTCCCAATTTTTCAGGCTGCCCCAGATGAGAAAGCCCCAAAGGCGCCACGAAAGTCTGCAGCGAAGGCTGCTCCAGTCGAAAAAGACATAGAAAGCGCAGCTCCTGTAGCCGCTGCAACTTCTGAAGATGATGATTCACGTGGCGCTCGCAATCGTCGCCGCCGCCGTGGTGGACGCGGACGTCGTAAACCAAACGCTGATGGCGTAGATAGCCAAGATGCTACAGATGATGGCGAAGAGCCAAACTCTGATTCAACGGAGGAAGGCGCAGAAGGTGCAACACATCGTCGTCGCCGTCGCCGTCGTGCAACTGGTGAAGGAGTAACGCCAGGTGAGATTGTTGATGAAGATGGCGTAGTAACAGTTGTTAAGGTGCGCGAAGTTCGCGAACGTACGGAACGCCCAACGCGAGCCGAACGCAGCGAACGTGGAACCCGTAATCGCCGCGAACGCAGTGGACGATCAGATCGTTCTGATAACCGCAGTGAATACCGTGAGCCATATCGTCGCCGCGGAACGATAATTACCGATGGAGAATTTTTAGCTCGCCGCGAAAATGTTGATCGCGAGATGTTGGTTCGCCAAATTGGTGACCGCATTCAGATCGCCGTTATTGAAGATAAGGTGATGGTCGAGCATTATGTAAACCGAAATTCCAACGTTTCTTATGTTGGTAACGTCTACCTTGGCCGTGTACAAAACGTACTTCCTTCAATGGAAGCTGCCTTCGTAGATATTGGCAAGGGCCGCAACGCGGTTTTATATGCCGGTGAAGTTAACTGGGATGCTGCTGGTATTTCTGAGAGCCAACCTCGAAAAATTGAAATGGTATTAAAGACTGGTCAACCAGTGCTGGTGCAAGTTACTAAAGATCCAATTGGGCAAAAGGGCGCGCGTTTAACTAGCCAGATCTCTCTGCCTGGACGTTACGTCGTTTATGTTCCTGGCGGCGGAATGAGCGGAATATCAAAGCGTCTTCCGGAATCAGAGCGCACACGTCTGAAAGCAATCTTAAAGAATTTAATTCCTGAAGAAGCCGGCGTGATTGTTCGCACCGCAGCTGAGGGAGTAAGCGAAGAAGAACTGACCAACGATGTCGCACGCTTAAAGGCGCAATGGGAAGATATTTATCAGAAATCTGAGAATCCAAATTTCCACGCACCAACCCTTCTGCTCTCTGAGCCAGATCTAGCAGTGCGCGTTATCCGCGATATC
>CAXNDN010000008.1:0-15506 GCA_964201295.1 Candidatus Planktophila sp. | reverse complement strand
TATCGCCATGAAATGGGGCAATGGTTTCGATGCCACCTTATCTTCCTTCGTAAACATCATCGCCACCCCAAAGGGTGGAACCCACGTCCTAGGTTTTGAACGCGCGATCACCAAGGCATTTAACGAAGCGCTGCGCTCTAGCGGAACGCTCAAGAAGAACGAGATCGATGTTATTAAAGATGACATTATGGAAGGTCTCACCGCCGTCGTCACCGTGCGCATGTCCGAACCACAGTTTGAAGGACAGACCAAGGAAGTTCTAGGCACAGCGGCTGCAACCCGAATCGTCACTGCAGTAGTTGCCGATAAGTTAAAAGAATTCTTTAACACCACCCGCCGGATCGATAAGGCCAATGGCCGATTGATTATGGAGAAAGTTGCGGCTGCATCACGGACTCGTATTTCAGCGCGTACACATAAAGACCTGCAACGTCGTAAGAACGCTCTCGAATCTTCAGCGCTGCCAACCAAGTTATCTGATTGCAGATCTGAAGATATAACTCGTACCGAGCTACTGATTGTGGAAGGTGATTCCGCACTTGGCACCACAAAGGCAGCCCGTAACTCTGAATTCCAAGCAATTCTGCCGATTCGCGGCAAGATCCTCAACGTGCAGAAGGCATCACTTTCGCAGATGCTTGATAACTCTGAATGCGCCTCAATAATTCAAGTAATTGGCGCCGGTTCTGGAAAATCATTTGAGCTAGCCGATGCGCGTTACGGCCGCATTATCTTGATGTCAGATGCGGACGTTGATGGCGCACACATTCGTTGTTTATTGCTCACCCTTTTATATCGCTATATGAAGCCGATGATCGATGATGGCCGCGTCTTTGCTGCGATTCCACCTCTTCACCGCATCGAACTTATGGGTGGCGGTGGCAAAAAGGGTGAATATATCTACACCTACTCAGATGATGAGATGAAGAAGTTAACTGCAGATTTTAAGAAAGCCGGCAAGAAGTGGAAAGAACCAATCCAGCGCTATAAAGGCCTCGGTGAAATGGATGCTGATCAGCTTCGTGAAACCACAATGGATCCAGATGCCCGCACACTTCGCCGCATCACAATCTCAGATGCCGCAGCAGCGGAAGCTATGTTCGAACTTCTGATGGGCAATGACGTTGCCCCACGTAAAGAATTTATCTCAACGGCCGAAATCGATCGTGATCGGATCGACGCTTAACTCTTGATTAGTCGATTGCGACTAGATCGAAGTATTCATCTTTCCAGATATCTTCATCGCCATCAGGTAGCAAGATCACGCGCTCTGGTTTAAGAGCTTGGACGGCGCCTTCATCGTGTGAAACCATTATGACTGCACCTTGGTATTCACCAAGTGCGCCCAGAATTTCTTCGCGAGATGCGGGATCTAAGTTATTTGTTGGCTCATCAAGAAGCAGGACGTTTGCCGCTGAAACAACAAGTGTGGCAAGGGCTAAACGAGTTCTCTCGCCACCTGACAACACCTTTACTGGCTTATGGACATCATCGCCAACGAATAAGAATGAACCGAGGACGTTGCGGGCTTCTGGTTCGCGCAAGTCATCTTTAGAAGACATCATATTTTCTAAGACAGTACGTTCGAAGTCGAGCATTTCGTGTTCCTGGGCGTAGTAACCAAGCTTTAAACCGTGGCCATGTTCAACCGTGCCGGTATCGGACTCGAGTTGATTGGCGAGAATCTTCAGAAGAGTTGTCTTACCGGCGCCGTTAAGGCCCAAGATAACAACGCGCGAGCCTTTATCGATAACGCAAGAAACGTCGGTGAAGATTTCAAGTGAGCCATAGTTCTTAGAGAGTTCTTCACCCGATAGGGGAGTCTTGCCACAAGGTGCGGGAGTTGGGAAGCGCAACTTTGCGACCTTATCTTTGACGCGAACATCATCGAGTGATGAGCGAAGCTTTTCAGCGCGACGTAACATTCCTTGGGCAGCAGTTGCTTTAGATGCTTTAGCGCGCATCTTCTCGCCTTGCTTCTGCAAAATCTCAGCTTTCTTTTCGGCGTTGGCGCGCTCTTTCTTGCGGCGGTGTTCATCTTGTTCGCGCTGTAACAAGTACTGTCGCCAGCCCAAGTTATAGACATCGATAACATTTCGGTTGCCATCAATGTAGAAGACTTTATTTACTACTTGTTCAATCAAATTCACATCGTGAGAGATGATGACGAGCCCACCTGAGTAAGTGCTTAAGTAATTACGTAGCCAAATGATTGAGTCTGCATCTAAGTGGTTTGTCGGCTCATCCAGCAGCAGTGTTTCAGCGCCAGAGAAGAGAATGCGTGCCAGTTCAATACGGCGACGTTGTCCACCGGATAGTGTGTCTAAGCGATTGCCAAATACGGCTTCAGTTACACCAAGTGATGTTGCGATCGCTTCAGCTTCTGCAGTTGCGGCATATCCACCAGCTGCTTGGAATTCGGCATCTACGCGGGTGTAGCGCTCCATCGCCTTTTCAAGAGCAGCGCCTTCAGTTGTTGCCATCTCTTCTTCAACTTGAGTCATACGTGCAGCGATTTGATCTAGATCGCGGGCAGATAAAATTCTTTCAATTACAGTTCCTTGATCTTCGCCGGTGCGGGGATCTTGGGGCAGGTATCCGATTTTTCCGGTGCGAATTACTGCGCCACCTGCGGGGAGAGTTTCACCTGCTAATACTTTGGCGAGCGTTGATTTCCCAGCGCCGTTTCGTCCAACGAATCCGATGCGATCTCCGTGGTTGATGCGAACTGTGACCCCTGAGACCAGAAGGCGCGCACCCGCGCGTAGTTCAAGAGCATTTGTGGAGATCATTTGACTAAGTCTCCCACAGTGGGGAAGTTAAACGAAATTAAGCAGCACCGATTCGGGTGCGACGCGGGGTAGCAAATGATTTGCCGACTGCAGTTAGCTCGGCAGCAACTTGCGCCTTGATACTTTCTTCTGACTTTAGAAGAGTGTTTAGCGCAGTAATTGTTGCTTTGAGATCTTTCTGCTCGGTCTCAAGTTCTAATTTGCTCATCTTGGTTAAACGGCGCAGTGGCATATCTAAGATATAGGTGGCTTGCTCATCGTTTAATTTGAAGTCTTTAATCAACTTCTCTTTTGCAGCAGGTGCATCATCGCTTCCACGAATAATTCTAATTACCTTATCGATATCAATGATCGCCTTAAGCAGGCCATCGACCATTGATAAGCGACCTTCTGCCTTCGCCTTTCGGTATTCCGAGCGGCGACGCACAACTTCGATACGGTGATCTATAAATACTTGTAGAAGTTCTTTCAAACCAAGGGTCTGTGGACGGCCATTTACGAGAGCGACTGCGTTGATGGCAAAGGAATCTTCCATTGGAGTTAATTTATAGAGCTGCTCGAGTACATCCTCTGGTTCAAAGCCATTTTTAAGCTCGATAACCACATTGGTACCAGTCTTGCCATCTGTTAGATCAATAATGTCGGAAATTCCCTGGATCTTCTTCGCCTTTGCAAGGTCTGCGATACGTTCAACCACTTTTTCAGGGCCGATATTAAATGGCAGCTCTTTGATGGTAATTCCCATTTTGCGAGAAGTAACTTTGCTAATTTCAACGCTAGCGCGCACCTTGAAGGAGCCTTTACCGGTTGCATAAGCCTCACGCACGCCTTCTGCGCCAACTAACTCGCCACCTGTTGGGAAGTCAGGTCCAGGAATATGTTTCATCAATTGATTTAAAGTTGCCTTTGGGTTATCAATTAAGAATTTAGTTGCAGCGATGACTTCACCTAAGTTATGGGGCGCCATATTCGTCGCCATACCAACTGCAATTCCAGATCCTCCATTTACCAACAAGTTTGGATATGCCGCAGGCAGTACGAGTGGCTCAAGTAATTGGCCATCGTAATTTGGACCAAAATCAACGGTATCTTCATCGGCTTCAGCAACCATCGCCATGGCAGCTTGCGCCAAGCGGGCTTCGGTGTAACGCATCGCAGCAGGGCCAGAGTCAAGTGAACCAAAGTTTCCGTGGCCATCAATGAGAGGCACCTGCATTGAAAAAGATTGCGCCATACGTACCAAGGCATCGTAGATTGCGCCATCACCGTGCGGGTGCAACTTACCCATTACTTCACCGACAACACGAGCACTCTTTACATGGCCGCGTTCTGGACGCAGTCCCATATCTGCCATCTGGTGCAAGATGCGACGATGCACTGGTTTTAAACCATCACGAGCATCGGGTAGCGCTCGTGAATAAATTACTGAGTATGCATATTCCAAAAATGATTCTGACATTTCAGATGAGACATCGATATCAACAATCTTGCCGGGATATTCACCAGGTTTTGGACCAACCGCTTTCTTAGCCTTGGTTGCAGTCGTCGTCTTCTTCGTTGCCATGCGGGCATTCTGCCAAGTGAACTAGCTAAATTGCGGTAACTACACGCGGTCTGCCACCAACGATTGCAACACATAGGGCCGCCAATTCAGTTCCGGCGGTCATCGCCGCGGTGAGATCGTGGTTTGAGGCATAAGTTGCAATAAATCCTGCTGCGAAACTATCGCCAGCCCCAGTTGTGTCGACCACAGTGGTGGAGAAAGCAGGCACGCTGATTGAGTCATAGCCACGTGCTTTGGCGATTGCACCAAGTGATCCGCGTTTGATTACTACTACTTCGCTATATTCCAATAAATAATCTAGCGCACGTTCTATATCAATTAGCCCGGTGAGAAAGATAGATTCTTCTTCGTTGAGCAAGAGCACGTTCATCATTGCAAACCATTGGTGGATCTCCTTATCAGAGACATCTTTCATTGCCCCCACAGATGCAGGATCGAAGTAGATCGGAATCGAATCGGCGCGGATCTTTTCAGCCATCGCCAATACTGCAGGGCGCGAGAGTGGGTTAAGCAGGGCGTAACCAGAAATGTAAACCGCTTGGCAGTTATCAAGTGGCGGTAAATCAGCTAACTTTAAAGTTGAGTTAGCGCCTTTATCGGGAAACATTGTGCGCTCACCAGATGAATCTACAAGTACAACGACAACTCCTGATGGTTGACCTGAGGTAACCAAATTGTCATGGGCAACGCCTAAGGCATCAAATTCGGCAACAAGTGCGGCACCGGCTGGATCATCGCCCACGTGGCTGACGATTGTGCTTTTGGCGGATGTGCGAGTCAGCCAAGCGGCAACATTGCCGGCTGCGCCACCACCATTAGTGCTGATGCGACTTGCAGTGTCGCTGCCATAATTTATTTTTTGGGGAGAAACATCTATACGCGCAATTACATCAAGCATTACATCACCGATGCAGAAAACATTAACTGACATTTAGTGCTGCTTAGCTACCGCAATATCAGCTGCAAGCGCTGAGTTAGATTTAATTATCTCGATATTGACCGAAAGTGATTCACCTTCACTTGCAGTGTGGAAATGCTCCAGTAAGAAGGGTGTGACCGCTTTGCCGATAATGCCGGCCTTGCGCGCACCAGATAAACCACTCTTTAAAATAGCGTCGTGGCGCTTGCGATCCATCTCGTGTTTGACTGGATTAGCAACAATCAGAGCGCTCTTATTAGTGCGCAGTAATTCGCGGGTGTGGATAATCTTGGCAATTTCAGCGGCGCTATTTACTTGATGTTCAATTGTGAAGCCTGAATCAGTTAGGTAAAAACCTGGAAAGGCGATCGTTTTATAGCCAACCACGCCAATTGCTAAAGTTTCTAGGCGCTCTAGCGTTGCAGCAACATCTAAAATTGATTTCACGCCGGCGCAAACGACAATTATATCTAATTGCGAGAGCGCAGTTAAGTCAGCAGATTCATCAAAAGTTTCATTAGCATCGCGATGTACGCCACCTAAGCCACCAGTTGCAAAGACGCGAATACCGGCAAGTGCTGCCAAGTGAGCAGTTGCGGCAACAGTGGTCGCTGCAGATTTGCCAGTAGCGGCGATCATTGCCAGATCACGGCTCGATGCTTTAGCAATATCGTCGCGATTGGCGATCGCTTTTAATTGATCGTCGGTTAGGCCAATATGAACAACGCCATCTATTAAGGCAATAGTCGCCGGAACTGCGCCGTGATCACGGACGACATCTTCGACTTCACGTGCAACTTCTAAATTCTGTGGCCGCGGTAATCCGTGGCTGATGATCGTTGATTCGAGAGCAACTATGGGGCGTCCTTCAGCCAGCGCTGCTGCAACCTCCGGTGATGGAGTAAATGGCATGCGGTGGCTCATAAGCCCAACCTTACCCGTGAGAAGATACCTCCGTGCATCTGTCGCAAATCACTCCTTCAATCTTCGCCAGCCTAGGGTTATCAGATACCAGCGACCAGATTCAATGTGGACCCAGCCCGGTTGGGCGCGAGCTACTATTTTTGGTTGATGGTTTAGGCGCAGATGCCGTTTCTAAATTTGCGAGTTACATCCCAACACTGTCAGCGTTAATCCGTCACGGAGCGGTAAAGACTTCTTTTCCTTCAACAACCGCAACTAGTTTGGCAACTTTAACAACTGGTGTAAACCCTGGAGAACACGGGATGCTGGGTTACACGGTGCAAGTTCCGCGCAGCGGTGGGCGCATTTTAAATTCACTTAAGTGGGATGAACGAGTAGATCCTTACATCTGGCAGCCAGTTACAACGCTATTTGAGCGCGCGGTCGCTCAAAACATAAATGTCACGCATGTGGCGGCAAAGCGCTATGAAGATACCGGTTTCACCCGCGCTGTTTTCCGTGGTGCTAAATATCGTGGCGCCAATGCACACGCTGATTTAATAACTGAAACCATTGCCGCACTGAAGGAAACCCCAGCGTTTGTTTATCTCTATGTAAATGATTTAGATGTGGCTGGCCACGGCGATGGTGTCGGATCTGATAAATGGTTGGCAGCCCTTACTGGTATCGACCAACTTGTTGCCACGCTGCTACAAAAGCTGCCACGTCAAACTCGCTTATGGCTAACTGCTGATCACGGCATGATCAATGTGGGAGAAAAGATTGTGATTGGGCAGGGAAATAACTTGGCTGAAAATATTGCCACGATTGCGGGAGAGCCAAGAGCGCGCCACCTTTACTTAAAGGATGGAGCAAGTGCATCTGCAATTGCAGATGTGGCATCTGCCTGGGAAGAGTTTCTGCGGGAGAAGGCGAGTATTTACACTCGCGATCAAGCCATTGCCGCAGATTTATTTGGCAATCTAGTATCTGCCGATGCCGCAGATCGAATGGGAGATGTCATTGCAATTGCACACGGTGATTTGATTTTGATTGAAGCCGAACGTGAAAGCCAAGAAGGCGCAATGATTGGTCACCACGGTGGAGCAAGTGATATTGAAAGTTATGTACCGCTTTTACAGGCAGTAATTTCCTAAATTACTTACTCTTTATCTGCATCTTCTTTAGGCTTTTGGCCAAACATAATTTCATCCCAAGACGGAACCTTGGCGCGTGCAGTGATACCGTCTTGCTTGTCGCCAGGCGTTGGGGTCTCACGAATGGAGACTAAGCGTGGGGTCTCGCGTGAAACTTCGGCTTCAAACTCTTCATCTGTTGGGTCATTATCGGGCAGATCATTAAGTGAAGATGCGATGCTGCGGATAGGTGCGCTGTCGATGCGAATTGGTTCTCTTACTTCGATTCTTTCCGCAGCACGCGATGGATGAGTTGGCTCTGAATAGATTAGCCCGGGTTCAATACGGCGAACCGGTGCATCTTCACCCATCATCCAAGCGGCGTTGTCATCGAGCGGGGTTATAGTGCGACTGTGGGTGTCGTAAGTAAATTGCGCCGAACCCAACCCATCACGATTTGGATAGTGAAGTTCAATTGTCCAAGTGCCATCTTCTAAGCGCCAAGTATTCCAATCTAAGGAATCAACATCGACACCGCGCGGTGCTAATTTGGATATGACAATATCTAGAAAAGTAAGTGCATCACGGCCGCTATCTTTTCCATCGCGACGAGGCGTTAGCGAATGGACTTGATCGACAATAAATAAACGCTCTTGTAAAATCGGACCAGAAAAACGTTCAACTTTATCTACTGAAATATTTCCATCGCGCGCAATTGAATCCATAGTTTCACCAGCGCGCAGGCGACGTTGTATATCTTTAACGCTCATCACTGCGTTTTCGTCTGCGACGGGAACAGAGGTAAGGCGAGGTTGGTTCACGGTGGCGCGTAGGGTGTCGCTGATGCGTAAAGTGAATTCAGCGCCGTCGTTATCGGTGAGCGCTATGTGCACCCCATCGGGGGTCTTGCCAGTTAAGCGCAGCTCACTCATGTGGGCGAGAATACCTGCCAGGGGTGAAAAAGTAGGTGAGGAAGGTCTTGGACTGAACGGGAGATTTAGCCGATTTACGCTCGGAGGCCCTTCTGTGGCAAGATACGCAGTCTGCACGGCAGATATGGCCGCGCTGCAATTAGCTTTACAAAAGCTTACAAAAGCTTGAAAAGGCTTTACCTAGATGAGGACCAAACGATGAATATTCTTGACGCCGTTGATGCGAAGTCACTTCGCCATGACATCCCACAATTTCGCGCAGGTGATGAACTCAAGGTCCACGTTCGCGTTATCGAAGGTAGCAAGAGCCGTATTCAGGTCTTCCAAGGAATTGTTATCCGTCGCCAAGGTGATGGAGTTCGCGAAACTTTCACAATTCGTAAGGTTTCTTACGGTGTTGGAGTAGAACGTACCTTCCCAGTACACACACCAGTTATTGAAAAGATTGAACTAGTAAAGAAGGGCGATGTACGTCGCGCCAAGCTTTACTACCTACGCGACTTGCGCGGTAAGGCTGCCAAGATCCGCGAAAAGCGCGATGGCATTGAAGGTTACGGTGATGGAATTCTCTCAACGCCGGTTGCAGTGTCTGAAGTGGAAACGATTGAAGCGTTGGCAGAGGTTCCAGATCAAGTTGCGACTGCAGAAGTTGTGGTTGAAGCAGCGCCTGTTGCTGAAGCGGTTGTAGAAGAAGTTGTAGTGTCCGAACCAACTGCGACCGAAGTGGTGGCAGAGGTTCCAGCTGAGGCTTTGACTACAGATGTAGTGTCTGAAACCCAAGACAAGCCTGCTGAATAAGTAACTTCTTTAAATGCCACGCAAGGGCTCGCTTTTACGCGAGTTTCCTATACTTGTAATAGTTGCGCTCGCAGTTTCTATTGTCATAAAAACCTTCTTAGTTCAATTCTTTTATATTCCTTCCGGGTCTATGGAGAACACGCTTCAGGTAAATGATCGCGTCGCAGTAAACAAAGTTCCGTTCATCGGCAAGTCAATTGAGCGCGGCGATGTTGTGGTCTTTCGCGATCCCGATAACTGGCTACCTGAACCGTACGAAGGTGATGAAAATAAGTATTTAGCCATGGTCAAGGATGCCCTTGTTGCCGTTGGAGTATTACCAAACCCAACTAAGCAATATCTAGTAAAACGCGTTATTGGCGTTGCTGGAGATAAAGTTGAATGTTGCTCAAAAGGTAAGAAGTTAATGATTAACGGCGTCGAAATAGATGAGCCATATATTTTTGCAGGAAATACTGCAAGTGATACCAATTTCAACGTAACTGTTCCGGCGGGAAAGATCTGGGTAATGGGTGACCACCGCGGTGCTAGCGCTGACTCTCGATTCCACCAGGACGATATAAATAATGGAATGGTTCCTACCTCCAAAATTACTGGAAAAGTTGTGGGAATAATCTGGCCGATTAAAAACTTAGACCTTGTCGATTCATACTCTTCTCTGAAATAAATCTTACGGATTTAGCGTATGAAGGTTATTGAATCGCTACTAATTGATGCCGGAATCACTCCACTTGCAGGCGTTGATGAAGCAGGGCGTGGCGCTTGTGCCGGACCTCTAGTAATCGCCTCAGTTGTATTGGCTAATCCCTTTGCACCAGAACTAGCGCAGGTTAGAGATTCAAAAGATGTATCAGAGGCAGAACGAGAAAAGTTATTTGACGTTGTCACCAACTCCGCACTAGCCGTGAGTGTAATTATCGTTCCGGCCACAGAAGTAGATCAACGAGGCGTGCACGCAGCAAATCTCGACGGCATGCGCCGTGCGGTGCAAGGTTTAGCAATCACGCCAAGTTATGTATTAACTGATGGCTATGCCATTGAAGGGTTAGCGATTCCTAACGTCGCTGTCTGGAAAGGTGACCAGGTTGTAACTTGTATTAGCGCAGCCTCCATAATCGCAAAAGTTACTCGAGATCGGATTATGCGAGATTTAGATTTGCAATTTCCTGACTACGGCTTTGCTAAACATAAGGGCTATATCACTAAAGTCCACACACAATCTCTGCAATTGCACGGCCCGTGCATAGAACATCGCCGCTCCTTTGCCAATATTGCGGCACTTCTTTAAAAATTACCCACATCTAAAGTAATTGGCTTTATCACCGACTGTAGTGGGGCCTAGTCTGCGCGCTATGAATGAAGAGGGACAGTACCGCGCACATCTAGCGCTCTTTTCGGTAATTGAAGGTGGTCAAATCTATTGGAGTAATGAAGTAAGAGAATTTGGAGCACTCGATATTTATGAGCGACTCTTAAGCGATACATATGACCCCAAGAAATTTCACAACCTGATCGATCGAGCCAAGTCTGTCGACATCGACAGATTAGAGGCGTTGCTGGAGAAAGCTGGGGCAGTGTTCTTGTCGCCGCATTCACCAGATTGGCCTATTGCGCTAAATGATTTAAACGCTATCCCAATTGGGTTAGTCGTTAAAGGTGATGTATCTGCACTCTCTGATAGATCACTTGCCATAGTCGGAACAAGAAATCCCACACCATATGGGCTCCGTATTGCAGGAGACTTTGCCGCTGGATTTGTTGATCGCGAGTGGAGCATCGTAAGCGGTGGTGCATACGGCATTGATTCAGCAGCCCATAAAGGTGCGTTAATTGCGGAAGGTCGAACTATTGCAGTTTTGGCGGCAGGAATAGATGTGGCATATCCGGCGGGTAATGCGCGACTCTTTGCCGAAATTGCAGAAAACGGTGCACTGGTATCTGAAGTTCTACCTGGAGCACATGCTATTCCTTCCCGTTTTCTAACTCGCAATCGCCTTATCGCTGGATTAGCGCAAGCAACTTTGGTTGTGGAAGCTGCCTTTCGTTCTGGATCGCTGCGCACGGCACGCGATGCTGCAGAGCTAATGCGCCCCGTAATGGCGATACCAGGTCCTATAACTGCTCCAACTTCTGAGGGCTGCCACCGATTAATTGGCGAACGTGCTGCGGAGATCGTTACATCAGTTGCAGATGCAGTCGAATTGATCTCTTCCCTTTAGGCAAGTTTTAGGCTTTAGGTAATGGGTGAGCGAAGTGAGAGAATAAGCGCATGAGTGAATTCCGTTCTGGCTTCGTCGCAATTGTGGGGCGCCCAAATACTGGAAAATCGACTCTCATTAATGCCTTAGTTGGAAGCAAGATTTCGATTACATCTCCTCATCCAAATACCACGCGCCATGCGATCCGCGGCATAGTAAATCAGCCAACCTTTCAGGCGGTTCTTGTTGATACTCCCGGAATTCATAAGCCGAAAACGCTCTTAGGTCATCGCTTAAATGCAGTGGTTGGTGAAAGTTTAGATTCAGTTGATATCGTGTTGATGTGCTTGCCAGCCGATGAGACTTCGGGAGCAGGTGATATTTTCTTAGCACAAGAGATTGCAAAACACCCCCGCGCTAAGAAATTTGCACTGGTGACAAAGATAGATTTAATCTCCAAAGAGAAGTTAGCGTTGCGTCTTGCCGGCATAAATGCTTTAGCAAAAGGATTTACTTGGGATGAAATCGTCCCAGTATCAGCCGCCATTCACTCACAAATTGAATTACTAGCCGAACTAATCGGTAAAGTGCTCCCGATTGGTCCAGCTTTCTACCCTGAAGATATGACTAGTGATCAAGGTCAAGAGCAGTTGATCTGCGAGTTAATTCGTGAGGCTGCGATGCGTGATGCGCGTGAAGAGCTTCCGCATTCGATTATGGTCACCATTGATGAGATGGCAGAGCGCGAGAAGACGGGCTCACGACCATTCTTTGATATTCACGCAACGATTCACGTTGAGCGTGATTCCCAGACCGGCATCATCTTGGGACATAAAGGTGAACGTTTGAAAGATATTGGTATGCGGGCTCGTGCTGATATCGAACGCGAACTAGGTGCGCGCATTTTCTTAGGGTTACACGTTAAAGTTTCTAAGGAATGGCAACGCGATCCGAAACTTTTGCAGCGTTTAGGCTTTGGCGAAAACTGATTTAAGCGTTTACTTTCCGGCTGGCTAGAAATGAGCCGATTAAAACAAGTGGTAGCCCAACAATAATTCCGATTGTCAGTGGCTCGCTGAGTATCAAGACGCCTAGTACAACGGCGAAAGCAGTATTCATATAAGTAACTAGCGAAGCGCGAGTTGGCCCAATCTCTGCCATGACTGTGAAGAAAACCGCGAAGGCGATACCGGTTGAGAAAACTCCTAAAGCGATTACCGAATAAGTCGCGCTGAGGCTGATTTTATGATCTGGCCAGAGCAAGAAGAGCGCTGGCGAATAGAAGAGAGCGGTCATAGCCATGGCAATCGCATTAATTGCAACGCCTGAGACGCCGGGCATCTTGCGAGTTATATAGATAACGGCATAGGCATATCCGACCGAAGCGCCAAGCATCATAAAGATTGCAATCGGATCTGATGAACCAGTAAAACTCTCGATTCCCACAAGTAAGAAAACGCCGAGAAATCCAACAGCCATTCCAAATAAGCGGCGTGGGTGCCAGACTGAATTATCACCGTACATTGAAGCGATGATTGTAGAAAAGATTGGAACTGAAGCAACTAACAATCCAGCAAGGCCAGATGAGATTGATTGCTCCGCGGTGCCGATCAAAATCCAGGGGATTACCATTTCAAAGAGCGCGTAGACCGCGATGTATTTCCAACCTTTAATCGCAACAAAGAGTGATTTATCGTAAATGGAGATCGGAATAAGAATTAGCGCACCAATAAAGACACGTATAAAAACAACGATCGCAGGTGAGAAGCCAGTCTCGGGATCTACGGCAACGCGGATAAAGAGATAGGGAATGCCCCAAAGAAAACCGGCAAGCAGAAAGAGAATGAGATTACGCCGGGACATTGCGCCATAGTAACCTGTAAGCGCTGATATCCCTCATTGGTTTTACTTTTTAGATTTGCTCGAAATCTCTTCTGCTGCAAAGTCAAGTGCAAGATGCGATGAAGGCGATGCCGCTACATTGGCAAAGAAGCCATGAATCATTCCGGGATATTCGCGATAGATAACTTCCACGCCATCGCCTGCCAACTTTGCACAGTAATTTTCTGAATCACTCACCAAAGGATCGTACTTTGCAGTGATCACAATTGAGGGAGCAACTCCAGCCAAGCTCTTTGCACGCATAGGCAATGCGTACGCATTCTCATCGTGCTGATTACCTTGCAGGTATTGCTCCCAGAACCATTTCATCGCCTGAGTACTTAGCCCAAAATCTGTGGCAAATTCACTATAGGACCTTGTCGTAAAGTCACGATCTGTGCACGGGTAAATAAGTAATTGATAGCGCAGTGGAATTGATTCATCTCGCGCCTTGATTGCAACAGCGGCAGCTAGATTTCCGCCAGCACTGTCACCGCCAACGCCTAACCGATTTATATCAATTCCAAGTTCTTCACCGTGCGCTCTGGCCCAGACTAATGTTGCATAACAATCATCAAAGGGAATCGGAAAAGGATGTTCTGGAGCTTTTTGGTAATTAACGGCAATAACTACGGAACCACTTTGATTGGCCAAGCGATGCAGAGCAGCATCGTACATATCTAGGAAGTTTATAACCCATCCTCCGCCGTGAAAGTAAATTAACGCTGGTGCGCTTTGATCTGCATTAGGGCGGTATATACGAATCGGAAGATCAGAGGTAGGACCAGGTATATATCTATTTATAACTGAATGGATCGGTTCCGGAGTGCCAGCGAATGCGACGCGACCTTGGCTTAACTCGCGAATTACCGCCACTGGCGCTTCCCCGAAGTCAGGAAGTCCCGCAGCTTTTTGATCTTCCAGTTGTTTGATGATCTCCGGGGCTAGTGACATTTTGAGTCTCTCCTTATTTCCAGTTTTGGGTTTGATCACGCAAGGTGCGATAACGCAGTACGACATCTGGCGTTGCAACAGCAGATACTTTTTCAATCTTTCCTAAATCCCAAAGGGGAGCAGCATATCCACCAAGTAAAGCCCAAGCTGCTTGGCGAGCTGCGCCATTTGCTACATATTCACCAGCAGGTGGAAGTAAAACTTCGCGACCAAAGAGCGCGGCAGCAATTTGTGAAACTGCAGGATTCTTTGCTGCTCCACCAATCAAGATTATGCGCTTAACGCCTACTCCTAATTTTTCCAGAGCATCAACTGCATCTACTAAACCACAGAGCATTCCCTCCACCATAGCGCGGGCGATATCTGCAGGATTAGAGTTATTCAAATTCATTCCGCTAAATACACCGGTTGCACTTGGGCGATTGGGGGTTCGCTCGCCTTCAAAGTAAGGAAGCAGTGATAATCCATTTGCACCTGGCGCTGCTGACAAGGCAAGTGCGCCAACTTCATCGTGAGACTTTCCGAGTATGCGTGTTGCCGCATCTAAGATGCGGGCGGCGTTAAGGGTGCATACCAGTGGCAAGAAACGACCGGTGGCATCTGCAAAGCCGGCAACTGCGCCAGATGAATCGTGAGTTGGCGTTTCTGATACTGCAAATGCAGTTCCGCTGGTTCCGAGCGAGACAACAACATCGCCTGGTTGGGCTTGAATACCAAGAGCGGCGGCAGCGTTATCCCCAGCACCAGGTGCGATCTTTACTCCACTCGGTGTTGTGCCACCAAAATCTGTCGGGTTAATAATTTTTGGCAGGTTAATCTCACGATCAGTGCGCAGCGCCTTCGCCAAAATATCTCGGCGATATTTAGAAGTTGCTGGATCAAAGTAACCAGTGCCTGATGCTTCGCTCCGATCTGAAAATAATTTGCTGAAATCTTTCGCTTCATTTGGAGAGTGCTGCAACTGCCAAGATAGCCAGTCGTGGGGGAGTGCAACGCCAGCAACTTTTGCAGCGTTATCTTTTTCAGCATCTGCCAGCCAACGCAACTTTGTAGCGGTAAAGGAGGCAACCAGTACCGAACCAACTTGCTTAGCCATTTCTGTCGGACCACCAATTTCAGAATTCAAATCTTCTGCCGCAGCTGCTGATCGCGTGTCATTCCAAAGTAGCGCGTCACGGATTACTGCACCCTTTTCATCCAAGGCGACCATGCCGTGTTGTTGTCCGCCAATTGAGATCGCTTCCACATCAATGAGTCCGCCAGCATCTTTGATCGCAGTGTCTAGCGCGCTTACCCAATGAGCCGGATTTACTTCAGTGCCTTCGGGGTGGATAGCGCGGCCTTCCCGCAATAACTCACCAGATACTGCATCGCGAATTACCACTTTGCAGGATTGTGTTGAGGAATCCACGCCCGCGATGAGTTTTCG
>CAXNDN010000007.1:0-18279 GCA_964201295.1 Candidatus Planktophila sp. | reverse complement strand
GGAAACCGTGTAGTAATCACCGGTGGTACAGGTGGAATTGGCAGTGCAATCGTTAAAGGTTTTATTGATGCTGGATCAGAAGTCCTTGTTTCAGCAAGGGATACCTCACAATTTGATTCCCTCAAAGAATATTTAGCAGAACACAATTCTCCCAGCACAAAACTTCACCACGTCGTTGCAGATTTTTCCGATCCGAAAAATTGTGGAGTTTTTATTGATCAGGCAAAAAAAACTTTGGGTGGGATTGATGTACTCGTAATTGCGCACGGTGGCGTTAAGCCCGGACCGGCGATTGAGACTAGCGATGAAATATGGCAGCAGCAGATCCAGGTAAACCTAAGTTCTTACTTCCAGTTAGCCAAAGCGGCGGCGGGCGAAATGATTGAAAGAGGCAGCGGCAAGATAATCACTTTTGCATCGATGCTTACTTTCCAGGGCGGTTTAAATGGCTCGACCTATGCGGCAGCTAAAGGCGGCGTGGGCCAGATGACGAAAGCACTTTCCAACGAATGGGCAAAATCTGGAGTAAATGTCAATGCGATCGCCCCTGGATATATCCAGACCAAACTCAACCGCCATATCTGGACTGACCCAATTCGCCATGACCAGATTCTTAGCCGTCTGACATCTGGGCGTTGGGGATTGCCAGAAGACATGGTTGGACCAACTTTATTTTTGGCATCTGAAGCATCCGACTATATGCACGGGGTGATCTTGCCGGTCGATGGCGGTTGGCTATCACGATGACCGATGTCAGATTTGGCATCGATAGTTTCTCCTTCCATCGCTTCTTTGGCGAGAACTCCAAATGGGAGGTGCCTTCTGAAATCAAATGGCAAACTAAAGATTTCATCGATTTTGCACGAGCGCACAATCTCGATCTGATTACTCTCCAGACGGCATACCTAGATTTAAGCGATAGCGAAATCTATGACGAAATAGCGCGATGGACGAGCGATAACAAAAATTATCTCGCCTTTACTTGGGGGCATCCAAATGGCTTTAATGGCGGTAAGAATCAAGATGCCCTTAAGAGCGCAACCGAGTGGCTAGAGCACTCTGCCGAATTTGAATTAGAACAAATGCGCATCGTCTTTGGAAACCATTTCAATTTTGATGAAGCACCAAGTATTCGAATGGAGCGAATCGGAAATCAACTAGAAGTTCTGGTCAAGCGCGCCCGCCAGCTAGGGGTACGACTCTCAGTTGAAAATCATGCTGACTTTAGCGTTCCAGTCTTACTAGACATCATCAATGGAATCGATGATCAATATCTTGGCCTATGTCTAGATCTTGGCAATTCTTTCCGAGTTGGAGATGATTTAAATCAAGTTATGGAGGATATTGATACTTCACGCATCTTTATGATTCAAGCAAAAGAGCTAAATCAAATGCCAGATAACGTACCTGGTGCACCAATTGGATGGTGGCCAACGGTCAACTTTGGAACTGGAAAAATCGATGTTGCCAAACGCATTAATCGCCTGATTGAACGGGGATTTGATGGCCCTATTGCCATAGAGCTCTCAAATCTTGGCGCTGGGCTAAATGAGATTGGCGTTGCAGAGCATGCGATTAATTACTTGAGAGCAAATCTTTCACCACGCTAGGTGAAGTGCACATATTGCCTGGTTCGGATCATTGCACCCAGGACGTTTCGGTAGGTAAAGTAAAGCCAGAAGTTTTTAGAACCATAATTTTCAGACCAGCAATGAGGAGTGATATGTGTTTACTTATCCAATCTTAGATTCGAAGATAGAGATTGTTGGAGCGCTGGGATATGACAAGGGTGCCGATGGTTGGGTTACTCCTCGTCGTTTACCCGACTGGACACGTATTCAATTCGCTGATGCTGGTATCGAGCGATTCTTGAAATTTCCATCAGGTGTACGAATTCGCTTTAGAACATCAGCGGATCAAATCACTTTAAAGGTGCTGGTTTCAAAAATGGTGATTACAGGACTGGCTGAGGACAAACGACCTGCAGCATTTGATTTACTTGTTGATGGAAAAGAAGTTCAATCCCTGACGGCTGATCACGGAAATGTTCTACGTTTGACTGCGGGTATTACGGCAGTATTCGTGGAAACGCTCGAACCTGGAGATCCAGATCTTCTCACGTTTTCCAATCTTGGTGACAGCGAAAAAGAAATCGAAATTTGGCTTCCTTCATCTGCAATTGTTGAGTTAAAGGAGCTATCCGCATCCAAAGAGATTTTGCCGGCTCGACCAAGTGGTAAAAAGAAATGGGTGCATTACGGAAGTTCAATAAGCCATTGCGTTGAGGCGGTTAAGCCGATGGATATTTGGCCTGTGCGTGCTGCGCAGTTGCTGAATTTAGATGTCATCAACTTCGGATTTGCTGGAGAATGCCAATTGGATGGTTTTGCTGCGCGCTCAATAGCAAACACTCCAGCAGACTTCATTTCACTCAAATTAGGAATTAATCTAGTAAACGCCGATTCCATGCGTGAAAGAGCCTTTATTCCAGCAGTTCACAGTTTGCTTGACACAATCCGTGAAAAGCAACCAACCACACCAATACTGATTATTTCACCTATCTGGTGTCCATTTCACGAAACAACTCCAGGTCCAATCATGATTGATGGTGCACTGTTGTTTGCGAAAGAGCGACCTGCAGAATTGGCGGCTGGAGTACTCACTCTTGTTCGCATTAGAGAAATACTTGAAGAGGTCATTTCCAAGCGACCAGATAAGAACCTGCATTACATGAATGGTCTAGAACTTATGAACGAGGGCGATGTCGACCTAATGCCCGATAAGTTGCACCCAAATTCAGCAGGATACCGATTAATGGCTGAGCGATTTGCAAAGTTACAAACCATTAAGTTCTGATTTGTAACCACGCAACAACGATTATCAGAGCTCTCTACTTTATTGAGCCACCAGATGTTGAGCTCACCATGAATTGTGAGTAAGCCGAAAGCGTCAAGAAGGTCGGGAAGTGATCTTCATCTAGACAGATTTGGCGAAAGATCGTGACTGCATCTTCAAAGCGATCATTTTCAGTTCGCTCTATTCCGTTGATGATATCGAAAATGATTTGTTCAACCAGGCTGCGGGTTATGTGTGTTCCCTCGCGAGTAACTACCTCGTAACGAATCCACTGCCAAATCTGAGATCGGCTAATTTCAGCAGTCGCCACATCTTCCATCAAATTATCGATTGCCGCAGCACCGGTTCCGCGAAGCCAAGATTCAATATAGAGAAGTCCTACGGCAACGTTTGTTCTAAGACCGGCATCTGTTACATCGCCACCGATAGATTGAATATCAAGTAGTTGATCTGGAACTACGTGGACATCATCGCGAAGACGATCAATTTGATTCGGCTTAGTACCTAGAACAGCATCAAATTCTGCTTGAGCAATTGGAATTAGATCTGGGTGAGCAACCCAAGTTCCATCGAAGCCATCTGCTGCTTCACGTGCCTTATCGATGGTGACCGCTTGTAGGGCGCGATCTGTGACTTCTTTATCCCGACGATTAGGGATAAATGCGCTCATTCCCCCGATGGCGTGGGCTTTTCGCTTGTGACAAGTTGAGACCAATAGCTCTGTGTATGCGCGCATAAATGGAACAGTCATCGTGATCTGTGCACGATCTGGAGTTAAGAACTTCTTTCCGGATCCTGCAAAGTTTTTGATAATTGAGAATATGTAATCCCAGCGCCCTGCATTTAAACCAGCGCAGTGATCGCGCAGTTCCCAGAGAATTTCATCCATTTCGAAGGCTGCTGGAATTGTTTCAATAAGCACTGTCGCGCGGATGGTGCCATATGGAATCTCTAACCGCTCTTCAGCGTAAGTAAAGATGTTGTTCCACAACTCTGCTTCCAGATGAGATTCGATCTTTGCTAAGTAAAAATATGGTCCTGCTCCACGCGCAATTAACTCTTTTGCGTTGTGGAAAAAGTAGAGACCAAAGTCAACTAAACCTGCAACTGCTGGACGTGCACGATCTTCCTGGTCCACAAATAGAAGATGTTTTTCAACCATATGCCACCCGCGGGGGCGCATAACAATTGTTGGTGCATTTTCATTGGTGATTGTGTAAATTTTCTCGCCTGAATCAAAGGTAAGTTGTCGACGGATAGCATCAAAGAGTGATATCTGTCCCCCGATAATGTTCTCCCAAGTAGGACTAGTTGCGTCTTCTAAATCTGCTAACCAAACCTTGGCGGTTGAATTCATGGCATTGCAAGTCATCTTCGGATCAGTTGGACCTGTGATTTCAACTCTGCGATCTTCTAGCCCGGGTCCTGGCCCTGCAACAAACCAGCTGGCATCCTCGCGAATGTGGCTCGTTGACTTTAGAAATGTTGGCCGGCGACCATTTGAAAAGTGGGTGCGGTTGACCATTCTGTGCGCCAGTAGATCACTTCGAGTACCTGAGAAGAGTTCATGCAGCTCAGTAACAAATGCCAGCGCATCCGAAGTAAGGATCTCGTTAAAGCGCGGCTGCATCTTTCCGGCAATTGAAATATGTGACATTTAATTCTCCCTATATTTTTGGTAAATAATTAGTGAAATTGCTCGTTTTCAGTGGATCCGGCTAAAGCCAAGGTGGCGCTATTTGGATTGAGCGCAGTTGAGATTGCATCAAAGTACCCAGTACCAACTTCACGTTGGTGTTTAGTTGCTGTGTATCCATCGGCTTCGCTAGCAAATTCCGCTTCTTGCAACTCAACATAAGCGCTCATGCCGCGAGATTTGTAACCTTTGGCAAGAGTAAACATTGAATGGTTGAGAGCATGAAAACCAGCCAGAGTAATGAATTGGAATTTGTAACCAAGTGCCGCCAAATCAGTTTGGAAAGTTGCGATCTGCGCATCGCTCAGGTGGCGCTTCCAGTTAAAAGATGGAGAGCAGTTATAGGCCAACATTTTCCCTGGATACTTGGCGTGTATTGCGTTGGCAAAATCACGGGCAAGTTCGATATTTGGCTCACCAGTTTCAACCCACATTAGATCTGAATATTCTGCAAAGGCTAAACCGCGAGTGATAACTGCATCTAGGCCTGGCTTAACCCGATAGAATCCTTCGCTGGTGCGTTCACCCGTTGCGTACTGCGCATCACGAGCATCGATATCAGAAGTAATTAGGTCAGCTGCGAGCGCATCTGTGCGGGCGATAATTAGAGTTGGGACACCTGCAACATCTGCGGCAAGTCGAGCTGCATTTAACGTGCGAACATGTTGTTGTGTTGGAATCAAAACTTTGCCACCTAGGTGGCCACACTTCTTCTCTGATGCCAGTTGATCTTCCCAGTGAACTCCAGCGGCTCCTGCTTGAATCATTGACTTCATTAATTCATAAGCATTTAGCGGTCCGCCAAAACCTGCTTCGGCATCGGCAACGATTGGTGCTAGCCAATCAATGCTGGCCGCACCTTCTACGCGTTCTACTTGATCAGCGCGCATCAAAGCGTTATTTATTCTGCGCACCACAGCCGGAACCGAATTTGCGGGATACAAGCTTTGATCTGGGTAGGTATGTCCAGATAGGTTGGCATCTCCTGCCACCTGCCAGCCGGAAAGGTAGATCGCTTTCAAGCCAGCCTTAACCTGCTGGACCGCTTGATTGCCGGTGAGGGCGCCAAGGGCTGCGACCCATTTTTCGGTGTGCAGTAAATCCCACAGATTCTCGGCTCCACGGCGCGCCAAGGTCGAATCCTCGGTGATAGAGCCGCGCAGGCGCACCACATCTTCAGCGGTGTAATCACGCTTGATGCCCACCCAACGGGGATTGGTATCCCACTCTTTCTGCAATTCTTCTGCGCTCTGGATGTTGCTCCCGATCTGACTCTTCATTGAGTTCTCCTCCTGTTGACGTGAAAAACAAGGGTTTTTGCGCCCTTTTCTCGAATAAGTTGAGTATTGGTCACTTGCAAAGGGAATGCACGGCTTTTCTGCCAGAAATAATCCAATATTTCTGTGCCATAGAACTTCCCCTATTCTGCTGCGGGTGCAAGAATAAATTATGAGCAATATCGAGAAAGAGTTTGATCCTCTGATCGTCGGACGCCGGATTCGCGAGCTGCGAACCAAGCAAGGAATGAATCTTGAAATCCTGGCGCGCGCGATAGAGCGAGCACCCTCACAAATTTCCGCGATTGAAAATGGAAAACGTACTCCGCCGATTCAGCAACTGCAGAAGATTGCCCAAGCACTCGGTGTTTCTTTAAACCAATTGCTAAATTCTGAAATTTTAAGTGAGCGAACTGCAAATGAACTTGAGATCGAACGCGCACAACGTGGTGGCCTTTACGCCTCTCTTGGCTTGCCAGATGCCTTCATTGGGAAAACAGTCAGCAACAACATAATTGAAATCATTCTTGGCCTGCAGCGCGAAGTTGAAAGGCTGCACCTACAGCGCTCAGCAACACCTGAAGAAGCGCGCCGTGTGAATTTAGAACTTCGCCAAGAAATGCGCAGGATTAATAATTACTTCCCACATTTAGAAGAAGAGGCAAGAACGCTTTTAGCAAAAATTGATCATGGTTCTGGTCCGCTTTCAGAGCGGTTAACAGCAGAGCTTGCTAACAAATTAGGTTTCACTTTGCATTACGTTCAAGATTTACCAGCATCTACGCGAGTTATCACCGATGAGAAAAATGGGCGCATCTACTTGCCGGTGCGACGCGAAGGTCGCGATGCCCGAACTATTTTATTGCAAGCACTTGCTGGTCATGTGCTCAAGCACTCTTCACCTAGCGATTATCGCGAATATTTATCACAGCGCGTTCAGACCAATTATCTTGCCGGTGCATTACTTATGCCAGAGTCATATGCTGTTGAATTCTTGCAGAACGCCAAGATTAAGCGAGAGCTATCTGTTGAAGACCTGCGCGACTATTTTGGCGTTAGCTATGAAAACGCCGCACATAGATTTACCAATTTAGCCACTGTCCACCTTGAATTACCGGTGCACTTCCTTAAAGTCCACGAAAGTGGGGCTATTTCAAAGGCGTATGAGAATGACAATGTTGCGTTTCCATCAGATGTCTTTGGGTCAGTCGAAG
Source organism: Candidatus Planktophila sp. (assembly GCA_964201295.1). GTDB lineage: Bacteria > Actinomycetota > Actinomycetes > Nanopelagicales > Nanopelagicaceae > Planktophila. The sequence continues at coordinate 11,236 of CAXNDN010000007.1, read as the reverse complement.
GTCAAATTGTTTGCCGCAACTGGAGCGCCCGCAAAGTCTTTACAGTCAAAGATCGCTTCACGCCTTATCATCAATATACCGACAAGCCAGTGGGAACCTATTGGTGTACATCGAGAATACAAACCAGCGCCCAGGGTGATTTCTCAGTCAGCGTCGGCACAAATTTTGAATCAGTAAAATACTTTAGAGGAAGGGATTCAACTACTCGTTACAAGTCTTACTGTCCCGATGCTACTTGCTGTCGCCATGCACCGGCTGAATTAGAGAATAAATGGGGCACAATGATTAGACCAACACCACGGCTAAACTCCAGCCTGCTTGCTGCTGTGCCTCAAAATGGATTCTTAGGAATAGAACAGCGCGAGATACTTGAGTTTCTGGAAGAGCAGATCGATTCATAAAATTTTTTGAGTTACTTTTTCTTGTAGCCAGCAAGTAGATTACAGGCTAGATCTAGGTGCTCAGTTTGCTTTGCGTTGACACCTTGGGCAGAAATGTGAAGAGCGCGCCCCAAAGGTGATGCGGCGTATAGGGGAGCCACATCGCGGGCAAGGCTCATTGGTGCGGCCATATGCCGCAAGTGATTGCTCGAAAAATCCGCTCTCGCCGTTTACATCTATGTACAGATCATCGAAAGAGGTTCCACCTTTTTCGATCGCTTCTTGCATTACTTCGGTAGCGAAATCAATTATCACTGCAATTTTCTTCTTACTCAGATCAGCTGTTGAAATCTCTGGATTAACTTTGGCGCGCCAGAGAGTTTCATCGGCATAGATATTTCCGACCCCGCTCATGATCTCTTGATTTAGAAGCGCAGTTTTAATGCGAATATTTCGCTTGGCAAATTTATTTATCGTTTCAGCGCGATCAAAGAGTGGATCAAATGGATCGGCGGCGATGTGCTGAGCGGAGGTAGGAATACCGTTGCTAACTTCTTCCACCGAAACCCAACCAAAGGTGCGTTGATCGTTAAAGACGAGTTCGCGTTTACGCAGATTCTTTGAAAGATCGAATTTAGCTCGCACGTGCTTCGCTTCCGGTCGATCTTTCTGGTGGATCAAGAACTGCCCGCTCATCCCCAAGTGCGCCACTAATACTTGTGGGCGATCTAAGACAAACCAGAGAAATTTACCGCGGCGCCTGATATCGATGAACTTTGCCCCGTTTATAGATTTAAGCGGCGCAATAGATTCTGGCTTGAGCGCCCGTGGGTGAAGATCGTGCGTAGCGGTGATCGTGTAACCCTTGATCAGCTTTTCTAAGCCGCGCCGAACTGTCTCAACTTCTGGTAATTCCGGCATTGCCTAACCCCTATTGGTCACGCTAAGTGCGGCAAGTGCGCTGTCATAACCTTTATCTTCGGTGCTACCAGGTAGACCGACGCGCGCTGTTGCTTGCTCCAGGTTGTCACACATTAATACTCCAAATCCAATTGGCTTTGAGCGGCTGAGCGAGACATCCATAGCTCCTTGAGTAACGCCCTGGCAGACATAATCAAAATGTGGAGTCTCACCACGAAGTACTAGGCCAACGATCACAGCAAGATCGAAACCTTCATCGAAAGCTAGTTGTGCCGCTAATGGAAGTTCGAAGGAACCTGCAACGGTTCGAGTTGTTGGTTTGGTGATGCCTGCAGCATGGAGACCTCGTAGCGCACCTGAAACAAGTGCATCACAAATTTCGGGATGCCACGCAGCGGAGATAACAATTGCCTTGAGATGCGGAAGTTGTGGAATCTTTACATCGGGTGAATGGCCAGCCATTAGAGCGCTCCTAACGCGTGATTTAACTTATCTCGCTTGGTTTCTAGGTACTTCTGATTGTGTTTGTTGGCAATTACTTCAAGTGGCGCAGAAGTAATTGAGATACCAGATCCCTTTATAGCTGCAATCTTCTCTGGATTATTTGTTAGAAGTGTCAAAGATGTTATTTGTAATAATTGCAGAATACTTGCCGCATCTTCATATGTTCGATCATCAACTGGTTGGCCAATTGAGAGATTTGCCTGAACTGTATCTTGACCAGAATCTTGCAGTACATAAGCGCGAATCTTTTCAGCCAAACCAATCCCACGACCCTCGTGATCCCGCAAATAAATAATGTAGCCATTGCCACTTTCTACAATCAGGCGCATCGCCTCTTGCAGTTGCGCCCCACAATCACAGCGCTTTGACCCAAAGACATCTCCAGTTAGACATTCTGAATGGATTCTAACCAAAGGCTGAGTTGTTCCTTCAGTGCCGAATTTAAGAATCGCATGCTCTGCTCCGGTTGGGGAGATAAAGGTAGAGATCTTCCAAGCTGCATCATTGAGCGGCAGGTCTGCCCAATCCAAGCCGAAATCTTCATTGATTGATTGCTTTGGGGCGAAGCGAGCAAGTTCTTCAATTGAGATAACTTGTAGGCCATGTTGTTCGGCGAACTCGGTGATCTGGGCACCACGCATCATTGAGCCATCATCATTTACCAATTCTGATAAAACAGCTGCAGAATTAGAACCCGAAAGTTCGCATAGGGCGATGCTTGCTTCAGTATGACCACGGCGCTCATGAAGTCCGCCAGCAACTGAAATTAACGGGAAAACATGGCCGGGGCGCGCAAAGTCTGTTGGTTGCGAATTAATATCGGCCAGCGCTCGTAAAGTGTTAGCGCGCTCTTGCGCGGGGATACCAGTTGAACGGCCTGATATCGCATCAACTGTGACGGTAAATGCGGTGCTGTGATTATCTTCGTTGCGCTTGACCATAAGCGGAAGTTTTAAGCGCTTGGCTGTGTCAGCGGTGATTACCCCGCAGATCACGCCCGAGGTATAACGAACCATAAAGCCAATATTTTCAGCGTTTGATTTCTCTGCCAAGAGAATTAAATCAGCTTCGTTCTCACGGCTTTCATCATCGGTTACCACAATGAATTTGCCGGCCTTAAAATCGCTGAGAACTTGATCTAGATTGCTCATTTGCTTTCCTGTCCTCGTACAATAAGTCTTTCCACATACTTGGCCAGGACATCAACTTCTATATTTAATTGGTCGCCCAGTGATTTTTTTGAAAGATTGGTCTGCGCCAGGGTTTCTGGAATCAGCCAGACTGAAACCTGGTTAGTGGCATCGTTTAATTCACCAACAGTGAGTGAAACACCCTCAAGGCAGATCGAACCTTGCGCGACTACATATTTCATTAGCTCGTTTGGCATTGCCAAATCCATACGAGTCCATTGTGCATCCGCAGAGATTGCTGCAATATTTGCGATTCCATCTACGTGCCCTTGAACAATATGGCCACCTAAGCGATCTGCAGCGCGGGTGGCTAGTTCTAGATTTACCTCAGAACCAATTTCAAGTGCACCAGTGGTCGTTAACTTCAATGTTTGCACCATTACATCCACGGCAAAGTTGGCTTTGTCGAAGGAAACAACAGTCAGGCAGACACCGTTAACGCTGACCGAATCACCTTGAGCAATTTGTGTAGCTATTTCTGAACTAGAAATTACAAGGCGCGCGCTGCTTTCCTGATGCTCAATGGAAGTAACTCGCCCAATTGCCTGAATAAGTCCGGTAAACATTAGCGCCCACTTTCTGTGCGATTGGCGCTCTTGATAAGCGTTATCTTTAAATCTGAACCGATCATTTCTACATCAGATATTTCGAAATCTAGGGCCTCAGAAATATTTGTAATACCTAGATCACCGATTGCTGGCGCTCCTGAGCCAAGGAACTTTGGCGCTTGAAATAAAACAATTTCATCGATGAGATCCTCACGCACGAGCGCAGTCCCAAGTGTTGGCCCGGATTCGATTAACAATTGATTAAAACCTCGTTCGTTGGCCAACGCAATCAAATCCTTGAAGTCTCTAGATTTAATCAAGAGAGTTTCAGCTGCGCCATCCATTATTTGCGTTTTTGCTTGAGTTTCTCTACTTCCCATAACAATGCGCACTGGATTTTTACCAAAGCCTTTACTAGTCATTGCCGGGTCATCAGCGATGACTGTTGCAGTTGAAGTGACAATGCCATCCGCTTGCGAGCGCATGCGCGCCACATCTGCGCGAGCAAGTTCTCCAGTAATCCATTTCGAACTGCCATCACTTGCCGCTACTTTGCCATCAAGCGTTGCGGCGATCTTCCAAGTAATGCGAGGGCGTCCCTTTTCAATCTTGGTAAGCCAGGCACGATTTTCTAGACGCGCTTGCGCTTCTCCTACACCGGATTGAACTTCTAGTCCCGCCTGGCGCAAACGTTCTGCTCCCCCGGCGGCTGTGGGGTTAGGGTCCCTAACTGCATAAACAACTTTTTTGATTCCAGATTTGATAATCGCTTCCACGCAGGGCGGATTTTTCCCGTGATGGTTACACGGTTCTAACGTTATATAAATTATCGATCCTGCCGGCAACTCCTTCACGGCATTTATCGCGATAACTTCTGCGTGATCTGCTCCTTGATGAAATCCCTGACTCAGCACTTCCCCAGTAGCGCTAGTTATAACTGCGCCAACAATTGGATTTGGATATGTCTGGCCAAGACCAAGGCGCGCACAATCGATGGCACGTGCCATCGCAGCTTCTGCACTCAGTACTTGCTTCATCGCCAACACCCTTATTCGAGAACGGATGTTGCATCTCGGGGTGGAAAAGCGGTACGAGCCAATGCACCAAAGCTTTCTTTGAAAATACCAAAAAGAAAGCACGCACCGACCACACGTTGATTTTCTCTCATCCGGACTTTAACCGTCGGTTCGGGAATTTCACCCAATCCACCGGTCAATGGCCTTGACCGGGTCGCAGACTTTAACTGCCGGTTCGAAATTACATCGACCCCGAAAAACAACACCTTTATTCTAGCGCCTTCAGCAGTGTTGCTGTTACCTCTGCCTATTGATTACCTTAAGATGATTGCTAGGCGACGCTAACGATGTCCATTACGAAAACCAAGGTCTCATTTGGACCAACTGACCCGCTACCTTGCTCTCCGTAACCAAGATCAGGTGGGACTACCAACAAACGGCGACCACCGACCTTCATCCCCGGAATCCCTTGCTGCCAGCCCGGAATCAAATTCGAAAGTGGGTATGTTGCAGGTGAACCGCTATTCCAAGAAGATTCAACAAGTGCGCCATTTGACCAAGTCATAAGGGTGTAATGAAAGGTAATCGTAGAAGTTGGTGTCACTTCAACGCCAGTTCCAACAACTAGATCTTTCGCTTCAAGAGTTGTAGGTGGGGTGCCGCTCGGTGCGCCGATGGTTGGAGCTTCACCCATATTCGTTGTGACTGTCGGCAAATTATCTGCGGTTGCGCTCACTTCTTTATCTCCACATCCAGTTAGTAGTACCAATGAAATTGCCAAAATTCCTGCAAGTTTGCGTTTCATTATTTTTTTTCTCCCTCACCAATTTCGCGGATTAAATTAAATTCACCAGTACCCAATTGACCTTGATCACGATACAACTCTAACTTGGCGCGAGTATCAGCGATATCAAGATTGCGCATCGTTAACTGCCCAATGCGATCAACCGGCCCAAAGGCAGCGTTTTCAGTACGTTCCATAGAAAGTTTCTCTGGGTGGTAACTAAGTGCAGGACCTGTTGTATTAATGATCGAGAAATCATCTCCACGGCGTAAGCGAATCGTAACTTCACCCGTGACAGCTGAGGCCACCCAACGTTGCAATGACTCACGCAACATTAGAGATTGTGGGTCTAGCCAGCGGCCTTCATAAAGCAAACGTCCTAGGCGACGACCTTCTGCATGGTAATTAGCAATAGTGTCTTCGTTGTGGATCGCACTTAATAAACGCTCGTATGCAATAAAAAGTAGCGCCATTCCGGGAGCTTCATAAATTCCGCGGCTCTTAGCTTCGATAATCCGGTTCTCTATTTGATCTGCCATGCCAAGTCCGTGGCGACCACCGATCTCATTAGCTGCCTGCATAAGCGCAACTACATCACTGAAATCTTTACCGTTAATGGCAACGGGCCGTCCCTGTACAAATTGGATCTTCACATCTTCGCTCGGAATAGACACCGCAGAGTCCCAGAACTTAACGCCCATAATTGGGTTAACAATTTCGATGGAAGCGTCGAGGTTTTCCAGATCTTTTGCTTCGTGGGTTGCGCCTAAAATATTGGCATCTGTGGAGTAAGCCTTTTCAGCGCTATCGCGGTAAGGGAATTTATGAGATACCAACCATTCAGACATCTCTTTGCGGCCACCGAGTTCGCGAACAAAGTCTGCATCTAACCAAGGCTTGTATATACGCAGATTTGGATTAGCTAGTAATCCATAACGATAGAAACGCTCAATGTCATTGCCTTTATAGGTTGAGCCATCACCCCAAATTTCAACTTTATCTTGCAACATTGCGCGCACCAATAAAGTTCCAGTCACAGCACGACCAAGTGGAGTTGTGTTGAAGTACTGCTTGCCACCGGAACGGATATGGAATGCACCGCAAGCAATCGCCGCTAAGCCTTCTTCTACGAGAGAATTCTTGCAATCTACTAAGCGAGAAATTTCTGCGCCATACTCTTTGGCGCGCACCGGAACTGAATCAATATCTGACTCGTCATATTGCCCAAGGTCTGCGGTGTATGTGCAGGGAATCGCACCCTTTTCACGCATCCAAGCAACAGCGACAGAAGTATCGAGACCGCCAGAGAAGGCGATACCTACTTTTTCGCCGATCGGAAGGGAGGCAAGCACTTTAGACATGTGCGTAAGTCTAACGGTTCAGTAGCGTTGCTAGTGCAGGCTTTACATTCCAGAGCGCGATCATCGCGTCATAGCGTGATTTCTCTGCGCTATCGGCGCCAGCACCAGTCTTTACTGCTCGAATCATCAAATTGCGAGGGGTGTGCTCTCCCCCAATAAATTCAATCGCTTCAACGCGATAGCCCAATAATTTCATTATCTGCATGCGCAAGGCATCGGTAATCAAATCACCAAGCCGCTCTTTCATAATTCCATTTCTAGTAATGATCTGCCAAGGTTCTGGCGAGCCAACCATTTGAGCCTGAATATCGTGATGGCAGCAAGGTGCAATTAAAGCCAACTTAGCGCCAGCGCTTACCGCCCAAGCGATTGCATCATCAGTTGCGGTATCGCAAGCGTGTAAAGCAATTGCTACATCGGCTGACTTTAAAGTGGTTTGCGAAATTTCTTCAGCAAGGAAGGTAATACTCTCTGAGATTCCCAATTTTTCGGCGATGTGATTATTGCGCAGACGTGCACTCTCGCGCACATCTATCCCGATTACCTTCACGGGAATTCCTTGATTGGCTAAATATTGATACGCAGCAAATGTTAGATAGGCATGCCCACAGCCTAAATCAACGATTGATAGCGGTAGCGCTGCGGTGGGCTTAGCGATATGGCCAGCGGCGATCGCAGAATTTAGCGAAGGAACTAACAATCTTAAGAACTCTTCAACTTGCAGGTACTTGTCGTTCTTACTGGCTTTAACTTTACCGGCAGAATCTGAGATTCCAACTTCAATCAAGAAGGGATCACTTGGATCCAAAAGCCGCGCCTTTGAGCGATCGTGCGAAAGATCAGCTTCAAATAAATCGTTGGTGCGGTGAACTAGCGCTTCACCCTTCTTGGTAATGCGAATAGATATCGAGCCACTCTTTTGTTCCAGCAAAATATTTGCAAAGCCTGCATCGAGAAGATTGAGGGCGATAAATTCTGCTGGGCTATAGTTTTTGGTGGTCATAGCGCGACCGTCGCTCTGTGAGATCTGGTATTTAACCTCACCTTTTATCAGCACCGGTTTAACATCAACTCGCTCGGTTGGCGTCTGCATATTGCGCCGGCGGCCGGATAGGACCAATCTCACGAAATCATCAGACTTTTCCAAGCCAGCGAACACTTCCGCAAGCGCTGCAGCAAGTGTCGAATCCATGCATTTAAAATACCTTAGTTCCCGATGCATTACGCTCTGCTCGTGATTACAAATAGCGCTTGGATCCTAACCGCCTCAATCTTGGCAATAATCGTCGCCCTTGACTTCACTTGGGCGGTGGCAAGGCGCAATCAAAATACCACTCTGAAAGAAGCGACCCTATGGAGCTTTTTATATGTATCCCTAGCAATCGCATTTGGTATTCATCTCGGGACATGGACTGATGCACAAACTCAGCAGGAGTTCTTTGCTGGCTGGCTAACTGAATATTCACTCTCGTTTGATAACTTATTTGTATTTGTAATTATTTTGAGCAGGTTAAAAATTGAAGAGAAGAGTAAGCAGCTCGCTCTTCTATTTGGAATTTTGATCGCATTAGTTTTCCGGATCATCGCAATCACCTTGGGTGCCGCAGCAATAAAACAATTTGAGTGGGTCTTCTTTATCTTTGGCGCCTTCTTGATCTACACAGCAGTCCATCTATTTTTAGAAGGTTCACAAGAAAAAGAAGAAGAGAAGGAAAGCAAGTTAATAGAGTATTTGAGAGCTAAGGGTCTAAAACCGTTTACCATTGCGTTACTTGCCTTGGGTGCAACGGATATTCTCTTTGCCCTTGATTCGATTCCGGCGATATTTGGCCTAACCGATAATGTCTATGTAGTAGTCACAGCAAACATTTTTGCTCTAATGGGTCTGCGCCAGCTCTACTTCCTAATCGGTGGCCTAATGCAGCGTTTGATCTATATCGGAAAAGGACTGTCGGTAATCTTAGGATTTATCGGAATTAAACTGTTTTTTCATGCTTTCCATGCGGTCGATATTCACGAGATAGCTGGAATTAAAATTCCTGAGATTACAATTACTCAAAGCTTGTCTGTGATTGTCGGCGTACTAGCGATTGCAACGGTATCGAGCTTGGTCGTAACAGCAAAGCGAAAGTAATTACTTCGGTAATTCAATAACTACGGCAAGGCCACCTAAGTCGCTCTTTCGTAATTCAAGTTTTCCGTCATGTTCTTGCACAATCGCAGCGATGATACTCATGCCAAGTCCTGACCCGCCGCTATCGCGCGAACGCGATGGATCGAAACGATTCATCGCTGCAATCTCGGTGCGATAGGCGCTCTCTGGAAGACCGGGTCCACCATCTTCAATAATTAAATTGACTCTCTTGCCTTTGCTTTTTAGAGTGACGGCAACGGCTGCATCCGCAGGAGTGTGGCGGATGATGTTGGATAAGCAGTTTTGAATGATTCTATTTAAGTGTTCACGAGAGCCTTTGAGTTCGCAATTACTTTCTAGTGTAATTTCAATTTTCCGCCCTTTATTAAAGAGTTGAAAATCATTGATATGCGCCTGGATTAACTCTGTTAACTCCAGCTCTTCAAAAGTAGTTGGCCGACTCTCACCGAGTTCGGCAAGCAGCAGCAGATCATGAATCAAATTCTCCATCCGCTCTATCTCAGAATTGACGCGAGAAAAAGCTCTCGCTCTATCAACCACATCGCTCATCTGGCCTTTGCTCAGCATCTCGCTATATCCCTTGATTACCGTCAATGGTGTCCGTAATTCGTGCGAAGCATCACCCAAGAATCTCTGCATTCTCTCTAACGCCCTTGCATCAAAGCCGCGATTATGACGTCGTAGCAAGAAAATTGAGATGAAAATTGCCAGGGCATTAGCTACAAAAGTGAAGCCAACTATATTTTTTAGATTGTTGTTTAAATTAGCGTTTATTTGGGCTAGATCTACGGCGATAATTAAATAGTCGCCACCTGCGATTTCGATCGCTCTGAATCGAAATGGGCTCGCACCTTCAATAGAGATAGGAGCCAGAAGAGCTTTCTTAACAATTTCCATTGAGTTAATGCCTGGGTAGATTAGGCGAGATTCATTTACAACCGTCTCATCCCCCTCCTTGGTTATGAGTACGAGAGTTAAATCTAAACTCTCTTCATCTACGGTAAAGATGGCAGCGCCGATGGCCTCTGCTGGATATGCATTTACACGTTCAATAACGAGGTTTATTGATGTGTCTATTTGCTGCAAATCAGAATTTCTTGCATCGATAGTAGCGAATCCGCCAATTACGCTAGAAAGCATTGTGGTTACAAAAATTGAGATAACTGCGTACTTGCTACTAGATTTCTTCATATTTACTTTGGCTCCTGAATTACGAAGCCAACGCCACGAACCGTCTTAATCCCTTCAAATCCATCCTTATGTAATTTCTTGCGCAGGTATGAAATATAGGTATCAGCAACTGTGCTTTCAGATTCAAAGGTAATGCCCCAGACTTCATCAAGAAGCAAGCTCTTACTTAATACTCGATTTTTATTTTCTACTAAAACCTGAAGGAGTCTAAATTCTGTTGGGGATAGATCTACTGTCTCTTCATTAAATTTAACAGTATGGCTGGATTCAATGATAACTATGGGACCACAGCGCAATTCCGCTGCGCTTGTCTCTGAAATCTGGGATCGGCGAAGAATCGCTTTAACGCGCAGCAAAAGTTCTTCGAGTCCAAATGGCTTGGTTACATAATCATCTGCACCGAGAGTCAAACCTCTCGTCACATCAATTCGATCCGCACGCGCGCTCAACATTAACGCCGGGGTGTTATCACCCACGGAACGAAGTCTCTCCACTAGCTCAAAACCATCCATCAACGGCATGTTCACATCTATTATCAATAGATCTGGTTTCTTATTGCGGATCGCCGTAAGGGCAGACATACCATCTTGAGCAGTTGCTGTTTCAAAACCAGCGATGCGCAGCGCATCTCCCAGCAGTTCACGAACTCCGGCTTCGTCATCGACGATAAGAATTAGTTCGGTCATGGCGCTAGCCTCGCATGCCCGCGCATAAATAGCCAAGGAGCAAGGCGATAATTTCAATCAAGTAGGTGTTTTCACCGAATTCTCACAAGCTCTTGGCTGATACTTATCCCTAGGAAGAGTGAGGTTAGAAATGCGAATCAGGCCAGTTGCCTTTGTTGCGACAGCGCTATTTCTTGCCCCTTTAATTTCCATTTCAACTGCCGCGGCCGACATTAAGACGCCTGCGCCGACTATTCAAAAAAGCATCAATCCGAGCACTGCATATGAAATCGCGCTAAAAGAATTTCGCAAAGAGTTGAAAATTTATGAAGAGAGCAGACGAGAAATAAATAAGGTTTTCAAGGAAGCAATTTTTAAAGCGTTATCTGATATAAATTCGACTAAGTCGGCCTCTCAAACGCAAAGTCAAAAGCGGCAGAGTATGAATGCACGGCAGAGAGCAGTTATTGCCGCTACGGAATCCCGAGATGCCGCAATTGAAGCCCTTGGCTTGCCTCCGA
>CAXNDN010000006.1:0-18478 GCA_964201295.1 Candidatus Planktophila sp. | reverse complement strand
AGAGTAAGTACCGAATCTATGTGTGTGGGATTACTCCTTATGATGCAACGCATTTGGGTCACGCCAATACTTACCTCGCATTTGATCTAATCAATAGATACTTGAAGGCCACGGGTAGCGAAGTTCTCTATGTGCAAAATATTACTGATGTTGATGATCCGCTCTTGGAGCGAGCTAATCGGGACGGTATCGATTGGCGTGAGTTAGCAACTTCGCAAATCGATCTCTTCCGCTCAGATATGGTGGCTCTACATATTCTTGCACCTGCTCACTACATCGGAGCGGTCGAAGCCATTCCACTTGTGATCGCTTCCATCGCTAGCCTGGAAGAGGCAGGAACGGTCTATAGAGTTGATAACGATTATTACTTCAAAGTGCGCAGTGATAGCGAATTTGGAAGACGTTCACAGCTTTCACAAAGTCAAATGATAGAAATTTTTAGTCAACGTGGCGGAGATCCACAACGCAAAGGTAAGCAGGATCCTCTTGATGCGCTGCTTTGGTTAGCACAACGCCCCAATGAACCAGGGTGGGAGAGTGGATACGGAGTCGGTAGGCCGGGATGGCATATCGAATGTTGCGCAATTGCTCTTGGCTACTTGGATATCGATCCTCGAGAAGATACATCGATAGATATTCAAGGTGGGGGCAGCGATTTAATCTTCCCGCATCACGAGATGTCAGCCGCGCAGGGCAAGGCGATCAACGGTATGGAGTTCGCTGCAAATTACGTTCATGCCGGAATGATCGGCTTAGATGGCGAAAAGATGAGCAAGTCAAAGGGGAACTTAGTCTTTGTTTCAAGGCTGCTGAATGCAGGAGTTGACCCAATGGCTATTCGTATTGCTCTTATGTCGCATCATTATCGCCAAGATCACATGTGGCAAGAAAGTGATTTAAATATTGCGCAGGAGTTTTTAGACAGTTTACGGATCGCGCTATCTCGGATGGAGGTCGCACCTACTGATGAAGTTATAGATGAGATCGTCGTCGCGCTCTCACAGGACATTGATACCCCGCGCGCTTTAAAATCTCTTCAGGATTGGATCAGTGCGACCAATGACGGTGGCAGTGGTGGTAAACCAGGTGAGTTAAGTCGCGCAATTGATGCACTTCTTGGTATCGCGATCTAGCTTCCACTTTGACGGCGCAGAAAACGCTCCAACTCACGCGCCAACTCTTCTCCCGAAACATCCGACAAAAGTGCAGAATCCTTACTATCCTCTAGCGCTTTTACATACTCTGCAACATCGCTATCTTCACGTGCTAGTTCATCGACTTCAGATTCCCATTCCAACGCCTCGGCATGGAGATCACCTTGTGGAAGTGAGATCTCTAGAAAATCTTCTAAGGCGTTAACAAGAGCTAGTGTTGCTTTTGGGCTTGGTGAGTTACTGGCATAGTGCGGAATAGCGGCCCAGAGCGAGATCGCATCTATGCCGCGACGGATACAGGCATCGGCAATAACTCCGAGAATTCCGGTAGGGCCTTCGTATTTGCTTACTTCAACGCCCAACCGCTTTGCCAGATCTGGATGGGCGCCGCTACCGGTCACGGTTATTGGTCGTGAATGGGGTGCATCGGCGAGCATTGAACCGAGAGTTATGATCATTTGCACTTCAAAGTCATCGGCCAAATCAAGTAAATCGTGGGTAAATGTCTTCCATTTCATTGATGGTTCGACGCCGCGAACGACAATGAAATCGAAGTCATAGTTCGGTGTCGGTAATCCAAATACTTGTGTTCCGGGCCAAGTAAGTGAACGAATTTCAGAGTCATCGACTTCCACCATTGGACGATTTACTTGAAAATCATAAAACTCTTCTGGATCTATATCAGCGATTAGTTCAGGAACAACTCCAACTTCATCGTTGATCACATGCTCGGTACCAGTCCAAGAAGCGAGGATATGAGATGTGGCGTTGGTAGCTGCCTCTGCGGCATCGTTCCATCCCGAAAATGCGATTATCATCACTGGATTACGAAGAGCCGGAATTTTATGAATCTCCACATCGCCACCTTACGGTAACCTCGCTTATGTGACGAGTCAGAATCGCAATAGAAGCGCTGGGCCGCTGCGCTTGGCCCTAGCCTCGCGCACGGTAATCGCTGATGGGGCAATGGGCACAATGCTGCAAGAGGCAGATCCCACCCTCGAAGATTTTCAAGGCCACGAGGGTTGCAATGAGATTTTAAATGTCTCTCGCCCGGATATCGTCCGCGCAGTCCACGAGCAGTATTTAGCTTCCGGTGTTGATGCGATCGAAACAAATACATTTGGCGCTAACTGGGCAAACTTGGCGGAATACGGAATTGAAGATCGTATTTATGAGTTGGCTTATGCTGGTGCAGTTATTGCACGTGAGGCCGCAGACCAGGCAAGCACCCCAGAGAGACCTCGCTTTGTGCTGGGATCATTAGGTCCAGGAACAAAACTTCCTTCCCTTGGACATACCACCTATCAATTTCTTAAAGATGCTTACTACACAGCATCAAAAGGTTTATTAGATGGTCGCTGTGATGCGCTGCTAATTGAGACGACTCAAGATTTATTGCAAGCCAAGGCTGCGGTTAACGGAGCACGTCAAGCGATCGCAGAAGTTGACTACGACGTTGTTCTTATCGCGCAAGTAACAGTTGAAACCACAGGAACGATGTTATTGGGATCTGAAATTGGTGCCGCACTAAATGCTCTTGAGCCGCTAGGAATTGATCTAATTGGGCTCAATTGCGCCACTGGCCCAGCAGAAATGTCGGAGCATCTTCGTTATCTTTCCAAGTACTCCAATTGCGCAATCTCAGTGATGCCAAATGCGGGATTACCGATTCTTGGTGCTAAGGGCGCTGAATATCCACTTGGACCTGATGAAATGGCGCAAGCGCTAGAAACATTTGTCGGGGATTACGGAATTGCACTTATTGGTGGCTGCTGCGGAACAACTCCAGAGCACATGGCAGCGGTTGTAAAGAAGTTAGGTGCGAGGGCCCTGCCACAACGCGAAAGTGATTTAGATCCGGGCGCATCCTCGCTCTACCAATATGTACCGTTTAGACAAGACAATACTTATATGGCCATTGGGGAACGCACCAATGCCAACGGCTCACGCGCTTTTCGCGATGCCCTGGTCAGTGAAGATTGGGAAACTTGCGTTGAAATAGCGCGAGATCAGATCCGAGATGGCGCACATATGCTTGATCTCTCTGTTGATTATGTAGGTCGCGATGGCGCAAAGGACATGACTGAACTTGCAACTCGCTTTGCGACCGCATCTACTTTGCCGATAGTTCTGGATTCAACTGAGCCTGCCGTTTTAAAGGCTGGCTTGGAAGCTCTTGGTGGAAGAAGTGTCATCAACTCCGTTAATTACGAAGATGGTGATGGCCCAACTTCACGATTCGCCAGGATTATGCCGCTAGTGAAAGAACACGGCGCCTCTGTCGTCGCACTAACTATTGATGAAGAAGGACAAGCGCGGGATTGTGAATGGAAATTACGAGTTGCTCGCCGACTAATAAATGACCTCAATCAAAATTGGCAGATGAATACTGGGGATATTCTGATTGATTGTTTAACTTTCCCAATTGCAACTGGCCAAGAAGAAACTCGACGTGATGGAATAGAAACTATTAACGCGATTCGTGCTTTGAAAACCGAGTTCCCTGAGGTACAGACAACGCTGGGTGTATCAAATGTTTCCTTCGGATTAAATCCAGCTGCGCGAGTAGTCCTCAATTCAGTTTTTCTCCACGAGTGCGTTGTGGCAGGCTTAGATTCAGCGATAGTTCATCCCTCAAAGATCACCCCATTGGTGCGTATCAATGAGCGACAGCGAGAAGTTGCGCTAGATCTTATTTATGACCGACGTAAATACGACGGCGAAGCGTGTGTCTATGATCCGTTAACTGAATTTTTACAACTCTTTGAGGGCGTTGAACTCGCAGTATCGCGAAATATTCGGGCATCCGAACTTGCAGCTCTTCCACTTACCGAACGCTTACAACGCCGAATCATAGATGGCGAAAAAGTTGGCCTGACTGATGATTTAGAGTTGGCGATGCGAGAGGGCATCAAGCCGCTATTGATTATCAATGACCATCTGCTCGAAGGGATGAAGGTTGTCGGTGAACTCTTTGGAAAGGGCGAGATGCAACTGCCATTCGTATTGCAGAGCGCAGAAGTGATGAAGACGGCAGTTGCCTACCTCGAACCATTTATGGAGAAGAGCGATGATGGCGGTCGTGGCACGATGCTCCTTGCCACCGTAAAGGGAGATGTCCACGATATTGGTAAAAATCTTGTCGATATCATCTTGTCAAATAACGGTTATTCAGTGGTAAATATCGGTATAAAGCAGACCATCAACCAGATTCTTGATGCTGCGCAAGCATCAGATGTAGATGCGATCGGCATGAGCGGTTTACTTGTTAAATCTACCGTCATCATGAAAGAGAATTTAGAAGAGATTACCAACCGAGGCTTAGCCGAGAAGTGGCCAATCGTTCTTGGGGGAGCGGCTCTGACCCGCGCATTCGTGGAACAAGATTTAGCAGCGGTCTTTCCGGGTGAAGTTAGATATGCACGTGATGCGTTTGAGGGTTTGCGTTTAATGGATGCGATTATGGCGGTTAAGAAAGGTGTTCCAGGAGCGGCTCTACCTGAATTGCGCGAACGTAAGGTTCCGCTTCGTCCACAGAAGACGGAAGTTCAAGTCATTGATACAGAACGCAGTGATGTCGCAAGTGATGTCGATATTCCACCTGCACCATTTTTTGGTTCACGAATCATCAAAGGTGTTCCATTGGCTGACTATGTTGGCATGCTTGATGAGAGAGCGCTCTATGTCGGACAATGGGGGCTAAAGGGCGCGCGCGGTGAATTCGATCTGATGGCCGAGAATGAAGGACGCCCACGTTTGCGTGCTTTACTAAATCAGGTCCAATCAAAAGGTTGGTTAAATGCAGCTGTTGTTTATGGATATTTTCCTTGCTACAGCGAAGGAAATGATTTAGTAATTTTGCATCACGAAGGAGAGAAGCAGGGGCAAGAGAGAACGCGATTCTCATTCCCACGTCAATCTCGCGATCGCAGATTATGTTTAAGCGATTTCTTTGCTTCCAAAGATTCGGGAAAGACTGATGTAGTTGCATTTCATGTCGTGACTATGGGATCTGAGATCAGTAAAGCAGCGGCAGAGTTATTTGCTGCAAATAGTTACCGCGAATATCTTGAGCTACACGGCTTATCGGTTCAATTGACCGAGGCGCTGGCCGAGCATTGGCATGCTCGAGTACGTGAAGAGTTTAAGGTGCGGGGCGACGATTCAGCAGATCTACAAGGGATCCTGGACCAGGGATATCGCGGTTCACGTTACTCATTTGGTTATCCAGCCTGCCCTAATTTGGAAGATCAAATTCAACTTTGCGAACTCCTTGAACCTGGTCGTATCGGCGTAGAACTTTCGGAAGAGTTCCAATTGCATCCCGAGCAGAGCACTTCAGCAATTATTGTTCATCATCCTGAAGCAAAATACTTTAACGCTAATTAGCCTTTGAAAGGTTCCTCAATGTTTCAGGCAGTTCTCTTTGATATGGATGGCCTTTTCATAGATTCTGAACCAGATTGGCACGCTGCTGAATCTGCGATGATGCGATCCAACGGTTACGACTGGACTCCCGATGATCAATTGAAGTGCTTAGGCGGCCCACTCGAGCGAGTAACTGAATATATGTCGGAGTGTTTAAAAGGTTCCAAAACACCGGAGCAATTAGGAAACTTGATTGTCGCAGAGATGAAGAAGCGGATGTCCGGCAAGGTTTCGCTAATGTCGGGAGCTTTGGAATTTTCTAGAGAGTTAAGCAAAACTGAGATAGCGCAGGCCTTGGTATCAGCTAGTCCCCGTACGATCGTGGATGCCGTCTTAGCGGGTATGAATGAAAAGTACTTTGAGTGCTCGGTTGCCGCGGGGGATATCAAACGGACCAAACCTTTTCCAGACCCTTACTTGCACGCCGCCAAATTGTTGGGGGTCGACATCAAACACTGTTTAATCTTTGAAGACTCTCCAACTGGCCTGACCGCAGCCAGAGCGAGTGGCGCTTTCGTAGTTGGGATACCGCATTTTGTGGAAGTGCTAGAAGAGCCAAGGCTAAAAATCGTTAAAAGTTTTAACGAGGTTAGTCTAGAAAGTTTAGAGAATTGGTTTGAGATCAACCAACGTGAGCTGGGCAGATCGTCTTAAAGAAACACCAATCGCATAAACGTGTTGGTCTTGGTCGAAATTCGTTACGTTCTATGGCACGCAAGATATCTTCTGCGATATCAAAGAGAATTCTCTCCGTCTTAATTAGATCAGATTCAGTTGGGATGCTTTTCACAAGTCGGGTATCTCCCAGGTAAATCAACTGCAGTAACTTAGGTATAACTCCGTGGTTCTTCCAATAGAGAAGTGCGTAAACACGTAGTTGAAAGAGAGCTTTCTCTTCCCAGCCAGGCTTCGGTGATTTACCGGTCTTGTAATCCACGATTCGTACTTCTCCAGTAGGCGCCACATCTAGCCGATCTACATAACCGTGCAAGTAAAGTTTCTCTGATAGATCCATCTCCAAGTGAAGTTCGCGATAGGTCGCCTCGAAAGTGGCGGGTGATTCAAGTGAAAAATAATTTCCAAGTAACTCTTCGGCCCGCTTAAACCACGCGCCTTGATCCAAAACTAACTCTGCAATCGCGGGCTTCGCCTCAATCTGCGCCTGCCAGCGGCTGGGTAATAGTTCTGTAGCTCGGGCCAGGTCACGATCGGCGGCAGGTAACTCAAAGAGATCTTCCAAAATTGTGTGAATTAAAGTTCCTCGTTCAGCATCGATACTTGGCGGCTCAGGCAGTAAGTCGATCGTTCGATATTTGTAGAGTTGTGGACAGTTATTGAAATCATTTATGCGGCTGGGGGAGAGGCGCAACTGGTCCATAAGAAGGAAGATACATCCTTTGCGCGGTTAACGCTTAAGATGCTCCTGTGCCAAAGCCACCTAAAGATAAAGCCAGCAGCGCTGAGATGCGTAACCGTGGATTTTTTGTGGCTGGCGATCGTGTGCAACTCACTGATTCAAAGGGAAAGATTTACAGCATCACCATCACGCCAGGTAAAGAGTGGCATACCCATAAAGGCTGGATTGTTCATGATGATCTGATTGGGCTTCCAGAAGGTTCGGTTGTAAGTACAAGTGCAGGGTTAAAGTTCACTGCATTTATTCCACTATTGACCGATTATGTTTTATCTATGCCACGCGGAGCAACGATTGTTTATCCGAAAGATGCCGCAATGATCATCGGGTTCGCCGATATTTTTCCTGGCGCACGCGTTCTTGAGGCAGGCGTCGGAAGTGGCGCGCTGACTCTCTCCTTACTTCGCGCGGTAGGTGCCAACGGGCATGTTCACTCAGTTGAACGGCGTGAAGAATTTGCCGATAATGCGAAGTCAAATATTGAAAGTTACTTCGGTGGTCCACCGGATAACTGGTCGTTAGATATTGGATCTGTGCAGGAGAAAGAGTTCAGCGAAGATTTTGATCGAGTCATACTCGATATGTTGGCGCCCTGGGAGTGTGTGGAACTTGCTGCAAAAGTGCTTCGCCCCGGAGGTGTTTACATGGCCTACGTCGCAACAACTACACAGTTATCGGCCACGGCCGAGGCACTTAAGAGCGATGGACATTTTACCGAACCGGAGAGTTTCGAAAGTATGGTTCGCGGTTGGCATCACGAGGGTTTAGCGGTTAGGCCGCAACAGAGAATGATTGGTCACACTGGTTTTCTCATCTTTGCACGACGGATGGCGCCCGGTGTTGAAGTCTTAGCTCGCCGGCGACGTCCCGCGAAAGGTGCTTACGGTGTCGCGGAAGACTGAACGTTTAGTTAATCTAACTATCGCCCTACTTGCTACCAAACGCTATATAACTAAATCAGAGATTTTTCGAACCGTTGATGGTTACGAGGGCGCTGACGACAGCAAAGAGCGGATGTTTGAACGCGACAAGGACGACCTGCGAAATTTGGGAATCGAAATTGAGGTTGGAACATTTGATCCACTGTTCGAAGATGAATCTGGTTATCGAATCAAGCCAGAGAATTATCAATTCCAACTGGGCGAAGTAGATGCCCAAGAAATTGCGCTGCTTTCTTTGGCTGCAGAAGCGTGGCGCGGTGCTTCGATGGCCCCTTCTGCGCTGAGTGCGCTAAATAAGCTCCACGCGATCGGTATCGAAAGTGACACCGAATTACTCCTCAATTTCGCACCTGCAATCATTTCACAAGATAAGAATTTAGCGGTCGCAATATCTGCGATAACCTCAAAGACGGTCCTCTCGTTTTCTTATTTAAGCGAGACACTGCAACCAGAGAGCAGGGCGCTGGAAGCATATGCGGTGACCTCACGTTATGGTCATTGGTACATCTTCGGCAATGATTTAGATCGCAAAGCGCTAAGGGTCTTTCGTTTGGATCGGATCTCTGGTGATTTAAAGTTGCAGGGTAGGTCCGGGTCTTACGAGATTCCGTTGGATGTTGATGTAGATAGCGCATTTGCAAAGCCATCTGGGCTACTAAAGGCCACTCTCTTTCTGCGCGATGGTCGGGGGCTCAATCTTCGAAGTCGCGGAGTTGAGATAAAAGGTGGGAGAGCCCCCCTGGGCTGGCAAGAGTACGAACTCGAATATCGTGATCACGAACGATTTGTCGAAGAAGTGCTTTGGTATGGAAGCGATGTAATTGTCTCAGAGCCACTATCTTTGAGAGACGAAATTATTGCTCACCTTAAATCTGGGGTGGTTAAATATGGCTAAACCGCAATCCACACCGGTTGAGAAAGCAGCGCGGCTCCTAGATCTGGTGCCATTCATTTCAACACATCAGGGTATTGCACTTACCGATTTAGCACGAGAATTTAGCCTTACCGAAAGTGAACTGCTGAGTGATTTAAATACCTTGTGGATGTGCGGCTTGCCGGGATACACGCCGTTAGAACTCATTGATCTCGACTTTGAATCAGGCTACGTAAGTATCCGAAACGCAGAAGTATTACAACGTGTTCGCTTGCTTACTAAACAAGAATTAGTAATTATCTTACTTGGACTCGACATCCTAGCTAATTCACTTGACGCCGAACGCTCAGATTTACTGGAAGCGATTTCACAGTTGATATCTAGGATCAAGAATATTGTTGGTAATGTTGCAACGGCGATGCCGATAGTTGATTCATCCCATCGCGCCGCCATTGGTCAGGCCATTAAAAGTCGCAAGGATTTGCTTATCAACTACCATTCGACGATTCGCGATACCGTCACCGAACGCACGATTACTCCGCTGGAGATATCGCTAGATCACGGCTTCGAGGTGTTGCATGCCTACTGTCAGAGCGCTGCAGGATTTCGAACCTTTCGTTTAGATAATATGAAATCTGTAACAATTTCGACTTTATCGGTGGCTACGCCGAAGATGGCAGATCTCCCTGGGTTTGAATCTGGGTTTGAATCTGGATTCGAATGGGATCTCCTTATTAGCTCGCGCTTTCGTACCTCATCGGAGAGATTCCGAGCTACGTATCAGGCTCGGGAATCGGCGAAGGCAGAGCGCATCACAGTTTCGTCATTTAGCCAGGACTGGTTACTGCGAAATGCCGTAAGTACATTGACATCGGTTGAGGTACTTACCCCAGTATCTGCGCGCGCCCTGATCGCCGAGAAATGCCGCCAATCTTTAGAACTTTATGAGACTTGGGCCTTTTCTAAGTAAGCGCTGATGCGCGTAGGAGCGCCTATACGCTACCTTTTAGCCATGCCTTTTCTACGCGAACCGAGCCATATCCTTCTATTGCTTATAGTTGTAATCATTCTCTTCGGCGCCAAGCGCCTTCCTGATTCAGCGAGGTCACTTGGTCGCTCACTTCGCATCTTTAAGAGTGAGATGAAAGATATGAAGGACGATGGCGATGAGAAGAAGGACGATACAGACGGCTCAGCCGCTCGTTAACCGCTATGGCGACCACCGTCGGCGGTCGTATGCCGCTAATAGAACATCTCCGGGAGTTTCGTAAACGGGTTGTTCGCGCTGCTTTAGCAATCTCTTTAGGGTCAATTATTGGATGGTTTTTCTATAACGAGATAATCACCAAGTTGGCAGAGCCGGTCTGCGATCTTGCCGCTGCCCAGTCAAGTGGAGCTAATAATTGTGGCGCGCTGTATATAAATGGCGTCCTCGGTCCGCTTAATTTACAGATCAAGGTAGCGATTTTATCTGGGGTAATATTGACTGCGCCTATTTGGCTCTATCAACTCTGGGCATTCATCGCACCTGCCTTGCACCGTCGCGAAAAGAAATATTCAGTTTTCTTTCTAATTGCCGCAACGCCTTTCTTTGCAGCCGGCACTTATCTGGGTTACTCAATTCTTCCGGTAGCGGTTCGCGTCTTATTTGGATTTACTCCTGATGCCTTAAACAACTTGGTTCGATTCGATGACTACCTTGATTTTGTGATGCGAGCGATTTTGCTTTTTGGAATTGCCTTTGAGTTACCTGTCTTCCTAGTGACTTTTAATCTAATCGGTTTTCTTAGCGGATTGGCGATATTAAAACCATGGCGCATCTGGGTATTTGCTATCACGCTCTTCGTCGCGGGCTTCACACCGAGCGCTGATCCGCTATCGATGGCAGCGCTGGCCTTGCCGCTGATTGGTTTCTATCTACTAGCGGGAGTGATCGCATTATTAAATGATCGTCGACGGGCGAAAAAGAGCGCACTCTCCGAGCAGATATAGATCTATGTGGGCGATAGTTATAAATCCGATTTCGGGTGCAGGTAAAGGAGCGGTTCTAGGCACCGAAGTTGCTGGGTTTTTCGTGGGTAAAAGAGTGCCTTATGAAGTAATTACTGCCACCTCCGCTGAAAAGTTGCGAATTAATCTTGAAGTTTTCCTTGATAAAAATGGCCATTTATGTAGCGGCGTTATCGCAGTTGGGGGAGATGGTCTCGCCCATCTTGTTTTACAGCTCGTAGTTCCCCGTAAGATCCCATTTGCAGTGATACCAGCGGGAACCGGAAATGATTTCGTGCGTGCACAGGGATGGGATCTCAAGGGTATTGCTAAACAATTAGATCACGTTATCTCGAGGCCACCCCAAGAGATCGATCTTGGCCTAGTTGATTCAGAGTGGTTTGGCGCAGTTCTATCAACCGGATTTGATTCAGTGGTAAACGAAAAGGCGAATACCCTGAAGTGGCCTAAGGGTCCCATGAAATATAATTTGGCGATTGCGATGGAGCTTCCTAAATTTAAACCCCTTAGGTACAAGATTGAGATAGATAGCCAAATAATCGAAACTGAAGCGATGTTGATCGCCGTGGGTAATGGCAATAGTTATGGTGGCGGAATGAAAGTCTGTCCGGACGCTGTGATGTCAGATGGCCTCTTCGATGTCATGGTTCTTAGACCGGTGAGCAAGGTGGAGTTCATCAGAGTTTTCCCTAAAGTCTTTAGCGGAAAACACATCGAACATCCCCAAGTAGAGATCTACAGGACAAAAAGGGTTTCACTCCACGCCGAAGCGGTCGCATATGCCGATGGAGATCGGATTGGTGGACTTCCGGTTCGCGCTGAATGTATCGCTGGCGCTGGACTATCGTGGCTCCCATGACTACTCCAGCTGCAAAATTTGCGGCAGCAAAGTCTCGAAGTAAGCATCAAGTGACTTCTGAATTCATCGCACAATTTGATTTCGCATTTGACGAGTTTCAAATTCAAGCCTGCCACGCTGTTGAGAGCGGGCATGGCGTACTGGTGGCGGCACCGACTGGTGCTGGCAAGACAGTTGTTGGAGAATTTGCCGCCTTTCTGGCCATTAGTAATGGAAAGAAGTGTTTCTACACGACTCCAATTAAGGCGCTGTCGAATCAGAAGTTTCAAGAGTTTGTAGCGCGCTTTGGAGAAGAGAAGGTTGGTCTATTAACTGGGGATACCAATATAAATTCCGAGGCCGATATCTTGGTAATGACCACTGAGGTTCTGCGAAACATGCTCTATGCCAACTCGACCACTCTGGGAAATCTTGGTTCGGTGGTGATGGATGAAGTGCATTACCTCGCTGATAAATTCCGCGGCGCTGTGTGGGAAGAAGTCTTAATTCACCTAATGGAATCGGTTCAAGTTATCTCGTTATCGGCAACAGTTTCTAATGCAGAAGAATTTGGAGAATGGCTGGGTGAGGTGCGTGGTGAGACTGAGGTAATAGTGAGTGAACATCGCCCGATTCCCTTGTATCAACATGTTTTGATCAATGACAATCTGGTCGATCTCTTTAGCCAACCAGGAAAGATCAATCCGGAAATATTAGCGCTAGAGCGCGAAGCGCTCCGCAAGGTCCGTATCCCAAGACATCGTCGCGAACAATGGGGAGCGCAGGAGTCACGGCTATCACGCGCTGAAATCATTGAGAAGTTAAATCGTGAAAATCTCCTTCCGGCAATCACCTTTATCTTTTCGCGAATGGGGTGTGATGCCGCAGTTAAGCAATGCTTAGCGGCGGGTTTGAAGTTAACCAATACCGAAGAGAGGGCGGAGATTCTGGCAACGGCCGAGAGATTCACCGCGAATTTACCCGAAGAAGATCTCGAAGTTCTGGGGTATCGCGAATGGTTAACCGCTCTGGAGCGTGGGATCGCTGCTCACCATGCTGGTCTCTTGCCGAGTTTTAAAAATGCAATTGAGGATCTCTTTCAGCGGGGGCTAGTAAAGGCGGTCTTTGCAACCGAAACTTTAGCTTTAGGAATCAATATGCCGGCGCGTACGGTGGTCCTAGAGAAATTGACTAAATGGAATGGTGAAGCACATGTTCCAATTACTCCAGGGGAGTACACCCAGTTAACTGGCAGAGCTGGTCGCCGTGGCATAGATATCGAAGGCAATGCAGTTGTGCAATGGTCACCAACCGTAGATTCTGCAACCGCAGCCGGCTTAGCATCAACGCGCACATATCCACTGCGATCATCATTTACTCCCACATACAACATGGCGATTAACTTAATCGCACGCTTTGGTCGCGAACGTGCGCACGGCAGCCTCGAATCATCTTTCGCACAGTTCCAAGCCGATCGCGCAGTAGTCAGTCTGGTGCGACAGATAAAGAAGAATGAATCGGCGCGTGAAGAACTTATGGAGAGCGCAAAGTGTCACCTTGGAGATTTTGAAAGTTATGCCGCTCTGAGATCTGAGATAAAAGAGTTAGAGAAATTGCTTTCAAAGCGAGATGGTAAGAAGACCTTTGATAACCGCCAACGTGCTCATATGGAAGGCGAGATAGATAATTTACGGCGCCGGATGCGAAATCACCCCTGCCATCCCTGTAACGATCGCGAAACCCACGCACGCCTGGCGGAGAGGGCAGAACGCCTGGCGCGCGAGTCTGACGGGTTACGTGCACGAGTTGAGAATAGAACTAATGTAATCGCCAAGACATTTGATCGTATCTGCGATGTTCTAACTCATTTAGGTTATATCGAGGGGGAGAAGCCTCTGGCACAAGGTCAGATTCTCGCGAAGATTTACGCCGAATCAGATCTACTTTTGACGGAAACGATCCGCGCCGGAATTCTGGATAACCTTTCCGCGCCAGAGCTGCTCTCCGTTGCATCTTCGATGATCTTCCAATCAAGATCTCGCGAGGATTACGCGCCGAAGATGCCACACCAGAACGTTTCGAATGCGTTGGCGGAGATAACTCGATTATGGGCAAAGTTGGAGGCGATTGAGAGCGACTTTGATGTCAAGACACAGAAAGAGCCTGATTTTGGTTTCGCATTTATCTCTTACCGCTGGGCACAAGGTAACTCGCTAACCAATGTTTTAAAGGGCAGCGATATGTCAGTCGGAGATTTCGTCCGATCTACCAAACAGTTGATGGATCTTTTAGTGCAGATCGCCGGTGCCAGCGAAGCGTTGCGGCCAGTCTGTCGAGAGGCGATTAAGCGTTTAGATCGTGGCGTTGTTTCATATATGGTGGATGATCAATGACGCTAATGCTTCTGGATAGCGCCTCACTCTGGTATCGCGCTTACTACGGTATGCCCGACACCATGCTGGCACCGGATGGCACCCCGGTGAATGCGATCCGCGGTTACTTAGATATGACCGCTCGTCTGATAACTATGTACTCACCAAAACGTATCGTCGCGTGCATCGAAGGCGATTGGCGCCCGTCTTGGCGCGTGGACTTATTTCCAGATTACAAGGCAAATCGTTTAGAAGAAGATGGTGAAGGTGAAGAAGAGCCTGATTTATTGACTCCACAGATTCCGATTCTCTTAGATTTATTAGATGAGTTCGGGATTCCAATGGTTGGAGTCGATGATTACGAAGCTGATGATGTGATGGCAACCTTCGCAGTTAGGGAGCCAGGACCGATCCGAATCGTCACAGGTGATCGTGATCTCTTCCAACTTGTTGATGATAAACGGGATGTAAAAGTGGTCTATCTTGCTAAAGGTTTATCCCAGCATGATCTAGTTGATAAAGCTTGGGTTGCGCGAAAATACGCAATTCCGGGTGATCGATACGCGCTCTTTGCCATGTTTCGGGGGGATCCATCCGATGGCCTTCCC
Organism: Candidatus Planktophila sp.; assembly: GCA_964201295.1. Lineage (GTDB taxonomy): Bacteria > Actinomycetota > Actinomycetes > Nanopelagicales > Nanopelagicaceae > Planktophila. Next base: position 3,836 of record CAXNDN010000006.1, on the reverse strand, counting down.
GGTGTACGAGGTATCGGCGAGAAAGGAGCGGCGCTAATTGCGAACAATTTCGCCGATGTAGATCAGGCTCTGCAGGGCGCGCACGATGCACACGAAGCGCTGACACCGGCGCTGGCTAAGAAGATAATCGCTGGCGCAGATTATTTAAAAATAGCACCGACGTTAGTCAATTGCGCTAGAGATGTTGCGCTTCCAACCCTGAACATCGCAATGCCACAGGCTCCAGCGGATCTTTCCAAGATTTATGAGATTAAAGAACGTTATGGTCTGGGGGCTAGCGTAGATCGATTGATAGCGGCGCTTAAATGGTGATCATCGCCTTATCCGCGTTTTTAGCCAGCGCCGCCTTTGCGCCAATTGGCGTTTGGTTTTTAGCAGTACTTGGCTATTGCCTTTTCTTACGTAAGTTATCAAAATCTGAGAGACCGTTATTGCACGCCTTCGCCTTTGGCCTTATCTACAACGCCATAGTTTTATATTGGTCAGGTAAGTATGTAGGTGCGCTGCCTTGGTTGCTCTTATCACTTCTGCAGGCGCTCTTCTACATACCAGTGGGTGCAGTTGCAAGACGCTGGAAGAACACCTGGTGGACAATCACCGCGTTTTTGTTAATGGAGGAGTTACGTTCAATCTTTCCGTTTGGAGGTTTTGGTTGGACACGGATCGCATTTAGCCAAATTGAATCACCAGCATCGGCCTTCTTGCCTTACGGGGGAGTGCTCTCCCTTTCTGCTCTCACCCTAATTTTCGCTGCGCTAGTCTCGCGAATTAGCGCGGGTAACCTCGCAAAACTTGCGGTGTTGTTTATTTCACTGGCACTGATTCCTGATAATCCGCAGGGGAGTGGTTCAGTTAAATTGCTGGCTATACAAGGAAACACCCCTAGTGTTGGATTAGATTTCAATTCTCGCGCTCAGGCGGTCTTTAACCTGCATCGTGATGCTACATATAAGTATGCGAGTGAAACGTACGATGCAATTGTTTGGCCAGAAAATGCGATAGATATTGACCCTAACTCACATCCAAATGTGGCGGCAGATATCGCTAAGTTAACCGATGAAAGGCAGGCTCCACTTATAGCTGGGGTTGTATTGAAGGTAGTTGGCTCACCAGTTAACGCATCGGTTATGTATCAACCAGGCGGCGCCGTCAGCAGCAGCACATATATCAAACGTGGACTTACGCCATTTGGAGAATATATGCCGTTGCGCAAATTGGCAGAAATAGTTTCGCCGTACGCCAAATCTGTTGTTGATTTCAGGGCCGGAAATGAACTGGTGACACATCAGGTGGCAGGCGCTGCGCTAGGACCGATCATTTGTTATGAAATTATCAATGATCGACTTGTTTCAGAGATGAGCGCTGCCTCGAGCGCTTTGATTGTGCAGACAAATAGCGCCACCTTCTCAGGTACTGCAGAAAGTCGACAACAGCTGGCGATAACGCGCATTCGCGCTAAAGAGCATTCGCGCAGCATCTTGAGCGTTTCTACTATTGGAATCTCAGCGTTCATCGACAGTAATGGTGAGGTAGTAGATGAGATAGGTGAAAATGTTCAAGGCTATTTGACGGTGGATTTGCCCCTGAGTAATCACGCTACAACTGCAAGTAAATGGGGAGCGCCGATTAAGATCATTATCTTATCTTTTTTTGCTCTTTTTGGTCTTTTATCTGTACGTAAGCGAAACCTCTTATGAAGAATTTTGTTATCTTAATCCCGACCTTTAATGAATCTTCCACGATAGTTGAGCAATTAAAAAAATTAGAAATATTTAAACGTTCTTGTGTAGATGAGATTAGTGTCTTAGTTATTGATGATAATTCTCCAGATGAAACTGCAGATTTAGTCGACAATTTGCACTTACCTTGGGTAGAAGTTCTTCGCCGTCCAGCTAAAAATGGTTTGGGTGCGGCATATCGCGCCGGTTTTGCTAAAGTTTTGAAAACGGACTCATATACACATGTGGTCACCATGGATGCCGATGGCTCGCATCGCGTTGAGGATCTGTCAGCGCTTATTGTGGCGGTTAGACCTGGCAGATCAATTACCTTAGGAACGCGTTGGATCCCAGGTGGTAGTGTCATAAATTGGCCAAAGTCTCGTCAACTATTGTCTAAAACCGGAACCAGATATGCCAAATTTGCGTTAAAGATCAATTTGAATGATCTAACTGGTGGATATCGAATTTATAGCGTCGAACTGCTTAATGCTTTAAAGCTTAAAGATATGCAAGCCACTGGTTATTGTTTTCAAATTGAGATGGCAATGGCGGCAGATTTGGCTGGCGCGGTTGCAACAGAAGTTCCGATTACCTTTGTGGAGCGGATCAATGGCGTTTCCAAAATGACTAAGGCGATTGTTCTTGAGGCGCTTATTCAGATAACCCGTTGGGGCGTTGTACGCAGGCTTAGACCTAACGCCGATAAGTTACATTATGTTAAGTAAGGTGAAAACGCCCATCCCCACGCTTTCTGAGCGTGAATTAGGAGCTGTAGGCCTCTATAGGCAGGCAAGAACAAACTAAATTACGGTCGCCAAAGGCGCCATCAATTCGACCAACTGTCGGCCAGTACTTGCCTCTAGTCCCGATCAACTCACCTGGTATCAATCCAGTATTGGTCGCTGGAAAGGCTCCCGCCTCTCGTGAGTAAGTACGATCCCAAATGGTCGCTGCAGTCGCTCCTATGGTGTGTGGCGCTTGTCGTAGAGGCGAATCTTCGACCTTTTGCTTACCATCAATGATCTGATCAATCTCAGAACGGATAGCGATCATTGCATCAATAAAGCGGTTCATTTCAAGAATATCTTCGGATTCGGTTGGCTCGATCATCAAAGTGCCAGCAACAGGAAATGACATCGTCGGTGCGTGGAAACCAAAGTCCATCAGTCGCTTTGCGATGTCATCGACGCTTACACCTGAAATCTTGGTGATCTCACGAATATCGAGGATACATTCGTGGGCAATTAAGCCGTTGTTGCCGGTGTAGAGAATTGGATATGAAGAACGGAGTCGAGCGGCCATGTAATTGGCGTTAAGTATGGCTACTTCCGTTGCATGAGTTAGACCTTCTCCCCCCATCAAACGAATATATGCCCAAGAAATTGGCAAAATACTCGCTGAACCAAATGGCGCAGCTGAAATTGGGCCAGGACCTGTTGCAGGACCTGCTGATTCATCGAGTGGATGGTTCGGTAAGAATGGCGCTAAATGTGACTTAACAATTACTGGACCAACGCCCGGTCCCCCACCACCGTGTGGAATACAGAAAGTTTTATGTAAATTCAAATGTGAAACATCCGCGCCAAATTTTCCAGGTTGCGCAGTACCAACAAGTGCGTTGAGGTTGGCACCGTCTACATAAACCTGTCCGCCAGAGTCGTGGACCATCGCGCAAATTTCGGATATCGCCGATTCGAATACTCCGTGGGTTGATGGGTAGGTAACCATAAGAGCAGCCAGCGTCTGGCTGTTTTGTGCAATCTTCTCTTTGAGATCTGCGAGGCTGACATTGCCTTCCTCATCGCACTCGATAACGATCACCTTCATGCCAGCCATAACTGCACTTGCTGCATTGGTCCCGTGAGCACTTGAAGGGATCAAGCAGATATTTCTATCTTTATCCCCGCGAGAATCGTGATAGTTGCGGATCGCTAATAGGCCGGCGAATTCACCTTGGCTACCGGCATTTGGTTGAAGCGAAACTGCATCGTATCCAGTGATCGCGACGAGCCACTTCGATAACTGATCAATTAAGAGACGCGAACCTTTGGATTGATCTGCCGGTGCAAAGGGATGAAGCGATGAGAACTCTGGCCAAGTTACCGCCTCCATTTC
>CAXNDN010000005.1:0-19601 GCA_964201295.1 Candidatus Planktophila sp. | reverse complement strand
ATTCCGGTAATCGAAAAATTGTCGCAAGCAGGAGTTCCGATCAGCATCGACACAATGCGGGCGCAGACCGCAGAATTGGCGATCACTGCAGGTGCCAGCATTGTTAATGATGTTAGTGGTGGGTTGGCTGATGATCTGATGCACGAAACCGTTGCTGAGATGGGATGCCCATACATATTGATGCATTGGCGTGGTCACTCAAAAGATATGAATAATCGCGCAGTTTATGGCGATGTTGTTAAGGAAGTTATCGCTGAGTTAAATACTCAAATCGAGGCTGCGCTGCGTAGTGGAATTGCAAAAAATAATTTAATAATTGATCCTGGCTTAGGTTTTGCTAAGGATGCCCCCCACAATTGGGAGATTTTAAATCGACTAGAAGAGATTACCGATTTAGGTTATCCAGTATTAATCGGCGGTTCGCGCAAACGCTTCCTTGGTAGCGAAACTCCAGATGAGCGAGAGGTGGCGACTATTGAGCTAACTAAGCGCCTGCTTGCGAAAAGAATTTGGGGAGTTAGAGTTCATAGTGTGAGCCCGCATAAGAATTTGGTATTGGCTAATGGCTGACCGTATTGAAATTAAGGGAATAAAATCCTTCGGCTATCACGGAGTATTTGAATCTGAAAATATCGCTGGTCAAGAATTTTTTGTGGATATTGCCCTCGAATTAGATTTAACTCGCGCCAGCGTTACCGATGATGTCTCTGACACAGTTAACTATGCAGAGATCACCGATTTAGTAGTTGAAGAAGTAACCGGTGACCGAGTCGCGCTGATTGAAAAATTAGCGGCACGAATTGCTGACCGAATAAAGAAAAGTTATTCGCAAATTGTCACAGTTTCGGTCACCGTACATAAGCCACAAGCACCGGTAAACGCTGAAGTAAGAGATATTTCGGTAACGATTAATCGATGAAAGCGGTAATCGCGCTAGGTGCCAATATCGGCAACCCAAAAGAACAGATGGATTTAGCAGTGGCAATGCTGCGAGAGGCTACAGACTTCAAATTGGTCTCAAATTACTATTCGACTAAACCTGTCAGCGATATTACTCAACCTGATTACCTAAATGCGATCTGCATAGTTGAGAGCGAGTTACCCGCGCTAGATTTGTTGGCGCTTTTACACGGCATTGAAAAGACCCTTGGAAGAGAACGAAGTGAAAAATGGGGACCGCGCACAATTGATTTAGACCTTATTCAATATGGATCACTGCTTAGCTCAGCCGATGAGTTGTATCTGCCACACCCGCGCGCGCATGAGCGCCGCTTTGTGATCGAGCCTTGGCATTCCATTGAGCCAGATGCGATTTTGTTGACTTATGGAAAGATTTCGGAGATTTTGGAGCAATTGCCTTAAGGCTCTAAACTTAAATCCATCACCGCCCGGTACCTGAAAAGACTGGAGCCCGATATGAAGATCGTTAACAGCGCAGCTGAATTGGCTGACGGCTGCACTTTTATTCCGACCATGGGCGCTCTGCACGCTGGGCATGCATCTCTCTTTAAATTAGCAAAGATGAAGAGTGAATTTGTAGTTGCAAGTATCTTTGTAAATCCGCTGCAATTTGAAGATAGCGCTGATTTAGAACTTTATCCCCGTACCCCAGATCGTGATATTGAAATTGCTCGCGAATCTGGCGTAACCCATCTTTGGTTACCTCAAGAAAGTGAAATCTACCCAGCTAAAACTGCATCGGCAGTTGCTGGCCCAATCGGTGAAATATTTGAAGGAGCCAATCGGATCGGGCATTTTGATGGAGTTGTCACAGTAGTCTCGCGCCTATTTGATTTGCTGCAACCGGCGCAGGCGATATTTGGCGAAAAAGATTTTCAACAGTTGGTATTGATTAAGAATCTAGCAAAAGAGAGTTATAGGAATATTGAGATCATCGCCGCACCCACAATACGAGAGAGTGATGGGCTAGCGCTATCTTCGAGAAATATCAGATTGAGTGCGAGCGATCGCAAAACGGCAACGGTAATTTATAGCGCGTTGCTGGCGGCTAAAGATTGCGCGACGATTGATGCAGCGCGGGCTAGGATGAGCCAGATTTGCTCACAAGAGATAGACTTTAAATTGGATTATGCTGAAATTATCGATGAAGATAATTTTGCAATTGCCACAAATTCCACCTCAAAGCAGCGTGCGATTATCGCGGGTTGGCTTAATGGGGTCCGTTTGATCGACAATATGCAGATGAACCCATCTGCGGGAAATGCTGGTGCGCGATGAAGTTACTTGCACCTGAACCAGGATGGACCGCAACCGCTGATGTAATCGTGGTTGGTTCAGGAATTGCCGGACTTACTACTGCGTTACAAGCGCGCACCCTTGGTCTCTCAGTTTTAATCGTTACAAAATCAAAGGTAGATGAAGGTTCGACTAAATGGGCACAGGGCGGAATCGCTGCCGCGTTAGGTCCTGGTGACACTCCCGATCAACATTTAAAAGATACTTTGGTAGCAGGCGCAGATTTATGCGATGTTGAATCGGTGCGCGTTTTAGTAACTGAAGGACCAGAAGCGGTGCGAAAGTTAATCGAACGCGGTGCAATTTTTGATACCGAGGATTCAGGTGAAATTTCGCTTACTCGTGAGGGTGGACATTTACGCAATCGCATCTTGCATGCTGGTGGCGATGCAACTGGTGCTGAAGTTTCGCGTGCGCTTTTAGCTGCAGTGCACGATGATCCAGAAATTGAAGTTGTCGAAGATGCTCTTGTTCTAGATGCGCTTAAAGATGCCAATGGTGCGGTCTGTGGCGTAACGCTGCATGTGATTGGCGCTGGAAGCCGCGACGGCGTTGGTCGCGCACTGGGTAAAGCAGTTGTGTTAGCAACCGGTGGGCTCGGTCAAGTATTTGCACAAACAACTAATCCTTCTGTCTCAACTGGCGATGGCGTGGCCTTAGCGCTGCGCGCCGGTGCAAAAGTTGCAGATGTGGAATTTATTCAATTCCATCCCACCGTTTTATGGTTGGGAGATAACACTCAGGGTCAACAGCCGCTAATCAGCGAAGCAGTGCGTGGCGAAGGTGCTTATTTATTAGATGATGCAGGTGAGCGCTTTATGTTAAACGAACATAAATTAGCCGAACTTGCACCACGTGATGTGGTTGCAATTGCATCAATGCGCCAGATGAATAAGACCAGGGCTCATCACGTCTGGTTAGATGTGCGCCACTTATCTGGTTTTGAAACTCGCTTCCCAACTATTTATGCAACTTGTCTCTCACACGGAATTAATCCCAGCAAAGATTTAATTCCAGTGGCACCCGCTTCGCACTATGCCTCTGGCGGGGTTCGGGTTGACTTAAATGGGCGCACCAGCGTGAGTGGACTTTATGCCTGTGGGGAAACGGCTTGTTCTGGTGTGCACGGTGCCAACCGGTTGGCATCAAATTCACTCCTTGAAGGATTGGTATTCAGCGTGCGAATTGCTGCAGATATCGCCGCAAACTTAACTGAGCGTTCTGCACCAGTTGCAGATACCTCGAAAGCAATTTTGTTAGACCCAGCGACGCGACGCGAATTGCAACTGAGCATGAGTCGAGGAGCTGGGGTATTGCGCTCTTCCGATTCTTTATTGCAGACCAGTGCTGATTTAACCCGTATTCAGGATCGAACTAGCTCCAACCCTTGTGTTGAAGCGTGGGAGACAACTAACTTATTCCAACTAGCCGAAGCAATTCTTAAGGCTGCGCTGATTAGACAAGAGACGCGTGGATCTCACTGGCGCGAAGATTTTCCAAATCCAGAAAGTAATTGGCGCAAGCGAATTGTTCAAGAGTTAGACCGCAATGGAAATTGGAATACTAGCTATCAAGAAGTGGGTGCAAAGTGAGCGATCAAGAATTGATTAAGGCTGCACTTGCCGAAGATCTTGCCGGGGGAGTCGATATAACTTCGCAGGCAACTATCGCCGCAGATGCAACTGCAACCGCTGATTTTATCGCGCGCACCGATGGAGTAATCGCTGGAATAAATATCGCTCACGCAGTTCTTGCCGAAGTCGGGTTGACCAATGTAACTCTTTCTAAGAAAGATGGAGATCAGGTAAAAGCGGGCGATTTATTAATCACGGTGCGCGGAAATACGCGTGCGATCTTATTAGCTGAGCGCACCGCGCTTAACTTTTTTGGTCACATAAGTGGAATCGCTACATTAACGAGCAAGTGGGTTGCAGAAGTTGCTGGAACAAAATGTCAGGTGCGCGACACTCGAAAAACAACTCCGGGTATGCGAACTATTGAAAAATATGCAGTGCGTATGGGAGGCGGTACCAATCACCGCATGAATTTAAGCGCTGCTGCGCTGATCAAAGATAATCACATCGCAGCCGCAGGTGGTGTGGTACCTGCTTTCGCAAAAGTACGCGCAGCGTATCCAGAAGCTGAGATTGAGATTGAAGTAGATACTTTGGAGCAGTTAAAGGATGTTTTAGCGCACAAGCCCGACCTAGTTCTCTTAGACAATATGTCCCCAGAACAATGTGCGCAAGCAGTCGCTTTAGTTAATGGTGCTTTTAAATTAGAAGCATCAGGTGGGATCTCAATTAACAACGCGCGCGCCTATGCCCAATCGGGCATTGATTACATCGCAATTGGAGCGCTGACACATTCTGCGCCAGTCTTTGATATCGGCCTAGATCTGAGAGCGGAGTAGTTATGTTGCTAACTGTTGATGTTGGAAATACAAATACTGTATTGGGTGTTTTCCAAGGAGATGAGTTGATTTGCTCTTGGCGAGTAAAGACTGATCCTCGAACAACCTCAGATGAGCTGTGGTTGCAATACAACGCGTTGGTTACTGGATTTGAAATTACTGGACTCTCAATTTGTTCTACAGTCCCGGCAACTCTGCGTGAAATAAGAACAATGATCGCAACCTATTTTTCAAAGATCCCGACAACAATTGTGGAGCCAGGAACTAAAACTGGTGTTCCGCTCTTGGTTGATAACCCGAAAGAAATCGGTGCAGATCGGATCGTTAATACTCTGGCGGCACATACTCTTTATGGCGGACCAGCAATTGTCGTAGATTTTGGAACATCAACAAATTTAGATGTGGTCTCACCTAAGGGAGAATTTTTAGGCGGCGCTCTAGCACCAGGTATTGAAATTTCAGTTGATGCACTTGCTGCGCGCGCAGCACAACTTCGTAAAGTTGAGTTGATTCGCCCTAAGAGCGTTATCGGAAAGAACACCGTCGAAGCGTTGCAATCTGGCACCATTTTTGGATTTGCCGGACAAGTAGATGGTTTAGTAGATCGCATCGTTGCTGAATTAGCACTGAGCTATGAAGGCGCTCCAACGGTGATTGCAACTGGTGGACTTGCTCCGCTAATTATTGGAGTTGCTGAAACTATTGATGAGCATGAGCCTGATCTGACCTTGATTGGGCTGCGCCTTATCCACGAGCGAAATATCTAATAGGTAGACTCTCGCCATTATGAGTAAAGAAGAACAACCCGCTGCCTCGGTAGAAGAAGACCTGCCTGAGCAATTACGCATCCGTCGCGAAAAACGCGCTGGGCTAATTGAGCGCGGAGTTGAGCCTTATCCAGTTTCAGTAGCACGCACTGCATCGCTGGCAGAAATTCGCGCGAAGTATGCCAGCCTTGAGACTGATTCGACAACGGGTGATATTCAAAGCCTGACTGGTCGCATTATCTTTAAACGCGATACTGGAAAACTTTGCTTTGCAACTTTACGTGAAGGTGATGGCACCGAACTTCAGGCGATGTTATCGCTTGATAAAGTTGGGCAAGAAACTTTAGATACTTGGAAGAGCGATATAGATCTAGGCGATATCGTCAGCGTTACTGGCGAAATCATTACCTCCAAACGAGGTGAACTTTCAATTCTGGCAAATAGTTATGCGATCGCAGCCAAGTCTCTGCGCCCTTTGCCAAATGATCACAAACCAATGTCAGAGGAAACGCGCGTGCGGATGCGTTATGTAGATTTAATTGTTCGCGACGAAGCTCGCACCAATGCGCGTTTGCGTCCAGCGGTTATGCGTTCTTTGCGTGAGACTTTCCATAATGAGAACTTTGTAGAAGTAGAAACTCCAATGTTACAAGTAATGCATGGTGGAGCGGCAGCACGTCCATTTAAATCTTTTAGCAATGCCTACGATATGGAACTATTCCTGCGCATCGCACCTGAACTATTTTTAAAGCGTTGTGTCGTCGGCGGCATTGAGCGCGTCTTTGAAATCAATCGTAATTTCCGCAACGAGGGTGCCGATTCCTCTCACTCTCCTGAGTTTGCAATGATCGAGAGTTATCAGGCTTACGGAGACTGGCGTTCGATTGCAGATTTAACTCGCACCTTGGTGCAAAATGCGGCTCTGGCGATTGCCGGCTCGCATGTAGTTACACATCACGATGGTCGACAAGCAGACCTGGGTGGAAAGTGGCGAGAAATATATCTCTACGATGCGATAACTGAGGGCGTCGGCGAGAGCGTTACCGCGCTTACTCCGCTGGAGGATTTAAAGAAAATTGCGGTCAAACTGGGTATAAAGATCGATCCCAAGTGGATAACCGGAAAGCTCGCCGAAGAAATTTTTGAACATGTAGCAAAAGATCAATTGATCGCTCCGACTTTTGTTATGGGATTTCCTGTAGATACTTCACCGCTGGTTCGCGCCCATCGCGAACTTTCGGGCGTTGCTGAAAAATGGGATCTATATGTAGATGGCTTTGAATTAGCGACAGGTTATTCCGAACTAATTGATCCAGTGATTCAACGTGATCGATTAGTTGAACAAGCAACCCTTGGAGCAAAGGGCGACCTGGAAGCGATGCAAGTGGATGAAGATTTCTTACGTGCGATGGAATTTGCGATGCCACCTACTGGTGGAATGGGTATGGGAGTCGATCGCTTATTGATGGCGCTCACCGGTTTAGGAATTCGCGAAACAATTTTATTCCCGCTGGTAAAACCTGAAGTCGAATAACCATGATTGTTATTCGCCCAGCACGCACCAGCGATGTAAAAACTATTCGCCAACTTGTAGATTCATATGCCGCACCGGGTCAGATGCTTACCAAAGAGACAGTCACGTTGTATGAAAGCGTTCAAGAGTTTACAGTTGCTGAAATTAATGGGAAAGTGGTTGGTTGCGGTGCACTTCACATTTTGTGGGATGACTTAGCCGAAGTTCGTACTGTGGCTGTAGAAGAGAGTTTTCATAGGCAAGGTATCGGCCATCAGATACTTGAAAAAATTATTGAGCGCGCCCGTGAAGTTGGAGTCGAGAGAATTTTCTGCCTGACTTTCCAAACTTCTTTTTTTGGTCGCCATGGCTTTAAAGAGATCATCGGTACTCCAGTTGCACCTGATGTTTATCAACAATTACTGCGTTCATACGATGCCGGTGTCGCCGAGTTCCTAGATCTAGAAGCGGCCAAGCCCAACACCCTGGGCAATACCCGCATGCTCTTAACCCTTTAGCCAGAGCCAAAAAACGCTACTTCTAGCCCTAATTGGGAATATCAGACCCAGATCTGGGGTTCTATAGACCACTAGCTATCCACCTCGCGCCTTCCCTGCCTTGGGTTATATCCTTGGTTAGAACGAGATAATTACCGCCTTCAAAGGAGTCTGCCAATGTTTGAGCGCTTTACCGATCGAGCCCGACGCGTTGTTGTCTTGGCTCAAGAAGAAGCACGCATGCTCAATCACAATTACATTGGCACTGAACACATACTTCTTGGTTTGATCCACGAAGGCGAAGGCGTTGCTGCAAAAGGGCTAGAAGCCCTCGGCATCTCACTTGAAGGCGTGCGCGCCCAAGTTGAAGAAATTATCGGCCAAGGTCAACAAGCACCGAGCGGACACATTCCATTTACTCCTCGCGCCAAGAAAGTTCTTGAACTCTCACTACGTGAAGCGTTGCAATTAGGCCACAACTACATCGGCACTGAACATATCTTGCTTGGTTTAATTCGTGAAGGCGAAGGCGTTGCTGCACAAGTTCTTGTAAAACTCGGCGCAGATTTAAATCGCGTACGTCAACAAGTTATTCAACTTCTCTCTGGATATCAAGGAAAAGAAGCGGCAACATCGGGTGGACCTGCAGAAGGCACACCATCTACCTCACTTGTCTTAGATCAATTTGGACGTAACCTCACCCAAGCAGCGCGCGAAGGAAAGCTTGATCCCGTAATCGGCCGCGAAACTGAAATTGAACGTGTGATGCAAGTACTTTCTCGTCGTACCAAAAATAACCCAGTATTAATTGGCGAACCAGGCGTTGGTAAAACCGCCGTTGTTGAAGGTCTTGCGCAAGCGATCTACAAGAACGATGTCCCAGAAACTCTGAAAGATAAGCAGCTATATTCACTTGATTTAGGCGCACTGGTTGCCGGTAGCCGCTACCGTGGAGATTTTGAAGAGCGCCTAAAGAAAGTCTTGAAAGAGATTAAAACTCGTGGCGATATTATTTTGTTTATTGATGAAATCCACACCCTTGTTGGTGCAGGTGCTGCCGAAGGCGCAATAGATGCAGCGAGCATTCTCAAGCCAATGTTGGCGCGCGGTGAGCTTCAGACAATCGGTGCAACTACTTTGGATGAATACCGCAAGCACGTTGAAAAAGATGCTGCGCTAGAACGTCGTTTCCAACCAATTCAAGTTAAAGAGCCATCAGTTGCTCACACAATTGAGATTCTTAAAGGGCTGCGCGATCGTTACGAAACCCATCACCGCGTTTCAATTACTGATGGCGCACTTGCCGCTGCGGCAAATATGGCAGATCGCTATGTATCCGATCGTTTCTTGCCAGATAAGGCGATTGACCTTATTGATGAAGCCGGATCTCGTCTTCGCATAAAGCGCATGACTGCTCCAGCAGAACTTCGCGCATATGATGACAAAATCGCTGAAGCTCGCAAGGCTAAAGAATCAGCAATTGACGGCCAAGATTTTGAAGGCGCTGCTGCACTTCGCGATAAAGAGAAGACTCTTATTGCAGAAAAGGTAGAAGCGGAAAAGAATTGGAAGGCAACCGATCTCGATAAGGTAACTGAAGTAGATGAAGAGTTGATCGCACAAGTTCTCTCTGCCTCAACTGGTATCCCAGTATTTAAATTAACTGAAGAAGAGACTGCTCGTCTGCTTCGTATGGAAGATGAACTTCACCGCCGCGTAATTGGCCAAGATCAAGCGATCAAAGCCTTGTCACAGGCGATTCGCCGCACACGTGCCGGGCTAAAAGATCCAAAGCGCCCTGGTGGTTCATTTATCTTTGCCGGCCCATCAGGTGTTGGTAAGACTGAACTCTCTCGCACCCTTGCTTCATTCTTATTTGGTGATGAGACCGCACTTATCCAGCTAGATATGTCGGAATACTCTGAGCGCCACACCGCATCACGTTTATTCGGCGCACCTCCAGGATATGTTGGTTATGACGAAGGTGGACAGCTAACTGAAAAGGTTCGCCGCCGCCCATTCTCGGTTGTCTTATTCGATGAGATCGAAAAAGCCCACCCAGATATCTTTAACTCACTTCTACAGGTTCTTGAAGATGGTCGTTTAACAGATGCACAAGGTCGCACCGTAGATTTCAAGAACACAGTAATCATTATGACTACCAACCTTGGTACACGCGATATTTCAAAGAGCCTGGGACTTGGCTTTGCCAATATCGATGATGATCTAACGAATTACGATCGCATGAAAGGAAAGGTTCAAGACGAACTTAAGAACCATTTCCGTCCTGAATTTCTTAACCGTATCGATGATGTAATCGTCTTCCATCAATTGACGAGAGATCAAATTATTCAAATTGTTGATCTAATGATCGCTAACTTAGATGAGCGCTTAAAGGCGAAAGATATGGGAATCGAACTCACCCAAGCCGCTAAAGATCTATTGGCGGCCCGTGGTTATGATCCGCTTCTTGGCGCCCGTCCATTGCGTCGCACAATTCAGCGCGAGATTGAAGATTCACTTTCAGAGCGAATTCTCTTTGGTGAGTTAAAGGCTGGCGAAATAATCGTTGTTGATGTCGAAGGTGAAGCAGCGGAAGCTAAATTCACATTTACCGGCGCTGCTAAGGCAAATATGCCGGATTCGCCAGAAGATCTAGCTGCAACTACTAGTTAAGGAATCTTCTTTCCTGGATTCAAAATTGAATTTGGGTCGAATACTTTCTTTACCGCTCGTTGCAGTTCGATTACTGTCGCAGAGGTTTCATTAGCAACGAATCCTGCCTTTATCGATCCGATTCCGTGTTCGCCACTTGCAGATCCGCCAAGTGATTGTGCGATTTCAACGATATCGCTAAAGGCTTTTTGAGCACGTTCTGCTGCTGCGATATCACCATGGTCGTGAACGATAGTTGGGTGCATATTTCCGTCACCGGCATGGCCAAAGATTCCAATTACAAGGTTTGCTTGCTTACTTAACTCTTCTACTTTCTCTACAAATTCGGCGATCTTGGTAATCGGCAGTGCCACATCATCGAGCAAGGTGGCGCCCATTCTTTCAAGTGCTGGATAAGCCATTTTGCGAACCCGAATTAAATCTGCAGCATCATTGGGATCATCTGAGTAAACACCATCAATAGAATCAAATTCTTTACAGGTTTTTAAAGCTGCTTCAGCGAGTGAATGGTTCTCATCCAACTGCATCAGCAGAACCGCACCAGCAACTTCAAAGCCAAGGGGATGCCAAGCCTCAACTGCCTTGAGAGTTGTTTGATCGACAATTTCTAACATTGAAGGGCGGTACTGCAATAAAGCTGCAGCGGCGCTAGCTGCTTTTGTTATATTTGGAAAAGTTGCAATCAAAGTAGATGGAGCTGCTGGGCGAACCTCTAAATTTAAAGTTAGCTCAGTGATTACTCCAAGAGTGCCTTCGGAACCGATAAATAAATGCAGCAAGTCATAGGTAGTAACAGATTTCTTGGTTGCTTTACCTAGTTCAATAATTTCACCGCTTGCCAAAACCACTTGCATTGCGCGCACATGCGCTGACGTAACGCCATATTTAACACAGCACATACCGCCCGCATTCGTGGCCACATTGCCGCCAAGTGATGACCAATCGCGACTCGCGGGATCTGGCAGATAGGCCAAACCGATTTTGCTCACTGCCGTATCAAGATCAAGGTTAATTACTCCGGCTTGAACTCTGGCAATCTGATTTGCACCATCAATTTCAATAATTTGGTTCATCTTCTCAAGTGATATCACGAGCGAATCTGCCGATGCATTAGCGCCACCTGATAGACCACTGCCGGCACCACGGGTAACGACCGGAATCTTATTTTCATTGGCATATTTCAGAGCGATTGAAATTTCAGTGGCGTTGCGCGCGAGCAAAACTGCAAAGGGTGGCGCGCTAACTGCAAAGGGTGCTTGATCGCGTGAATAAGAAGTGGTGATATCTGGATCAGAGATAAGCGCTGCATCAGGGCCCAGCAGTTTGGAAAGCGCTGCAAAGTGGCTCATGCGCGCAAGATTATCGTCTTTTTAATAAAGTATTAATCCCCAATGATTTTTACGCGTTGCAACGCTTGATCAAGGCGCGATACTTCAAAGATCTCCATGCCATCGATCTTTACATCACTGCCTGCAGGTACAAGTGCGCGCTTGAAACCCAAACGATAAGCCTCAGCTAACCGTCGCGATACTCCACTGACTTTTCGAATTTCACCGGCTAAGCCAACTTCACCGATTGCGACTAAGTCTGCGGGAAGAGCCAACGCTTTTGCAGCAGATGCAACAGCGAGAGCAAGTGCTAAATCTGCAGCAGGTTCTGACATCTTCATGCCCCCAACTGTTGCGGCATATACATCGCGACCGCCGACGCGGACATTGGCGCGAAGTTCAAGAACTGCCAAAGTCATTGAGGTGCGAGCAGAATCAAGGCCGCTAGTAACGCGGCGCGCATTACCAAAATCATTCTCGCGCCCTTGGCTTACCAGGGCTTGAATTTCAGCAAGCAGGGGACGGCGGCCTTCAAGTGTCACAGTTACGCAGGTACCCGGCACTGGCTCAGCATGACGAGAGGTAAATAGACCAGTTGGATCAAGGACGCTTTCGATTCCGGTATCACTTAAATCAAAGCAACCAACTTCATCAGATGCACCAAAACGATTTTTAATTGCACGTATTAGCCGCAGACGAGAATGGCGTTCGCCTTCAAATTGCAGAACCACATCAACGATATGTTCAAGAAGTCGCGGACCTGCGATAGAACCATCTTTAGTTACGTGGCCAACTAACAACAAAGTTATATCGCGATCTTTACAGATACGAATCAACGCACCAGCAACTTCGCGAACTTGTGTCACGCCACCAGGAGAGCCATCGGCTGCGGCAGAGCCAATTGTTTGCACGCTATCAATTATTAAAAGTTCTGGCTTAACTGAATCAATGTGTGCAATTACAGCACCGAGATCAGTTTCGGAGGCGAGAAAGAGTTTGGGGTCTACTGCGTTAATTCTTTCAGCGCGCAAGCGAATTTGTGATGCAGATTCTTCACCGCTGATATAGAGCGCAGGAATTCCTTTTGCGGCAGTTTGCGCTGCAACAGATAAGAGCAGAGTTGATTTACCTACACCGGGTTCGCCGGCGAGCAATATTGCAGCACCTGGTACTAAGCCTCCACCGAGTACTCGATCTAATTCAGATACACCTGTTGCACGTGCACGCGCAGCTGAAAGATCAACATCGCCAATAGGAATTGCGGCGTGGGTAACTTTGCCGGGAACTAGTGAGAGTTTCTTAGGTGCGGCAATCTCTTCAACGCTGCCCCAGGCCTGGCATTCGCCGCAGCGACCAACCCATTTCTGCGATGTCCAACCGCATTCAGCGCAGCGGAATGGATCCTTCTCGACCTTAGCCATAAGCCTTAGCCTAGAGGAAGGCGCTGACTACTTCCCAGCGGCAACTGATGCTGGGTGTTGAATAACAAATAAAGGTAGTGAGCGCGCTTTAGCATCGTTAATTCCTTTAACGCGCACATCGCAATGCTCAGCGAGAACTGCATATGCTGCTTCGCCCATCAACGCCTGCAGTTCGGTGCGGTTGGAAATGTAAACCGGTTCGCTACCGACGTGCGCATCTGTATTGCTGGTGCAGTACCAATCAAAATCATCTCCACCGTCGCCCCACGCCAGGCGTTCGTATTCACCGATCACCGTGACTGAGTATTCGCGCTCGCCGACTTCGCGAGTTTCAAAACTGCGACGAAGTGGAAGCTGCCAACAAACATCTGGTTTGGTGTCAACGAAGTGACGGTTCTCTTTCTGCGCCAAGTGATGAAGTACGCAACCAAAGGAACCAGTAAATCCGGGGGCCTCATGACCTTTGCGATTTAAGAAAATACATCCATCATCAACGGTACGAGTCTTACGTTCTTTATCTTCATCTAAATCTGAGATACGAAGTTGACCATTTGGCTTCTTGGGACGGGCTTGATCGTAGAACTGCCACATTTCGGGAGTTAAATCTGCCGCCGCTTTACGAACGCGTTCTTCATCAGCTTCATCTGAATACATTGCACCTTCGGTGCAGCAACCGGCATTTGGTCGATTTTCAAATACGCCTTTGCAGCCATCGCCATAAATACAGGTCCAATATGAAGTTAGCCAAGTGAGGTCACATTTAAAGATTTCTTCCTCATCATTGGGGTCGGTAAATTCCACCCAATCACGTGCGAAACCTGGCTTTATTTCTGACATAGGTGCAGAGCCTACGCGTACTCTTTCGCTATGGCTAATTCAGAAAAACAGGTTGCCGTAATTGGTGCCGGGGTAATGGGCGAGGCCCTTATCTCCGCGCTAATTACCTATGGCATTTCACCTAGTGCTATCACTATCTCTGAAAAGCGTGAAGAGCGAGCACTCGAGTTAATCGATAGATATAAAGTAGCTAACGCCGCGTTGAGCGATAACGTTGCAAAGTGCGATTTAATTTTATTGGTAGTCAAGCCACAAGACATGGCTGGGGTATTGCAGGAGATAAAGACGCACATTCGCCCTGGTTGCTTAATCATCTCCTTCGTTGCCGGAAAGAAGATTAACTACATCGCTGATTTAATTGGAACAAGGGCCAACCCTGTAATAAGAGTTATGCCAAATACTCCAACTTTGGTGGGCGAGGGGATGGCGGCAATTTCTTCATGTGTCCTGGTCACTGCAGAAGAAAGGGAATTTGTGCTTGGCTTCTTAGGCGCAGTCGGAAAGGTTATTGAGGTAGATGAATCACTGCAAGATGCGGTCACCGCAACCAGTGGATCCGGGCCAGCATATTTCTTTAAGTTTGTAGAAGCGATGGTTGAAGGAGCGGTCGCTCTGGGACTTTCGCACGACGATGCAACCACACTTACGATTCAGACGATTGTCGGTGCGGCAAAGTTGCTTGACCAATCAGGAGACACCCCAACAACTCTGCGCGAAAAGGTAACTAGTCCAAACGGCACAACTTTCGCTGCTTTAAATTCATTTAGTGACTCAGATATTTCTGGCGTAGTAGCAAAAGCGATGAAGGCCGCACGTGATCGCTCGCAAGAACTCGCTTAATAAAATATTCTTAGCGGCAACTGCTATTACAGTTGCAGTTGCACCAACGGCAGAGTCTGCCCCAAAGAGCGTTGCAATGAAGCAATTTGTTCAGGTAACAAAAGAAATTGGCGCCGAAGGAATGGTCGTCACAAGTAAAGCGATAATTACTTATTCTAATATTGCAGGAAAAAGTTCAGATATTCAGCTTCGGGCAATTGACTTTACCGGCGCGTTAATTTGGAGTAAAACTATTGATTCCGGCAGGGATGAGGTAGCTACCGCAATAGCCGCTGATGCACAAGGAATGATCTGGATAGGCGGAAATAGCTCCCCGGTAGTGCAATCAGAAACTATTACAGCTATTGCTGATGCCTTAAATCCTGATTCGGTAACAGTGGAGATGCCAGATGAATTGCGCGGGGATATGAAAAATATTTCACTCTGGAAGATCTCACCTACTGGAGATTTATCACCACAAATAGATTTGAAAATATCCCAACCAGCGCTAGTCGATGCCATCTCTACTAACGCAACAGGTGTTTCAATCTTGCTAACTCGTGAAAGTGGTCAGTCACTGGCCTTAGTTAAAGCTGGAGCCCTCGACAAAGAGGTGAAATTAGGAACAGTTAAAAGTAAATTCAACGTCATCTTTCGTGCCACTGACGGATCTACTTCTCTATTTGGTTCCAGTAGTGAAACTTTAGCGGGCAAGAAGTTGGCGGGGAAAGTTGATGGAATTTTATTAAAAGTATCCAAGACAGGTTCTATCTCCAGCTTGGTGCGAAGTTCAGCAGCCGGTGCACTACGCGATTGGCAGAGCGCCACTGCATCTAACTTTTTAACAGGAGTTGTAAGGAGCGGTAAAAAAGTTGAGACTGCAATAACAAAGTTTAATTCTTCTTTTGCTCCAACGTGGACAACTCGGATTTTATCTACCGGAGCTAGCGTGGCGGCATCTGGAGCAAATGGTTCGGTATTTGCTATCTTCGAACCGACTACCGCCCTTAAAGGAGTTACTGGTTGGAAGCAGGTTAAAGGTCAATCGGTGGCGCTGCAATTTGATAGCAAGGGGCTTTTAATTGGCGCGCTAACAAATTCACTTATGAGTGCTCCGTTAACGGTGGGATATTCGGTAGAAGGTGGTTTAATTCTTTTAACTGCCGCTGGAGATATTCTGCGAGCCCCGATCCGCTAATTTAAGAAGCACGCAGCGAAACTAAACTGCCATCGATCCCAGATATCAAATAACGCACCTTATTTAAGACTATCCACGCTGAATCAAAACCATCAACATTCTGCTCCTCTGCCACCAAAGAGAGAGCGTTGCTCGATATATCTAACGCACAAAGACGCTGCTGACAGTTAAAGATTGTGGTCGAACCGTTGCTGCTCAAGAATTTATTTGGAGTCCCATAGCCATTTGTTGGCAGAGTTTTTATATCGCTTGGTGCAGCAAGGTATGTCCAGCGTATTTTCTCTGCACTTGGAATCGTTAAAGTAGATGAAGTTAACCAAGTCGCCAATATTCCACGCGCTCCTTTCTGAAGCGTGACGTCATAGCCAGCTACTGCAACGGGTCCTCCAGATGTATCAAGGGTTGAATAACGCCAAGCAGATGAGCTTACGCCGCTTCGTCTTGCTAAACGAATAGATCCAGCGGTCACTACCTTTCGCTGGTTAATTCCATCCACTGCGTCGTAAAGCAGAATCGTTTCTCTGCCATCGAATAACGCATCTAAGTGAAAAGCTACATCGCCAGTAGTTCGATCATCTGTTTTGCGATCGCCATCGACGAGTTCGTACTTCCACTCTTTACTATTACTAGCTTTTACAGCGCCTAATAAAATCCCCTGTGACTCATCACGATAGAAGACTTGCACACCGACTGCGCTAACCGAACAAGCATTGGCAACGCTCACATCGCTAGCGGTGCGGACTCGAATCGGATCCTCATATTTATTTACGGCGCTACCGTTACCATCTATAACCTCAAATTTGAATGTCTTACCATCGTAGGTTGCGTAACGGAGATCTTTATCAACTGAATCTGAATAGAAGATATGTAAAGTCTGGCTCTTTCCAGAACCACTTACACATGCTGAAACATCTCCACTAATTGGATTTCTAGTGCGGCCGGCAGAGCCGCCACGTCCATCCACATTTGATTTGACCCAAAGTTTTCCGTTCCAGAGCGCAATTTTAAGTGCCCCGTTAATTTCATCTTGATAGATAATTGCAGGATTTCCATTAAATGTAACTGTGGTTAAGTTCTTAGCATCGGCGTTAGAATCAATAACCTTCTTGATCCAACCCGCTTTTGGGGTGATGGCATTTGTAGTAACCGGTTCGGAAGTTCCCAGCGAATTGGATGCAGTTACAGTGAAAGTGTAAGAAGTTCCATTTTTTAAGCCAGAGAAAATTGCGGGGCTATTGATAAAGCTCTTCTCCGCCCCAGTCTTAACGTTTTTCACCGTATAACTGGTTACTTGTGCCGCTCTAGCATTTGCAGGTGGGTCAAATTTAACTATCGCACTAGCATCTGAAGTAAGCGCTTCGGCGTTGCGCACTAACTGAGGAACGCTCACCGCAATTCCGACAGGTGGCTTGGTTCGCAAATCTTGCATCATCGCAAGTAGAAGTGGTCCTGGATCGTGAAAAACTTCACCCGCCTCCAAGTTCGGCGACATCACAGAATCTTTACCAGCGCGATCAAAAGTTGCCTCATCTAAATGGCTAACTGAGGAACCATCTTCATACTTCTTCGGTGAATACAGAAGTGGTTTTACTCCACCATTTGCCGCAATTCCTTTAGCGCCAGACCAGACTAGCTTTGAGGTAAGCGCTTCACCAAGTTCGAGTGATGGTGAGGGAAGATCAGAGAGCCTGCGGCCATCACCAGTTTGAACATATGCATCATATGGAGTTGGTTGATCAATTGATCCATAGCCGAAGAAATTATCGTAGCTATCAGTAGATAAGAAGCCCAAGCCATGTGCCATCTCATGAATGATTACAGATTGCAGATCGTATTCTGTTTTGCTCGGCCCGGTTCCACCCCCGCGATACCAACTAGCTAAAGAATTTACAGTGATAACCATTTCGGGATTATCACCATCAAGATCTTTGCCTGCTAGAGCATTTGCCAGAGCTGATGGATACCAGAGGCTGGGATCAGGTGCTCCAGAAAAATTAGCGAAGTAACTTCCTGGACGAGCACTCCCTAAAATACTATAAGAAGAGGAACGCCCCCAGGTTGCATCAATATAGATAGGTACTTTAGATTCAAAATTCTCAGCCCAAACATCAACGGCTGCTTGAACTTGAATCTTCGTCCACTCTGGAAAATTATTGTATTTAACAATAATCTTTGCCTTCTTCTCTAAATATGCGACCTTTGGTTTTGGAGATTGCGCGCCAGCTGTGGCAGGTGCGGCGTAAACATTTCCCCATTGCGTAGCCGGTCGAATTAAGACCTGAGATTGTGCCGAGGCCAGAGGTGCAAAGCCTGATATAAATACCGCAAAAGATATGGATATAGCGAAGCTTCGCTTCATAGATCTCAAATTTTTCCTCGCCATAGCGCCCAACGGTATCAGGATGAGAGAATGTCTCCATGTCCCCTAACAACGTTAAGAGTGATTTAGACCAAGTAATTGCACGAATGAAATCTGAGCGACCAGCGGTACTTAACTTTTCCTCTGTTTCAGCGCGACCCGAACCCACTTTAGATGAAGCCCGCGGAGAGTTAGCTAGCGCTATTGGACAGTTGGCTCACACGATTTTCTCAAAGAAGTATGGTCCATTAGTCGGCACAGTAACCAAGACAACTGCAGAAACAGTTTTGAAAAGTGCAGAAGAAAATCTCTATCGCGCTAAAGGTGATGCCACTCTCGTAATCCAAGAATTAGTTGATCGCGCTTTTACCTCAAAACCTCCTAAGAAAAAATGAGCACCTTAATAACAATTTTTTCACGCCATGGGTGTCATCTTTGTGAAGTTGCTGAAGAAACGCTCACAGATTTAAAAAAAGAGTTGGACTTTGAAATAGAAGTTAACTTTATCGACGGTGATGCTGAATTAGAAAAGTTATACGGCAATGAAGTTCCGGTGATTCATATTGATGGTGAGCACCACGACTTTTACAAAGTCGATCCAGAGAGATTTAGATCTTCCCTTGAAAAACATCGTCAGCGTCAATAATTCGATATGAATAACCTTGCTCAGCAAGGAAGCGCTGGCGATTCTGTGCGAAATCTTGATCAATAGTGTCGCGTGAGACTACAGAATAAAATTTTGCTCCACGACCATCAGCTTTTGGTCGCACAATACGCCCGAGTCTCTGGGCTTCTTCCTGGCGTGAGCCAAATGCGCCAGATACTTGAATAGCGATTGTTGCCTCCGGAAGATCAATTGAAAAGTTAGCGACCTTTGAGACAACTAAGCAGGTAATTTCACCGGTACGGAAAGCGGCGAATAACCTTTCGCGCTCCTTTATCGGAGTCTCTCCTTTAATTACCGGAACGCCCAAAGTCTCTGATAAATCATCTAGCTGATCGATGTACTGGCCAATTACGAGAATTTGTTCCCCTGCGTGCAGATCAACAAGTTTTTCAACGACATTGCGCTTAGTTCTGGTAGTTGCGCAGTAGCGGTAGCGCTCTTCTGGCTCTGCAGTTGCATAAGAAAGTCGCTCGGTCTCAGTGAGGTTTACACGAACTTCAATACATTCCGCCGGAGCTATATAGCCTTGCGCCTCAATCTCTTTCCAGGGAACATCAAAGCGCTTTGGCCCAATAAGTGAAAATACTTCACCTTCCATGCCATCTTCGCGAACTAAAGTGGCAGTTAGACCTAAGCGGCGGCGTGATTGAATATCTGCAGTAAATCGGAAGATTGGCGCTGGCAGTAAATGAACTTCATCATAAATAATTAAGCCCCAGTCGTGGGTATCAAATAGATCTAAGTGCGAGTAAACGCCATTCTTCTTCTTGGTCATCACCTGATAGGTCGCAATTGTTACTGGGCGAATCTCTTTCTTCGCTCCAGAATATTCACCAATTTCATCTTCATT
>CAXNDN010000004.1:0-29832 GCA_964201295.1 Candidatus Planktophila sp. | reverse complement strand
ATGGGATCCAGCGGTATTAACATTATTAATTACCACCGAGGTTCCAAGGCCAGCAAATAAAGTTGCTATCAAAGTTAACTGCACTGGGGGAGCGAAGACAAAGAAGGCGATTCCTAGCGAAAATACCGATAAGCCAATCCAAGTTGTATTAGAGCGTCCATAGCGATGAACTAATTTGGAGTTAAATCCCCCAGCAATAATTGCGGCAACTCCTAAGGCAGTTCCGTGAAGCCCTGCAATACCCAGTGAAGTTCCCTGGTCTTCACGCAATAACGCCTGTGAAGGACCAAATCCACCAGTAAAGAAATTTACCGTTGCGACCTGCAGTCCGAGCAGCCAGAACTGTCCGTTACGTGTAAATGTTTTAGGCATTACTGGTTTACAGAGCAGCAACTACATAGTCGATAGATGCAGTCAGCGCATCGATATCACTTGGATCAACAGCAGGAAACATTCCGACGCGAAGTTGGTTCTTACCTAATTTGCGATATGGCTCGGTATCTACGATGCCATTCGCTCGCAGCGCAGCAGCGACTGCCGTGGCATCAATTGCTTCATCAAAGTTAATTGTGCCAACCACCTTTGATCTCATCGCTGGATCAGTTACAAATGGAGTTGTGTAAGAAGTCCGCTCTGCCCACGAATACAACTTCGCTGCTGATTCTGCACTTCGTCCCGCTGCAAACTTGAGCCCACCATTTGAATTCATCCATTCAATTTGGTCGGCCAACAACATCAAAGTGACCAGTGCAGGTGTGTTGTAAGTCTGATCTAGGCGTGAATTTTCGATTGCGATACCGAGATCGAAGAAAGCTGGAACCCAACGACCGCTAGCTTTAATCTTTTCAGCGCGCGCGATTGCAGCTGGGCTCATTAGCGCCAGCCAGATACCGCCATCGGATGCAAAAGATTTTTGCGGAGCAAAGTAATAAGTATCAAACTCTTTAGCATCGACATCTAAGCCACCGGCTGCGCTAGTTGCATCAACCAGGATGAGTGCGCCATCGGTTCCGGCAGGGCGCTTGATTGTCATTGCTACACCAGTTGAAGTTTCATTATGTGTGAGAGCGTAAGTATCCACGCCAGCTTCAGCAGATGCTTGTGGATGCGAACCAGGATCAGCCTTAATAACAGTTGGATCACCTAAGAAAGGTGCTTCCTTTGCGGCAGAGGCAAACTTTGAGGAAAATTCACCGAAGACTAAGTGCTGTGACTTATTTTCGATTAAACCAAAAGTTGCAACATCCCAAAACGCGGTAGATCCACCATTGCCAAGGACAACTTCATAACCTTCAGGCAGAGTAAATAGTGAGTTAAGCCCTTCGCGCACGCGGTGCACAACGTTCTTAACTGGCTTTTGGCGATGTGATGTTCCGAGAATTGAAGAACCAGATGCGGCAAGGGCTGCTAACGCTTCAGGACGAATCTTTGATGGACCACAACCAAATCGGCCATCACGTGGTTTTAAATTATCTGGGATTTTGATATCGGAGCTCATGGGCTAAGACTAAGGGTAGTAGCGAGTGATCTCCCACTCAGCGTTGCTGTTAGCCCGCTCATAGCGCAGGCGATCGTGGAGCCGTGAATATCTACCCTGCCAAAATTCAATACTGATTGGCGTTACGCGATAACCACCCCAGTGTGGTGGCTTCGGTACCGAACTTCCTTCCGGCCATTTCTCAGATGCGCCAGCAAATCTTTGCTCCAACTCTTCACGCGATGAAAGTGGCGCAGATTGCGCGCTCGCCCATGCACCAATTTGGCTGGCCCAAGGCCGAGATTCAAAATAGTCTAAAGATTCGCTCTCGCTAATTTTCTCTGCAAATCCACTAATTGAGACTTGACGTTCCATAGCAAACCAAGGAAATAAAAGTGTAACTTGTGAATTTAACTCGATCGCTTGAGCTTTACGTGAAGAGTAATTTGTAAAGAAGGTGAAGCCACCTTCAGAAATATCTTTTAATAAAACAGTACGGGTTGAGATATGTTCGTTATCGCCAAGCGTCGAAAGGACCATGGCATTTGCCTCGACGATAATGGAATTTTCGGCGGCCTCTTTCAACCAGTTAGCGAAAGCGACAAAGGGATCAGCAGGTAAATTCTCTAGCCCGACCTCGCCGTAAGAACGGCGCATGGCACGGATGGCTTCTCGATCGATTTCGCTCATAGATGTATCGAACCTCACTTTCCAGCCTGCGTCATCTTCAACCCAAAGTGGTGGTCAGCGCCTCTCGAAAGGTGCAGACTTGGGGTATGTCAGATGATTTCAAACCCGGCCTGGAAGGCGTAATCGCCTTCGAATCACAAATTGCAGAACCAGATAAAGAAGGAAGCGCGCTCCGTTATCGCGGAGTTGATATCGATGATCTAGTCGGCCGCGTTACCTTCGGCAATGTGTGGGGTTTGCTCGTTGACGATCAATTTAATCCTGGTTTACCAAATGCCAAGTCATTTCCACTTCCAGTGCACTCAGGTGATGTGCGCGTGGATGTGCAGTCAGCAATTGCGATGTTGGCACCAGCTCGGGGATTTAAACCGCTATTAGATATTTCTGATGAAGAAGCGCGCGACAACCTGGCCCAGACATCTGTAATGGTGCTCTCCTACTTAGCACAAGCCGCACGTGGCATCGTTGCACCAGCAGTTCCAGATTCTGAAATTGATAAAGCGCACACCGTCGTTGAAAGAATGATGATCCGTTGGCGTGGTGAACCAGATCCACAACACGTGCGCGCAATCGATGCTTACTTTGTATCTGCGGCAGAACACGGAATGAATGCATCAACATTTACTGGTCGCGTAATCGCATCAACCGGCGCAGATGTATGTGCAGCAATCTCTGGTGCAATCGGTGCGATGTCAGGTCCACTTCACGGTGGTGCGCCATCTCGTGTCTTGCATATGATCGAAGAAGTTGAAAAAACTGGCGATGCCACCGCATATGTAAAAGGTTTGCTAGATCGCAAAGAGCGCTTGATGGGATTTGGCCACCGCGTTTATCGCGCCGAAGATCCGCGTGCGCGCACTCTTCGTCGTACCGCCAAAGAACTTAACGCTCCACGCTATGCAGTCGCCGAAGCTTTAGAACAAGCAGCGCTAAAAGAACTTCGTGAACGCCAACCAGATCGCGTATTAGAAACTAATGTGGAATTCTGGGCGGCAATTATCTTGGACTTTGCCCAAGTTCCTTCTCCGCTATTTACCTCAATGTTTACCGCAGCTCGCACCGCCGGCTGGTCGGCACATATTCTGGAACAGAAGCGCACCGGACGTTTGATCCGCCCATCTGCGCGTTATGTTGGCAAAGGCCCACGCAAACCTGAAGAAGTCGACGGCTGGGATGACTCTGTCGGTATATTGCATAGCAACGCCTAACTAACTCCAGACTGCGAGAATAGTTCAATGTCCGTTCCGCGTCGCAACGTTATGTGGTTTCGCAGAGATCTACGTATTGGCGATAACCCAGCGCTCTTAGCAGCGATTGAATCTAGTGATGAAGTAATCCCCTTATTTATCCTGGATAAATTTCAAATCGCTGATGCAGGCGAAAAACTTTTAGCATATATGGGTCAATCCTTACGCTCGCTTGATCAATCACTTGGAAATAAGTTGTATATTATTGAAGGCGATCAGGTAGAAATTCTGCGCGAGCTGACTGAGTTATATCAAGTCAATGAAATCCATATTTCAGATGAGTATGAAAGATATGGTGCAGAACGCGATGCTCGAGTGGAAGCCGCCGGTTTAAAAGTAATCAGAACTGGCAGTCCTTATGCAGTCAAGCCGGGGCGAGTGTTAAAAGAGAGTGATGGAACGCCTTATCGGGTTTACACACCGTTTTATCGCGCTTGGTTAAAGCATGGATGGCGCGCTCCTGCAAAGACACCAAACAAGATAAGCGCTCCAACGCCACCTGCAAAATATCGCGCCTTTCCTGATTTTCCGATGCCCAAAAATGTGCAAGTTATCCAAGCAGGTGAAGCGGCTGCGCTTGCCAGGTTTAAGACTTTTTCAAAGAGTGGATTAGATAATTACGATGAAAATAGAAACTTTGCTGGCATTGATGGAACTTCAAAAATGAGTACCTATCTAAAGTTTGGCGAGATCCATCCACGCACCCTCTTGGCAAATCTTGGTGAAAGTAAAGCGCACGATACTTTTCGGAAAGAGATCGCTTGGCGCGAATTTTACGCCGATGTTCTTTTCAATAATCCAAATACCGATACCGAGTACTACGCACCGCGCTTTGATCAAATGAGATATGACAAGCCTGGTGAGCAATTCCAGGCTTGGTGTGAAGGAAAAACGGGATACCCATTCGTTGATGCCGCGATGCGCCAGTTAGTTGTTGAGGGATGGATGCACAATCGCACCCGAATGGTAGTTGCATCATTTCTAGTTAAAGATCTGCATCTGGAATGGCAACTTGGCGAGCGTTTCTTCGCCAAACATTTAGTTGATTACGACGTCGCATCCAATGCTCACGGTTGGCAATGGACTGCCGGATGCGGCACAGATGCCTCACCGTATTACCGGGTCTTTAACCCTATTGAACAAGGTAAACGCTTCGATGAAAACGGAGATTACATCCGCAAGTACGTTCCAGAACTTGCTCACTTATCGGCGAATGAAATCCACGAACCTTGGCTATATCTAGATGGTTATTCCAAAGGGTATTGCGAACGGAGCGTCGATCATGCTCTTGAACGGCTGGAATCTTTAGCCCGCTTACAAGAGATTAAGGCTGATAAGCCCGAGCTTCCGCGCTAGCGCGCTTTGCTTCATACATTGCTAAATCCGCCCGATGCAGTAAATCTCCCTTACCGTCGTTTCGCACGTGTCCGATGCTGACGCTGATAGAAATAGATCGCCCATCGACAATAAAGGGATAACTTAAAGTCGCCTTCAAAGCGCTAGCTAACTCCAAAGTTGCATCATCGCTACCCGCAGCGACTACTCCAAATTCATCGCCTCCCAATCTCGCCAATATGGCACCACTTGGAAGCGAGCGACTGAAGCGTTGTGCCACTTGGCGCAGTATGCGATCGCCCATTTCATGTCCATAACGATCATTAACCGGCTTAAAGCCATCCAGGTCTAAGAGAAGCAGCGCCCCCTCCACATCGCTAAAAGCAGATAGCTCAGCAATTAACCTGCGGCGATTTGGTAATCCAGTTAGCTCATCAGTGCGTGCCAAAACTTTCTCTTCTCCTAAATTATTGGCCTGCCTTATCACTAAAGTCATTCGGATAAATGCCAACAAGAGCGTAGTTATGGTTGGAATAACTACATAAGTCGGAAAATAATCCGGACGAAGTGCGATCGCAGATAACAACGTCGGGCTAATAAAAATTGATATTGCAATGAGTGCCGGATGAATCTTGCCCTGAGATTTGTTTTCACTTGGGGGGTACCAAGTGGAAAGTGAGATTAAAACTAAACCAATCAACCAACCTTGATCACTAAACTGCCCAAATTGATAAACGCCTTTAATCTGCGACCATAAGTAATAGAAATCAGTTAGCGTGAATGCAAAAATTCCTAAGATAATCAAAGCTAATCTCAGTGAAATTTTGGAGAGTGCCGCACTGGCTAGGACTATCACTACTAAAGCGATGTCACAGATGGCATAGAGAAGAGAGAAGAAGTACCCCAAATCTGACTCTCCTACTATTTGTTTGAGCGCTAAGGCGGCGACAATGGAGGTAAATCCCAGCCCAAAAATTGCGGAATCTAAAAGCTCTATAGCTTGCAATCGCTTTCCTCTGCCTATTGCCCTTGGAATAGCGATAAAAGCAAATGGATAGAACGCCGAGTAGGCAATGTTGGAAATCAATTGCTCGTGAGCGCTGAAGTTAAAGAACTGACTTAGGCTAGATGTCGTTGATCCGATACCCCACGATGCTATTGCAAGGGTTAAGAATGCAATCGCGAGTGGGTCGTTGTGAAGCGGTGCTTGAAACAGTCCAATCACAATGACTAGGACTATTGCATTATAGAAAAGTAGATCTTTAGCTATTGATGGTTCCGAGATAAGGGCTCTAAGTAAAATATGTGCAAGCAATAAAGTTGCGGGTAGCCACTTAGCGATTCGGTGAATTACCACCAGTAAAAGTTAAAGGCACAGCACGTTAGATATTAATAGGGGAAACCTGAGGCTTGACTGGCTTTAGAGCCCTTTAGTGCAAACTAACTTAGCCAAATCAAGGTTTGCCTTAACGTCAGCTTGTGAATTTGTGTATTGAGTTAGTGCGAGTTCCCTAGCTTTTTTACTTCGGTCATTCTGCTTGCCAACAGTTGTGAAACCCCTGATCGCAATTTCGTAATTACGAACTGCCGAGGCATAGGCATCAATAGTCTTTTTATTCTTGACTAAGTTAACTGTATCTGCCCGTAGAATCACGAGTTGCGCAGTAATTGTGTCAATCTTTGCCTGGTACTCAGGAATTAGTTTGTTTGCTTTTTCCACCTGTGCTACTTGCTTGACAATATCAGCATCTAATTTTGCGACAGTTGAATCAGTTGCTAACTTAATTTTTGGCAAATTTGCCTTGCCCTTCAGATAAGTACTTGTAGTGTTTACACAGTCAAGAGATAACCAAGTCAATTTAGAATTCGTAACGAGTAGGTTCTTGGCGCATTTGTATGTATTGATACCGACTTTGGTCGTCGCACCCGCTTTTTTGCAGGAGACACCGTTACTGATCTTGGTCGCAGCGGTTGCTGGCACAGCGGTAGTTGTGGCAGCAACTAGAGCTGCGGCACCGAGTACTACGAGAACCTTGCGAAACATAGAAACCTCCGTTGATGATGCCCTCATATTAGCCAACCACAAGGCCCATATTAAGGACGTACGCGGAGAAAATCGTGTGAATTATCTCCGCTTAACTCGTAGGTTCATCCCCACGCGTCTAACAAATGACCTAGGCAGAAGAGAAATAAACCCAACTAAAAGTTTGTACTGCCACCCGGGTATGGATACTGGCTTACCTGCAAGGGCGTCCTTCCAGGCCTTCGCAACCAACACATCGGAATTTAGCCACATAAATTGTGGAAGCCCGGCCATCTTCATTCGGCCACGTTGATGAAATTCAGTTCGAGTAAATCCCGGACAGAGCGCTGAGACTTTTATATTGGTTGCACAAAGTTCAGCGTGTAAAGATTCGGATAAAACAGTCAGATATGACTTAGAAGCGCTATAGGTCCCACCTGCGATAAAACTGGCAATCGATGAAACATTAATAATCACACCCGAATTTCGCTCTTTCATTTTAGGAAGTACAACATGCATAAGCCGCATCGGGGTGCGAACTAGAACCTTTAATACCTCTTCTTCTTTAGCAAGATCGCTTATCGTAAAAGGCTTATTGATTCCAAATCCAGCGTTGTTGATTAAGACTTCAACTTCATTATTGGCAATAAACTCTTCTACTTTGGCACAGCCCGATTCCGTCGCTAAATCCGCAACTATCACAATGGATTCTGCTCCATATTTTTCTCTTAACCCAGCTGCACGCTCATTTAACCTAACCTCATCACGTGCAACTAAAACCAGATTAAATCCTGCAGCGGCAAGCAGCCTGGTAAAACTCTCGCCAATTCCAGAGGATGCTCCGGTTACTAATGCCCATTTCTTCATCTCTAATCCAATGTTTTACGCTACGCATCTCGGTTATTTACACTTAGGTTAACCATAGCGATAACCTTTGCCAAGTTATTTCCTTTAGGTCCCCGTAGCTCAGTGGATAGAGCAACCGCCTCCTAAGCGGTAGGTCGCAGGTTCAACTCCCGCCGGGGACACAATTACTTGAAATTAACTAAAGATAATTGTGCGCTGACCAACAATAAAGATGCGATCTTCGGCATAGAGTTTTACCGCTTTTGCAAGGACTCTTCTTTCGATGTCGCGTCCAAGTGCGATCAATTCATCTGGTGTTGATGAATGTGTCACGTGGGCAACATCTTGTTCAATAATTGGCCCTTCATCTAAATCAGCGGTGACAAAGTGTGCTGTTGCACCGATGATCTTTACGCCGCGCTCGTGCGCTTGGTGATAAGGCTTAGCGCCTTTAAATCCAGGCAAGAACGAGTGATGAATATTGATAATTTTGCCAGGCATCGCATTGCAAAACTCAGCCGAGAGAATCTGCATATAACGTGCCAATACGACGAAATCGATTTCTAGCTCTTTTACCTTAGCGATCAAAATCTTCTCTTGTGCTCCCTTATTTCCAGCATCCATCGGCAGATACATAAAGGCAATACCGTGTGATTCAACAAGTTGCTTTAGATCTTCTCGGTTGGAAACGACTAGTGGAATCTCAATCGGAAGTTCACCGAGTTCAAGCAAATACATCAAATCACGAAGGCAGTGGCTCTCTTTGGTTACCAAGATCAGTGCGCGTGGCTTATTGGCAGTTTCGCGGATATGTAGCGCGGGTGCGAACTTTCCCAACTCACCGTTGAGACTATTTTGCGCTGCTGCTATTCCTTTTGCGGTTTCAAAGCGCGTGCGCATAACAAAGGTATTTGTGCTGTGGTCAGTAAATTGCTGGTTCTCAATAATATTTCCATCGCAGTTAAGTACTGCACTCGTCATCGCATGGACAATGCCAGGTTGATCCGCACATTGCAGAGTTGCGATGAGATCCATGCCTAAAGGATAGAGGCAGCGACCCTTATATAGAAATTAATGCGTAATAGTGAAGCGACGTAGTGGCTTTGGAGCCCACCAATTACTTTCGCCAAATAAGCGCATCAAGGCAGGTACCAACAAGGCGCGAATGAGCGTTGCATCAAGAAGGACTGCAAATGAAACACCGAAGCCCATCATCTTGATGGAGGTAACTCCGCTGATCATGAAAGCTGCGAATACGACTGCTAAGAGCAGGGCCGCTGCAGTGATGATGCGTGCAGAACGTTGCAGTCCAACTGCGACAGATTCGATATTGCTCTTACCCGCCATATGTTCTTCACGAATTCGTGAGAGCAAAAAGAGTTCGTAGTCCATCGAAAGTCCGAATACAACAACTGCAACAAGAATTACCGTGCCGGTATCTAACGCGCCAGTGACTGTGAAATCGCCGAGTAACCATTTCAAATTTCCATCGATAAATACCCACGTGATTGCACCAAGGGTTGCCACCAACGAAAGCCCATTTAACAGAACCGCTTTTATTGGCAGGATTATTGAACCGGTAAAGATAAAGATGAGAATCATTACCCAGAGCGCGATCCAGCCCAACGCCCAAGGAAGTGTGCGGGCAATGCCATCTTGCGAATCTGTGAAATCCGCTGCTGCGCCACCAATTAAGGTGCCGGTAGGCCTTGGAATCTCGCGAATTTCTTGGATTATCTTTTCAGCGGCTAATGTGCGCGATGCTTGGGATGGAATTACTTGAACTCGTAAATCACTTCCGTAAGTTTCAATGGGAGATACTCGAGCGATTCCATCAACTTTTTTAACCTCGGCAAGATAAGCACTTACTTGCGACTCTTTACCAACCCCATTTGGAATTACAACTTCAATCGGGCTTCCTTCAAAGCCATCAAATCTTTCTAGGATTTTGGCAGCGCCAATAGCGGCAGGATCACTCTTTGGTAGAACTCTGGAATCTACTTGGGCAAATGCAATGTTAGTAATTGGAGCTGCAAAAATACCTAAGACAAGTAATGACCCGATAACAACTGGCACGGGACGGCGCATAACACTTCGCGCGGTATGTGCCCAACGCCCATCTTCCTTTGGAGTAATTCCTGATTTACGAACTACACCTTTATCAATCTTCTCGCCTAATAGCGCCATAATGGCAGGAAGAGGAACTAGCGCCCCGAGCACTGCGAGTGAAATAACGCTCACACCTGCATAACCAAAGGACTTTAAGAAATCAAGAGGGAAGAAGATAAGTGCGCTCAAAGTTACTAGAACTGTAAGACCAGAATAAAAGACCGTCTTGCCCGCAGAATTTACTGTTGCTACAACGGAATCCTCAACGCTCTTTCCACCGTGTAACTCTTCGCGGAAACGGTTGACCATCAAGAGCGCATAATCTATTCCAAGCCCTAAACCAAGGCCAGTAATTAAATTCAGTGCAAATATGCTGACGTTGGTAAAGAGGGTAAATATATAAATAATAAGAAAGGCGCCTAAAATCGCACTTACGCCAACAACGAGCGGCATGGCTGATGCGACCAACGCACCAAAGACAAAAGCGAGCAACAAGAAGGTCAAAGGTATTGCAATTGATTCAGCAAGCAGCAGGTCTTTCTCGATTTTATGGTTAATAGCATAGGTAATAACCCCAGCACCAGATGCGTAAACAGTGAGATCACCATTAGCCCCATCAAACTTACTTTGAATTTCTTTGCCAATTTTTCCAAGTTGATTAAAGTCGTTTGAACTTAGATTTGCGTAGGCGAAGAGAAAGGCAGCTTTTCCATCAGTTGCTTTCATACTCGGAGCACCACCGGTTGACCAGAATGAGAGAGTTTTAGAAACACCAGGTACTTGTGAGAGCTTCTTTTCAAGTGCGATGGCAGCCTGCGTGATTTGTGGATCATCAACTGCTTTATCACCAGTATCGACAACGAGAACTGCGACCGGTTCAACTACACCGAACTTTTCCGTCAAGTAAGTTGCTGCTTTTGCTGATTCACTTGAAAGATCTGAATATCCGCCAGAATCGAGTTTTCCAAAGGCAAGTGAGCCGATGCCTCCTGCGGCCAAAATGGTGATCGCATAAACAATTAAGACCACTTTGCTGCGGCGGACTAAGAAATGACCCAATCGTTCAAACACGGGAAAACTATGTAGGATCATCTTTAGATTAGCAAATTAGCGATTGAAATTGAGGGGTGAATTGTGAGTGAACTCTTCCCAGCAACAACAGATGACGAACGTGACCCGCGCGAAGATCAGAGCGAAGCCGATCGTCGCGAGTCAGAAATCAAAGGCGATAAGCCGCCACATCACGACGATTAATTAATCTGATTTTGCAGGTGTTGCAGGGGTCACTGGTGTTGCAGGTTTTGCCACTGAATCTGTTTTATAAAAACCTGATCCTTTAAATACGACTCCAACTGCTGAATAAACTTTGCGAACTTCACCCTTGCACTCTGGGCAAACGGTCAGTGGGTCTTCAGAAAAGCTTTGAAAGGCTTCAAAGGCGTGTTCACAGGCAGAACATTGATATTGATATGTAGGCACTTGTGCTCACTCCTTTCCTAAATCACATTCCTAGGGACTAGTGGATCAGTCTAAGGAAGTGAGACTATAGAGGCGAATTGAGACCACTCTCGCAGCGAAGGCAGGTTTAAAGTGAAGCATTTTGCGGCACTTATTGGAGCAATTGGCATATCTGTATTAATGACCGCTCCTGCTTTGGCCAATTCACTTGTTGCAACTTCTCCAATTGCCGGAGCAACGTTAAAAGTTGCGCCGAGTGCGGTCACAATTACAGTTGAGATTACGCCGATGGATATGGGAAATGAAATCACAGTTACTGATCCAGGCGGACGTCGGGTCGATGATGGAACACTCACAGTTGCAGAAAATGACATCATTATTGGGATGAAGCCAATCACCGAATCAGGTGTTTATAAAGTTAGTTACAACATCATCTCTGAAATGGATGTACCACTCGTAGGCTCATTTATCTTTAATTTCTCTTCGTCAACAATTTCCACTCCAGAAGAAGTTGTACCTTCAACACCGGTCAAGGTGCAAGGAAGTGATTTCGGAACAAATCTATTTGTAATTGGATTGCTCGTTGCTTCATTTGCTGTACTAATTACCTTGGCACTTTACGCCCGAAAGATATTTAAAGAGCGATGACCTTTCTGGCAGCAGATTTAAATTCTGCTGGTCCACTGATTACTTCATTGACCACAGTTAGTAAATTCATTTCACTCACCGCCAGTTTTGCGACGGTTGGTTTCTTATTGGCTATGGCCTTCTTCTTACTCGACGATGCCGGCAAGTTATCTAAATCCGCCAAGGGGCTCCGCAACGCGGCGGCGATCTCGGCACTTCTTTGGGCGCTCGGGCAGAGCTTATATATATTGACAACGTTGGCAAATATTTTAGAAACCTCAATTACCGGCGCTCTTGATCCAACTTCGCTGCGCTCCTTTATCTCTCAGACAGACCTTGGGAAATATATGTTCATTCAACTTTGCTTGGCGCTAATTATCTCTGTTCTAGTCGTGCGCATACGCACTGTTGCCGCCGCTAACGTTCTTCTACTTCTATCTTTAATTGCGGTAATTGCGCCAATATTTGTTAGCCACTCGGCTTCCAGTGGCTCGCACGCCTTGGCGATCGGTTCTTTAATTGTGCATGTTGTTGCACTTACTTTCTGGGTTGGTGGGCTGATTGCAATAACAGCGCTTTCGGCCGATGATCGTGCCATCGCCCTGCCACGCTTTAGCGCACTCGCCCTCTGGTCAGTCATTGCAGTTGTAGCAAGCGGTAGTGCAAATGCTTGGGCCAGACTTAACTTTCAGAGCGCTTGGGGTTCAAACTATGCCCGCTTGGTTATTCTCAAAGTAGCTATCACTGCGGTGTTAATTTACTTTGGATATCTAAACCGCAAACAATTATCCGGTAAGTCGCAGATAGCTGTAAAAAATCTTAGTCGATTACTCTTTGTTGAGGTTTCAATCATGCTTACTGCTGTATTCATTGGTTCCCGTCTTTCGAATATGCATCCACCATCGCGTAGTGAGAGTGAAATTTTAGATCCTGGCATAGCAATCGCGGGAATTGCTACCCCGCCTGCACCAAATCTTTGGCGCTTAATTTCACTTTACGACCCAGATGCCTTAATGATCGGCGTATTGATAACTGCAGTCGCGCTATATATAAGAGGAGTAGTTATCTTGTCGCGCCGCGGCGATAAATGGCCAGTTGG
The DNA here is from genome assembly GCA_964201295.1 of Candidatus Planktophila sp. Classification (GTDB taxonomy): domain Bacteria; phylum Actinomycetota; class Actinomycetes; order Nanopelagicales; family Nanopelagicaceae; genus Planktophila. The sequence continues at coordinate 16,921 of CAXNDN010000004.1, read as the reverse complement.
GCGCACCGTCGCTTTCGCACTCGGAATTAGTTTTATTGATTATGCAACAAGTGGTGGCTTAGGTGTTTATGCCAAGTTCTCTTTTGAATATCACATGGTTGCGCATATGGCTTTAAGCATGATCGCTCCAATAGGAATTGTCCTAGGCGCACCAATTACTTTGGCGCTACGTACATTGCCACAGGGACGTACTCAAGAAGAACGCGGTGTGCGTGGCACATTGATCGCGCTCTTACATTCTAAGCCTGCTGGTATTTTTACAAATCCAGTTGTCATCTTGGCAATCTTTGATGGTTCACTCTTTGCCCTTTATATGACACCGCTATTTGGAAATATGATGCAATCACACCTTGGCCACTTAGTAATGAATGTTCACTTTCTCTTAGCCGGCATTCTCTTCTTCCACGTAATCATTGGCATCGATCCCAACCCGAGAAAAGTGCCGCACATCGTGCGAATTGTCATTCTCTTCGCCGCAATGAGCATCCACGCATTCTTTGCGATCGCCCTGCTTTCAACTTCCACTCTGATCGATCAAGGATATTTTGCATCTCTGCAAACACCTTGGAACTTAGATCTTCTGGCAGATCAGCACGCAGGTGGCTCGATTGCTTGGGCGCTGGGCGAGATTCCAATATTGCTCGCGCTGGTTGCAACTTTTATTCAGTGGATGCGTGAGGACAAACGGGAAACCAAACGAATTGACCGAAATGAAGCGCGCCTGGCAGCCATGGGTGAACCTGATGAACTTGCCGAATACAATGCCTACCTAACTTCTTTAGCGGTAAAGGATACGGAACGAAATAAATGACAACCAATGATCTATATGCGCTGCCCTCTGAATATAACGACTTGCGCGCCAGTGTGCGTGCGCTAGCCGAAAAGGAAATTGCACCGCATGCTTCTGCCGTAGATGAAGATCATCGCTTTCCACAAGAAGCAGCTGATGCGCTACTTAAAGCGGGTTTGAGTGCGGCACATGTACCAACCGAATTCGGTGGCGAAGGTGCAGATGCTTTAGCTGTTGTAATTATTATTGAAGAAGTCGCTCGGGTTTGTGCTTCGTCATCACTAATTCCAGCGGTAAATAAACTCGGATCACTGCCACTAATTTTAAGTGGCAGCAAAGAACAGAAAGAACGCTGGCTGCCACAATTGGCAAAGGGAAGTGGTTTCTCATATTGCCTCTCTGAATCAGAGGCGGGTTCTGATGCATCTGCGCTTAGAACTAAAGCTGAGCGCAGCGGCGATAACTGGGTGATAAATGGAAGTAAGAAGTGGATTTCAAATGCTGGAATCTCAGAGTTCTACACCGTTATTGCACAAACTGATCCAAGTAAAGGCTCTAAAGGTATTACCGCATTTATAGTTGAAAAATCTGATGCCGGAGTTTCATTTGGTGCGCCAGAGAAGAAGATGGGTTTTCGGGGATCCCCAACACGTGAGGTTTATTTCGATAATGTGACTATTGCTGATGATCGCCGAATCAGTGAAGTTGGCGCAGGATTCGCACTTGCCATGGATACTCTCGATCACACACGAATCACAATCGCCGCACAGGCGTTAGGAATTGCTCAAGGTGCTCTCGATGTTGCCGCCAAATATTCACACGAACGCAAGCAATTCGGGAAAGAAATCTTTGATTTCCAGGGTGTGCAATTTATGTTGGCAGATATGGCGATGAATATCGAAGCAGCCCGTCAATTAACTTATGCCGCCGCCGCTCGCAGCGAACGAGGCGATAAAGACCTTAAATTTTTCTCAGCAGCAAGTAAAACCTTTGCCAGCGATGTTGCAATGAAGGTAACACAGGATGCAGTGCAAGTATTAGGTGGATATGGATATGTTTCAGATTATCCAGTCGAACGGATGATGCGCGATGCCAAACTTACGCAAATTTATGAAGGCACAAATCAAATTCAGAGAATTGTGATGGCTCGAAATCTGCCCGTCAATTAATTTTTAAAGCGTAATAATAAGTCAGGTGTAGCGGCAGCGCTGATTGGAATATCAAAACTTTCGCGCGGCAGATCTTCGCTAGAAATTTCATCAGGATGGATCAACCCAATGCTCCAGCCATTTAGCTTTGAGAGCGCCCGGTCATAAAACCCTCCACCTTGCCCTAGTCGATAACCAGAGCGATCTATTCGAAGTGCAGGAACGATTATTAATTCAATAAGTGATTGGTCAGAAATCGCCGGACCAACTGGTTCTAAAATATGTTTTGATAATTTGCTGGGAGTTAGCTGATTGGTATCTCCTTGCCACTGCACCCATTCGAGCTCTTTACCAATAATCCTGGGTAGATATAAATACTTCCCATTCTTTAAAAGTTCGGTATTTAACTCCGCCGTGCTCGGTTCATCCCCGTAAGAGAGGTAAGTTGCGATATTTGACGCTTTTACAAATTCAAGTGAAGTCGCAAGGTATGCAAATGAGTGATCTAGATATCTTTCGCGCCGTTCAAAGCGATAGCGATTGCGGAGATCGGCTTTCTCACTCGATGCGCTCACGTAAATCCCCAATATTTGGTTACTCAAGAAGTATTGTTGCTGATTATGTCAGACCGTATGCGCGTAGATGAGTTTCTCTCCTCTCTTATTGCAATATGCCGACCACTTGAACCTTTCAGCATGTCGTTGCTAGATGCGCATGGAGCGACTCTCGCTGAAGATATCTACGCAGGTGAGCGCCTGGTTTTGAAATCTGGCTCACGTATTCGCTCGACACAAATTGGATTAGCAGCCTCAATTGGCCGCGATCAACTGCCAACTCGCCCTCATCCACGTGTAGTTGTGCTCTCGGCAGGGCCAGATCTAGTTGAACCAGGGAAAGAATTAAAAGAAGGCGAAGAGTACGAAACTAATTCTTGGTTGCTCACCACTGCAGTACGTGAAGTTGGTGCGGTTGCTTATCGAGTACACACAATTCCAGATGATGAAGCGCAACTGCAAGCAGTTATTGAGGATCAACTGGTGCGGGCCGATTTAATTATCGTTAGCGGTGAACGTAAAGATGATTCCTTTGATTTAATCACACGAACCCTGTCGGCTTTGGGTGAGATTACAACTGTAGATATCGCTATCGAATCTAGCGGACGACATAATTTTGGAGTAATTGGTCCGGATAAAACCCCGGTTGTCACCTTGCCAGGTGATCCAGTTGCTGCGTATATATCTTTTGAGCTATTTATCCGCCCCATGATCCGCACCATGTTGGGCGCATCAACGATTCACCGCCCAGCAATTAAAGCCAAACTTGAAAAGGCCATCACTTCAACAAGTGATAACCGTTCTTACATCCGCGCAGTTCTATCTGAAGATGGCAAATCTGTAATGCCGCTACTGGATCAAGGCTCTAGCGTGCAAGATGAACAAACCACTCTTTCGGATGCCAATGCCTTTATCGCAGTCCCTGAAGGTGATGTAAAGATCGTGGCAGGCGCAGATGTCACGGTCGTTGTACTCGAACGTCGTTATATTTAAAAACAGGGCTAGACAAATGTCAGAGAATTGGCCGGTACATCTCGAAGCTGGCGAGTTAATTCTTCAGCCACTTCGTTGGCGCGATCGCAGACGTTGGCTAAACGTCCGCAAGGAAAATCGCGATTGGCTAGCTGAGTGGGAAGCCACCTTGCCTCAAGTTCCTGGTGAAATCGGAGCAAAAGAGCTGCCTACATTCTTCGAAATGGTCAGTTGGCATCGCCGCGAGGGTCGGCAGGGACGTTCTTACGCCTTCGCCATTTGGCAGGTAAACAGTCAAGGCAAGAATTTGATCGGCCAGATAACTTTGGGTGGAGTGATGTATGGGGCAATGCGTGCTGCACATATCGGTTATTGGATAGACCGCGCATATGCCAATCGCGGATTTACAACGCAGGCAGTGCAGGCAGTTACCAATTTTGGCTTTACTACCCTTAAGTTGCACCGCCTTGAAATAAATATCCGCCCGGAAAATCTGCCATCGATTCGGGTAGCTGAAAAAGCAGGCTATCTATTTGAGGGCAAGCGACCTCGCTACTTACATATTGATGGAAGTTGGCGGGACCACGTCTGTTATGTGAAAGAAAATACTCAGGTTAATTAGCCCTCTAAATCCACAGAGTACGCAGGGCGCTCCCCTAACCTTGGTTCATCATGGCTTCAGGAATTATTTATCTCGCGATCATCGGCATGTGGGTGGCTTACTTCCTCCCGCGCTGGGTCCACGATAGAAATGAATTCTCCGGAAAGAGCGTAGAAAGATATAAAAGTGCTTTACGTATTGTCGCCAGCAATTCTCCTGGCGGAAGTTCTGGAACCGGAGTTATTCATACTGATTTAGATCGTGAAGCAAAAGTTGCACAACAGCTTTTGCGCCGTCGAATTATCTTCTCACTTATTACAGTTTCATTCGTCATGACGATAGTGGGTGCAATTATGAAAACTCTTGCCATTTCTTTTGTTGGAATTCCGGTAGTTGCCTTTGTTCTATATCTAGTGCTCATTCGACAGCAAAGTGCAACCGAACGCTTGCAACGTCGTCGTGTGACCCAATTGCAACGCAGTAGTGCTGGCGTATCGTCGACCAACTTGTCAGAAGTTGTCGCTCCAAAACAGAACACCGAACATTGGATTCCACTTACCGAACGCGAACTAACCGGTGTAACAATTTTGCCGAAAGGCAGCGCTGCTGCTCGCGGAGAATGGCAACCAAATTCTGTTCCTGTCCCAACTTATGTAAGTGCTCCAAAGGCGATCGTGCCAAAACGGGTACTTGATCTAACAACGCCTGGACAATGGAGCGAAGAGCAAGAAAGACTTGAGCGCGAAGCACTTGCGGCAGCCGCTCCATCAAGAGATGAGATATTTGATCAGCAACTAGCAGATGAAGCGGTCGCTCGACTTAAAGAAAATCGCGCTGCTAACGAATAAAGGCTAGATCCACGAGGGTAGCCACATACGTGCCTGCCAAGAATCGTAGGTAATGACATCTGCGGTAAATAAAGGCAAGAAATAAATAAAGTTTATAAATATCGCGAGGCCAATAGTTACGATAAAAATATGGATATTTCGGCTATTTTTGAAGTGAATTAAGGCAAGGTAGGCGCAGTAAATAATTGCAAGAATCAGGAATGGTTCAAATACGATTGCGTAGAAAGAGAAAACGGTTCGTTTTTGAAAGAAGAACCACGGCAGGTATCCCGCAGCGATTCCGGCAATAATTAAATTTAGCGATGGCTCATACCGTTTCTGAGCAAATGAGTTAATCCAAAAACCAATTACTACGGCAACGGTGATAGCTCCCAGCCACCATAAAAGTGGAGTTCCCAGCGCCAAGACCTCTTGCGCACAATTATCTGCGCCGCAGGTCTTAGGTGATTGATAATAAAACGATGTTGGACGCCCCATCACTAACCAACTCCAAGGATTTGCTTGATAGGCATGTTTTTCAACTAAACCGGTATGAAAACCCAGCATCTGTGAGTGATAGTGAATAAATGAGGTAATGACATTTGCCGAGTGATCACGTGCCCAACCACGGCTTGAGAGAAACCAACCACTCCACGAAGAAAGGTAAATTGAAATTGGAAGAAGTGCATATTGCAGAACTGTTTTTAAAGTTGGTTTTATAAGTTCGCGTCCAGTGTGATGCGTAAATGCCCGGTAAAGTGCAATTGCGGCAAAGAGCGCCAGAAAATATAGCCCGCTCCACTTAGTGGCGATAGCTAACCCAAGTGCAACTCCGGCCCACCAGTGCCAGCGCATTACAAAGAAATATGTGGCAAGTAATATAAAGAAAGAAAGATAGATATCTAATAAAGCAGTACGCGAGTGAACTAGCGCTAAACCATCCATCGCGAGCAAAGCACTTGCAGAAATAGTTAGAAAGGAATTTCGAAATAAGCGTTGCGCAATTAGTGCGATCAAAATGACCATTACTGATCCCAGGAGCGCACCCATAAAACGCCAGCCGAACTCGTTATCTCCAAATATCTTGATTCCGAGAGCAATTAGCCATTTTCCTACGGGGGGATGGACTACAAATTCCGGATCCACACCAGTTACTTCTACGCCGTACTTCAGATAGTCGCGCGCACCATCAACGTAATAAACCTCATCGAATACAAAACCTTTGGGAGTTCCCAAGTTGAGTAGCCGCAGGACGAGTGCAAATAAGGCGATCGTTCCGACGCCAATGCGGGTTTTCACATGCGTAGCGTACTGAGAGGATGTACCTATGGCTTTAACGATGGCGGCAACCCCTCTGGGAAATCCCCTTGATGCTAGCCCACGTCTAAAAGATGCAATCGTGGGCGCAGAAATAATCGCCGCTGAAGATTCTCGCCGCTTTCATCGTTTATGTTCAGATATCGGCGTGACATTTACCGCCAAGGTAATTTCCTTCTTTGATGGAAATGAAACCGAGCGAAGCGAAGAGATTTTGCAATACCTGAGATCTGGCAAGAACGTTTTAGTTGTCTCTGATGCCGGGATGCCAACGATAAGCGATCCTGGGTTTCGTTTAGCTCGTGATGCGATGGCTGAGCAGTTAGAAGTAAGAGTTATTCCTGGACCCAGTGCACCAGTAATGGCAATTGCTCTATCTGGGTTAGCAACTGATCGCTTCACCTTTGAAGGCTTCACGCCTCGCGCACTTGGCGCACGTCAAGCAACATTTGAAGCGTTGAGATTTGAAGAACGCACGATGGTCTTTTTCGAAGCTCCACATCGCCTAGTTGAATCTTTACAAGATGCCAAAACTATCTTTGGTAATGATCGTCGTGGTGCGATCTGTCGTGAGATGACGAAAACTTATGAAGAAACTATTCGCGGTTCACTTGCCGAACTTCTGCAATGGGCGCAGGGCAAAGAAGTATTAGGTGAGATAACGCTAGTAATTGCCGGGGCTGAAGTAGGTACTGCAGAAAAGTCTGCTGAAGATATGGTCGCTCGCGTGCGCGAATTCGAGGCTGCTGGAATGGACCGAAAGAGCGCAATCTCCACCGTGGCAGATGAATTCGACCTTCCGAAGCGGATCGTTTATGCAGCGGTAGTTGATGCGAATAAGATGCGCTCGTGAAGTCTTTTTATCTAACAACGCCGATTTACTATGTTAACGACGCGCCGCATATCGGCCATGCATATACAACTGTGGCTGGCGATGTACTGACTCGTTGGCATCGCCAACGCGGTGAATCAGTTTGGTTCTTAACTGGAACAGATGAGCACGGACAGAAGGTAATGCGCACGGCAGAAGAAAATAAGGTAGCGCCACAGGCTTGGGTTGATCGTTTAGTACAGGATGCTTGGAAACCTAATTGGGATGCGTTAAATATCGCAAATGATGATTTCATTCGCACGACTGAACCCCGTCACACCGAGCGCGTTCAAAAGTTTTTGCAATCACTTAAAGATGCTGGACACATTTATGCTGGTAAATATGAAGGCCCATATTGCGTTGGCTGCGAAGAATTTAAATTACCAGGTGATTTAATTGAAGCCGATGGGCAAGAGCTCTGCCCGATCCACAGCAAGCCAATTGAATTGGTCAATGAAAATAACTGGTTCTTTAGACTCTCTGCTTTTGTTGATCCACTTCTTGAGCACTACCGCACAAATCCAGATGCCTGCCAGCCAGAGAGTGCGCGTAACGAAGTTGTATCTTTCTTAGAAGGTGGAGTTTCGGATCTCTCAATTTCTCGTTCGACCTTTGATTGGGGTATTCCAGTTCCTTGGGATACCGATCAAGTTGTTTATGTTTGGTTTGATGCCTTGCTTAACTACGCAACAGCGGTTGGCCTAACCGATGCGCCAGATAGTGAAGGCGGTAAGAAATTTGCACAGACTTGGCCAGCAGATGTGCACTTAGTAGGAAAAGATATTTTACGTTTCCACGCAGTTATCTGGCCAGCGATGTTGATGGCGGCAGGAGTTGCTGTACCCAAAAAGGTCTTTGCGCACGGCTGGTTACTTGTTGGCGGCGAAAAGATGAGTAAGAGCAAGCTCACCGGAATAGCTCCATCTGATATCACCGACCACTTTGGCGTAGATGCTTTCCGTTACTACTTCTTGCGGGCAATTCCCTTCGGCAGTGATGGCTCATTTTCTTGGGAAGATATGTCAGCGCGTTATACATCTGAGTTAGCCAATGACTTTGGCAATTTAGCCTCACGTCTAGCTGCGATGATTGAAAAATATTGTGATGGCAAAGTTCCCGCAGTTGCGACCGATGCCGGCTTAGCTCAATCACTTGCTGCAACTGTCAATAAAGCAGATGCGGCGATAGTGAAGTTAGATTTCCAAGGCGGCATCACCGCGGTTATGGATTTCTGCAAAAAGGTAAATGGCTATGTAACCGAGAAAGAGCCATGGATATTGGCTAAAGATGAAGCAAACCGGGGCGAACTCAACGAAGTTTTATATAACACCGCCGAATCTTTGCGGGCACTTGCTGTCTTATTGCATCCAGTAATGCCGGGCACAACAGAAATTCTCTGGGAGAGTTTGGGTGCAAATAGTTCGATTGGTTCACTTGGTGCGCAAGTAATCTCCGATGTTGCGACTTGGGGACAATTACCAGAAGGAACTATTGTCACAAAGACTCCAGTTTTATTTCCACGTCTCGAGATAAAAGAGTAATTTTCTATGGCAGATCGCCACAATCGCGATATAGATCGCCCGCTGGCACCAGCGCCAAAACCGCTACCAGTTGCAACAGTTGATTCTCACGCGCATTTAGAAATTGTTACAGATAGCGCGCCAGATTCAGATGCAGTCAAAAAAGTATTAGATGATGCAAAAGCTGCGGGCGTTGATCGCATTGTGCAGGTTGGATATTCGGCAGAGCAATCTAGGTGGTGCGTTGCAGCGGCTGAACATTTCAGCGATCGAGTTTTAGCTGCCGTTGCGCTGCATCCCAATGAAGCTCCGATAGTCGCCGATATGGAAGTGGATCTAAAGATTATTGAAGAACTTGCCACTCATCCGCGAGTTCGGGCAATCGGTGAAACTGGCCTAGATTATTTCCGCACACCACCAGAACTTCGTAAACGCCAACAAGACTCCTTTAAATGGCATATTGAACTGGCTAAGAAAACTAATAAGGCTTTGATAATTCATGATCGCGATTCACACGATGACGTCCTTTCTATATTGCTTGAAGTTGGTGCACCCGAGAAAACGGTATTTCACTGTTTCTCAGGGGATGTGGCCATGGCAAAGATCTGTATTGATCGCGGATACGTGCTCTCTTTCGCAGGCACTTTAACTTTTAAGAACGCACCTGCTCTGCGCGAAGCAGTTAAATTGGTTCCGTATCAACAATTACTTGTAGAAACTGATTCACCATTTTTAGCACCAATGCCTAACCGCGGTGCGCTTAATACTCCAGCGCAGATTGCAAATGTTGTTCGCGCTATGGCTGAAGAACGTAATGAAAGCGTCGCAACTCTGGCGCAAGCACTTTCAGATAACGCTGAGCGGATTTTCGGTTCCTTTGCTGCAGGATCAACTCTATGAGCTTGCTCGGCGCTGCAGAAATCCGCGCGCTAGCTGAAAAATTAGATCTAAAACCCGCTAAAGCGTTAGGCCAGAATTTTGTAATTGATGCCAATGTTTGCCGCAAAATTGTGCGCACCGCTGGGATTACTTCAACTGATATCGCTTTAGAAATTGGACCCGGCCTTGGTTCATTGACTTTGGCGCTGATGGAAGAAGCCGCCAGCGTGGTGGCTGTTGAAATCGATGCTCGCTTAGCCAACCAACTGCCGATTACTGCGGCAGCACATAGCGACCGCGCAAATAATCTAACGGTTATAAATCAAGATGCTTTGCAGTTAAAGAATTTACCGGTCAACCCAACTGTTCTGGTTGCAAATTTGCCTTATAACGTTTCAGTCCCAGTATTTCTACACCTCTTGGAAATTTTTCCGACTTTGCGCAGTGGTGTTGTAATGGTGCAGGCCGAAGTTGCCGATCGATTAGCGGGTAAACCAAATACTAAAGAGTATGGAATTCCATCTGTAAAGGCTGCTTGGTGGGCTGAAGTTACTAGCGCCGGATCCGTATCGCGTTCGATCTTCTGGCCAGCACCAAATGTTGATTCTAAGTTAGTTGCATTTAAGCGCAGAGCAACGCCAGGAGATGAGGCGCTGCGTAAAGAAGTATTTACCATTATCGACTTGGCATTTGCACAACGTCGCAAGATGTTGCGCGCCGCCCTCTCATCGCGTTACGGGGGATCTGGCGCAGCAGAAGCACACTTGATTGCCGCTGGAATTGATCCAACGCTGCGTGGTGAATCGCTAGATATCCATAGTTTCTGCAAAATCGCGCAACAAGGTTTAGAGTCATAACGTGTCACCAACAGCAAATACATCTGTAACAGTGCGGGTTCCGGCCAAGGTCAATCTGCAATTGGCAGTTGGACCACGCGAAGCAGATGGATTCCACAATTTAGTTACAGTCTTTCAAGCAATCTCAATTTATGATGATGTCACGATCACCAAAACCGCGCCTGGTTCTGGAATAACCATTGCAATTACCGGAGATCACACTCACGGAGTTCCGGCAGATGCCACAAATTTGGCGGTTAAAGCTGCCCACCTGATCGGCGATGAGTACGAATTTGCGGTTGATATCCATATCGGCGTGCATAAATCGATTCCGGTCGCAGGTGGAATGGCCGGTGGAAGTGCAGATGCCGCAGCGGTAATAGTTGGTTTAAACGATTTATATAACTTAGAGATGTCTCGCGAAGAGATGTTGGAATTTGGATCTCAACTGGGCAGCGATGTGCCTTTTATGATTACTGGTGGCACAGCGATCGGCCAAGGCCGTGGTGATCAATTAACGGCAGCGCTTTCGCGTGGTACATACCACTGGGTTTTAGCACTTTCAACAGTTGGGCTTTCCACACCTGCGATTTATCAAGAGTGCGATCGTTTACGTGCCGGGCTAGATATCGCAGCACCTCAAACCAGTGATGCGCTTATGCAATCACTACTTGCCGCAGATCCGAAAGCTGTTGGTTTAGCGCTACATAACGATTTGCAATCTGCAGCCTGTTCATTACGCCCTGCCCTTACCTTAGTTTTAGATGTCGGCGAAGAGTATGGAGCACTCGGTGCAATAGTTTCTGGTTCAGGTCCAACCGTTGCATTTTTAGTTGGCGATGAAGAACAAGGCTTAGATCTAGCCGTTGCTCTGACATCAAGTGGGGTTGTCGGAAGTGTTGCGCGAGCTTACGGCCCTGTGCACGGAGCGAAAGTCATTTAACTCTCTTCTAGATGCGCGGCAAGAACACTTAATAATTCAGAGAGATCTGCCCGTTGCTCGCGAGTGAGCCCTTTCAATAAATCACGTTCGTGCTCCAATAATCCATCAAGTGCTTTATCAACTGCGCGCATACCAGATGTAGTCAGCGTCACCAGTGAACCACGTCCATCATCAGGATCTGGTTGGCGAGTTACCAACTTTAATTCTTCGAGGTGATCTAAACGATTTGTCATTGTGCCGCTTGTAACAAGAGTTTCCTGCATTAATTCACCAGGGGAGAGTTGGTAAGGATCCCCGGCGCGACGCAAGGCAGCTAAAACGTCAAAGCCCCAATTTTCTAAATCTGCGAATGCATCTCGACGAGCAATATCTAGGTTGCGCGAGATACGTGAGATGCGACTTAAAACAGCGAATGGGCTTAAATCCAGATCAGGGCGTTCGCGCTTCCAGGCCGCAATTAGGCGGTCTACTTCATCGCGATTGGCGCTCATAGAGGTAAAGGCTAGCGGCGATAACTGGCTCTGAAGTGTTGCCAAAAGCGTTAATGGTCGCGAGCACTCGCATTTATGAGGGAGAATATGCGTTCCGCCATTGTGTAGTGGCTAGCACATGGGCCTTTGAAGCCCAGGGTCCAGGATCGATACCTGGTGGCGGAGCAATATTGATTGCCCGCCGAAGAAGATGGCGGAGCCAAACCCACCAGTTAGACTTACCCATATGAGTGCAAACCTAGAGACGGTTGTTGTTCTCGCCGCAGGTGACGGCACTCGCATGAAATCTTCCACACCAAAAGTTCTCCACGAAATTGCAGGGCGCTCGCTAGTTGGCCACGTCCTTCACGCAGTTGAATCGCTCAAGCCAAAGCAAGTGCGCGTGGTTGTGGGTGCAGGTCGTGAAGCAGTTGAAGCACATCTCGCAGATATTGCCCCAAAAGTTACAACGATCTTTCAAGAACGTCGCGGTGGAACAGGACATGCAACGCAGTTAGCGCTCGCTGGTCAAAACATTGGCGGAACAGTTTTAATCTTGGCTGGCGATACCCCGCTATTAACTGGCGAATCGTTACAACAACTTCTTAACTTTCATCACAAAGGTAGATTTACCGCATCGGTACTTACTGCAGAACATCCCGAGCCAACCGGTTATGGACGAATCGTCCGTGGTGATGATGGCTCCCTACTTCGCATAGTTGAAGAACGCGATGCTGATGATTTTGAAAAGGCGATCTACGAAGTAAATTCAGGGGTTTACGCCTTTGATGCCCAGAAATTAGCAGGTGCGATCGGAAAGTTAAGTAACGCTAATTCGCAAGGCGAGCTCTATTTGACTGATGTTATTGAAATTCTTCGCAATGAAGGTGGATCAATAGCCGCAGCGCTGATTGAAGATTTCGTAGAAATTCTCGGCGTAAATGACCGCGTGCAATTAGCTGAAAGTGCCGCGTTGCTGCGTGATCGCATTAATGAAGGTTTTATGCGCGCTGGGGTCACAATCGTTGACCCAACAACCACCTGGATCGATGCCACAGTAAAGATTGAAAACGATGTCACGATCTTTCCTGGCTCTGCGATTCTCGGAAAGACAACGATCGCAACGGGTGCCGTGATTGGCCCGCGCGCAGTTCTCGACTCTTGCACCGTATTAAGTGGCGCCAAGATCATTGAATCAAATTGCTTTGAGGCAACCATCGGCAAAGGCGCCAACGTCGGCCCATATTCATATTTACGTAAAGACACTGTGCTTGGAACCGATGCCAAGGCTGGTGCATTTGTGGAGATGAAGAATGTAAAAGTTGGAGATGGATCGAAAGTTCCACATCTTTCCTACGTTGGCGATGCAACTATCGGTCAAGGCACCAATATCGGCGCTGCCACAATCTTTGTTAACTACGATGGTGTTGAAAAGCATCACACAACTATCGGAGATCACGTCCGAATCGGAAGCGATTCAATGTTGGTTGCGCCACTTTCAATTGGTGATGGGGCTTACACCGCCGCCGGATCTGTGATTACAGAAGATGTTCCGCCCGGAGCCATGGGTGTCGCTAGAGGTAAGCAGAGAAATGTAATAGGTTGGGTCATGCGCAAGCGATCTGGTTCAAAATCTGCAGAAGCTGCCGCGCGACATAGCGACGAGAAGAAAGGCTAATTTCCTTGAGCGAAATTCGTTTATCCTCAGAGAAAAAACTCCGCCTTTTCTCAGGACGCGGATTTCCCGAACTATCTGATGCTGTCGCTGCCGAACTTGGAATTCCTTTAACACCAACATCAGCATATGACTTTGCAAATGGTGAAATTTTTGTTCGCTTTGAAGAATCTGTTCGTGGCTGTGACGCTTTCGTTATTCAAAGCCACACAACTCCAGTAAATAAGCAGATTATGGAACAGTTAATTATGGTTGATGCGCTAAAGCGCGCATCAGCAAAGCGCATAACAGTCGTCGCACCTTTTTATGGTTACGCCCGCCAAGATAAAAAACATCACGGCCGCGAACCAATCACAGCGCGCTTGATGGCTGATCTTTATAAAACAGCTGGCGCCGATCGCTTGATGGTTGTTGATCTACATACATCGCAGATTCAAGGATTCTTCGATGGTCCGGTTGATCATTTATTCGCACTTCCAATGCTTGCTAATTATGTGGGCAGCAAAGTCGATCGCACCCGTTTAACAATTGTTTCGCCAGATTCAGGTCGCGTCCGTGTGGCCGAGCGTTGGTCAGAACTACTCGGTGGTTGCCCCATCGCCTTTATTCATAAAACTCGCGATCCCCGTATTCCTAATGAAGCTGTAACCGGAAGAGTTGTCGGTGAAGTAGATGGCCAAACGTGCGTAGTTATCGATGACATGATTGACACTGCAGGAACAATTACAAAGGCCGTTGATGCTTTATTTGCAGCCGGTGCTAAAGAGGTAATCGTTGCTGCAACCCACGCGGTATTTTCTGGCCCTGCTGTTGAGCGCCTTAAAGCCTCGAAAGTGACTGAAGTTGTTGTTACAGATTCGCTGCCTATTCCTGAAGATTCACGTTTTGATGGACTCACCGTCCTCTCGATTGCGCCACTTCTGGCTCGCGCTATCCGCGAAGTCTTCGAAGATGGCTCAGTAACTAGTCTTTTTGACGGCCACAGCTAACTCAGGCTAATATCGCCTCATAGTTTCCGGCGAGGGTGAAAAACTCCGTAATCGACGGTAAGGATTTAACTCCTGCTGGGACTTTGTGTAGTAACCGAAGTATCCAGAGAAATCGAAAACAAACAGGAGTAATAAAATGGCAGAAATCAAGATCACCGGCACAACACGTACCGAATTCGGCAAGGGTGCGTCACGTCGTGCACGAGTAGCAGGTCTTGTTCCTGCAGTAATTTATGGCCACGGCGAAAAGCCTCAGCACATCACACTTCCAGCGCGCGAACTCGGCGTTGCCCTCAAGCAGTCAAACGTTCTTCTTCAGATCAACATTAATGGCAAGGATGAGCTAACTCTTCCAAAGGCGATCGTTCGCCATCCACTTAAGCAGATCCTCGAGCATATCGACCTAGTTGCTGTTCGTCGTGGTGAAAAAGTTACCGTTGCGGTTCCCGTGCACACAGAAGGCGAACACGATCGCGATGGAATCCTCGAGCACGTTCACAACACAATTGATGTTGAAGTTGAAGCAACTGCAATTCCTTCATTCTTCACACTCGACCTCACAGGTCTTGCCGCTGGCTCTTCGCTCTACGCAGAAAATATTGCACTGCCTGCTGGCGTTAAGTTGATCTCTGATCCAAGAACAATCGTGGTTCACCTATCTGAGCGTTCAACTGTGGTTGAAGAAGTTGCAGTAGTCGCACCAGCTGCAGATGCAGAAGCGGCACCAGCAGTTGATGCCGAGAAGAAGGACTAACTAGCCTTACTCTTTCTCCTGTGAGTTCATCTCCTTGGATAATTGTTGGCCTCGGTAACCCGGGCGAACAATATGTCGCCACTCGCCACAACGTTGGCCAGATGGTTATTGATGAGCTCGCTAAACGTCACAACGTAAAACTAAGTTCGCACAAGTCACGCACCGACATTGCCGCCTATAAGTTAGGTGTCGGTGTCGCTGCTTTTTCGGTGATCCTCGCAAAATCAAAGAGCTATATGAATGAATCCGGTGGACCGATAAAAGCGCTAGCTAACTTCTATTCAGTTGAACCTAGCCAAATAATCGTTCTCCACGACGAATTAGATATTGGCTTTGCAGCAATTCGCTCCAAGATAGCTGGCGGCGATAACGGCCACAACGGTCTTAAATCACTGACCTCCGCCTTTGATACTCCCGAATACTTTCGCGTACGTTTAGGTATTGGCCGCCCAATGGGCGAACAAGATCCAGCGGATTTCGTACTTAAACAATTTAGTAAAGAAGAGAAGAAAGACCTGCCTGAATTCCTAGGTCGTGGTGCAGATGTAGTCGAATCTATAATTGAAAAGGGACTTGATTTCACCCAATCTAAGTTCAACAGCTAAAAACGTCAGCGCGAATTTCCTAAATGTTTTGCCCTTGTTCACCTGACTGTCACTGATTTTGGTGAGGTTACTTCTAAGTAGCGAATGATAATTATGGTGCTTCCCCAGCCATTTCAACACCTAGAAGGGAAGCAGTCATGTCAACATATTTTGATTTTCCAACTTGTTTTGTCTGTAGATCTATAGAGTTGGAAATTGTTAGTAACGATGATTATGGTCCAATGACGCTATGCGGCGAATGCGGTTATTCCTGGATAGCCACCTATGAAGATATATCACCAAATATTATTAAAAATATAGCGTCATAATTTGATCGCTATTCGTGGTGAAAATCTTCACCACGGCCACGCTTAAAGCGGTTCTTCTTGAACTTTCGCGATTCGTTCATCCAGCGAAGGTCAGCAATGATTTGTCGCAATTTCCTTATCAAACCAACGAGCCTCTCAATTCAAAGGCTTGAGCAACGCGACCGACAGCGACAACCATCGCGGCGGTTCGCAAATCCACAGAGTACTTTTTGGAAACTACATGTACATTGCCAAAAGCTTTCTCCATACGCAGATCAAGCTCTCGTCGGAACTTGTCCAACGGCCAACTAAACTCTTGAATATTCTGTGTCCATTCAAAGTAAGAGCCCATTACGCCTCCCGAGTTTGCCAAAATATCCGGAACAATCACAACCCCGCTTGCACGAAGTTCGCGATCAGCAACGATAGTTATCGGCTGGTTAGCGCCTTCGACTATGAAGTCAGCGTTAATCTTGGCGCAGTTTGTCTCATTAATTACTCCACCCAAAGCAGCTGGAATTAAGACTTCACAATGCGTTTCTAAGAGTTCATCGGCATTCATTCTCTCGTAGCCTTCGACGGTTTCTAGAGTTCTGTGGCTAAAAATCTCTTTGATATCAATTCCAGATTTATCTTTAATTCCCCCAGTGACATCTGAGATTGCAACTACTTTCATACCTAACTCTTGGGAGACAAGTGCTGCATATCTACCAACATTTCCAAAGCCCTGGATCGCAACGGTTGCACCTTTTACTTTTGCACCACTTTTTTCGAGAGTCGCTGCTGTAATTTGCGCAACACCTCGTCCAGTCGCTTCCTCGCGCCCTAAAGCACCAAATAGTTCAACTGGCTTTCCAGTTACGCACGCTGGCTGAAATCCTTC
>CAXNDN010000003.1:0-33533 GCA_964201295.1 Candidatus Planktophila sp. | reverse complement strand
ACCCGAACGCCGACACGTACATCGGCATCCATACGAGTCGGAATTAAGTAGTCAAAGAGCCCATCTAAATGAGCGACAGAATTATCAACCCAAACCTTAGCGATCGGTGCAATATCTGCCGCGACCTTCTCAATTCGTTTTGCCGTCTGGGTCTTAAGACGAAGCGGCCGCGTAGTTGACACGGCTAAACCTTAGATCTAATTAACGGCTGCGCGTAGTTGATCTACTCGCGAAGTTAACTCCCAAGTGAAATTGGGTAGTTCTCGCCCGAAGTGACCATAGGCAGCTGTTTGAGCGTAGATTGGACGGAGTAAATTTAGATCGCGAATGATTGCCGCAGGACGCAGATCAAAGACGGTTGTGACTGCATCTTGAATCTTCTGTACTGGGACGGTTTCGGTACCGAATGTCTCTACAAAGACACCAACTGGTTGCGCCTTACCGATTGCATAAGCTACCTGCACCTCACAACGTCGGGCTAAACCAGCGGCAACCACATTTTTAGCCACCCAGCGCATTGCATACGCTGCAGAGCGGTCTACCTTCGATGGATCTTTTCCGGAGAAGGCTCCTCCACCGTGGCGCGCCATTCCGCCGTAGGTGTCTACGATTATCTTTCGCCCAGTTAAGCCGGCATCACCCATTGGACCACCGATAACAAAGCGCCCAGTTGGATTAATTAAAGTGCGCATATCTTTACGCGGCAGATCAATTTTGGCCAAAACTGGTTCAATTACATATTCAATAATCTCTGGCGTCAGCTTCTTCACAACGTCAACTTCTTCAGCGTGCTGACTTGAAATGACAACTGTATCTAAAGCAACCGCTTTATCGCCATCGTACTCAATAGTTACTTGCGTCTTACCATCGGGGCGAAGATATGGAAGAGCTCCTGATTTACGGACAGCCGATAGTTGTTGAGCTAACTCATGTGCCAGCCAAATCGGAAGCGGCATTAACTCCTTGGTGTCATCACAGGCATATCCGAACATCAAACCTTGATCTCCAGCCCCTTGCAGGTCGAGTGGATCTACCGAAGAGGAAACGCGATTTTCATACGCATCATTAACGCCCTGCGCAATATCTTGTGATTGTTGTCCAATAGATATCGATACGCCACAACTGTTGCCGTCGAAACCTTTAACCGATGAGTCATAACCGATACCGATTACCGTGTCACGAACAATTCCCATTACATCGGCATATCCATTAGTTGTGACCTCACCCGCAACATGCACCTGACCAGTCGTAATCAAGGTCTCCACTGCAACGCGACTAGATGAATCTTGGGAAAGCAGTGAATCCAGAATTGCATCAGAAATTTGATCTGCGATCTTATCTGGATGGCCTTCAGTAACTGATTCAGAGGTAAATAAGCGTTTTGACATTGGATTAACCTAACTGGCTTAAGGCCTGATCAAGCAACAACTCGGCTAGCGCGTCTTTGCTGGTTCGTGGAACTTGAATTTGAGCGCCATTGCTCGTGAGAATAAAACCTTCTGTATCTAGAGCACCGAATATTGCGCCGTTAGATACATTGTTTAGATAGAGAATATTAGCGCCCTTGGACTCTCTTTTAGCCTCTGCTGCAACTAAGTCGTCGCTAGTCTCGGCGGCGAAGGCGATAACTATCTGCTTCTGACGAAGTTGGGCTATAGATTTTAAAAGATCAGGATTTTCAATTAGTGAAATTCCTAGTAACTGGCCTTTCTTAATTTTGCCTTCCGAGTATTGCGAAGGCCTTGCATCTGCCACCGCCGCACTCATCACCAATAAATCGGTAGAAGGAAATTCGATTTCTAACGCAGAATGCATTTGGGTCGCAGTTTCGACCTGCAATATTTCAATCCCCGAAAGGTCCTCGTACTCCTCTTCAGAAAGCTGTGGATTAGCAAAGATCATTTTTACTTGCGCGCCTCGATCACGGGCGGCGCGTGCAACGGCGGCGCCTTGTCGTCCGCTGGAGCGATTACCTATAAAGCGCACCGGATCAATTGCTTCACGCGTTCCACCAGCTGTAACAAGAACGCGCTTACCAAAATAATCTTTCTTGACATCAACTAAATTCTCGAATTCGCTAATAATTGTTTCGGTATCTGGGAATCTGCCTTGGCCAAAATCATCTCCAGTCAGCCTACCTATCGCCGGATCCAGGACTGTAAAACCCCGTGCCTTAAGCGTCTTTACATTCTCCTGAGTTGCAGGGTCTAGCCACATCTGCGGATGCATCGCCGGAACAATCAAGACCGGCACATTAATGGCGAGTACCAAGTTGGTTAGCAAATCATCGGCGCGGCCTGCCGTTATTCTGGCAATTAAGTCAGCGGTTGCTGGTGCGATTATTAGCGCATCAGCCCTATTTGCCAGTGAAATATGCCGAACTTCATCAACTCGCTCCCAAACTTGGGTGGTAACAGTTCGGTGTGAGAGCGCTTCCCAAGTTGCCGCGCCTACGAAATTTAGACTAGAAGGCGTTGGAACTACCGTGATTTGATATCCCCGATCTTGCAACCGTCGCAAGAGATCGCAAGATTTATAGGCCGCGATGCCACCACCAACGCCGAGAATTACTTCTCGAACTTTGGCCATCTGAATTAGTGAGAGAGAGGTTGCTTACGCTGTTGGTTCGAGATTTTCCATTGTCAACAGTCCTTCGTTGATTTCGCGAAGTGCTATCGACAGTGGCTTCTCGTGTACGTGAGTTTCAACAAGTGGGCCAACGTATTCAAGGAGGCCTTCACCAAGTTGTGAGTAGTAAGCATTTATCTGGCGGGCGCGCTTTGCCGCGTAGAGCACCAAGCTGTACTTCGATCCGCTCTTATCGAGAAGTTCATCGATTGGTGGGTTAGTGATTCCGTCCATTTGGACCTCCTGGGTACGTGCGAAAATAGCGTTAACCGCTACGAATTATTGGTTAATCCTATCAGGCGTTCGACGACCTCTTCTACTCGCTCATTTACGATAGAAAGATCAAATAACCCTGCCTGTGCAAGTTCTTCCTGAGCAAGGGCGAGGCGAGCGGCGCGTCTTTCTGGTGAGTCAGTGCCCCGACCTTCCAAACGAGAGACCAACTCTTCCCAAGAAGGTGGCTGGAGAAAAACTAATATCGCCTCTGGTGAGCTCTCTTTAACTTGTTTAGCGCCTGCAATCTCAATCTCCAGAAGAACATTTTTTCCATCACGTAGCGCATCTTCAACAGGTTTACGTGGGGTGCCATATCTAGCGCCTGCAAATTCTGCCCATTCGATAAAGAGCGTCGATTTAATCGCGCTATCAAACTCCTCATTGTTATAAAAGTAATAATCAACACCATCAACTTCATTCTGTCTTGCGCTACGCGTTGTGGCAGAGACGCTCACCCAAAATGTATTTCTCTCTTTCAGCGCTTTAGCCACCGTACTCTTACCCACTCCCCCAGGACCTGAGAGAACCAGCAATTTACCGCGCTGGGAAGCAGCGATACGATCTGGAAATTCACGGAGTAAATTTTGACGCTGGGCTACTCCCAAGCCTTGGATCCGTCTCGTCTGCGAGATTTGTAAACGGTCCAAAGTTGCAATAGCGCGAACCTTGCCGACACCAGAAAAGGATTCAAGCAATTCAACTACTCGCATCTTCGCAATGGCCTCATCGCTCTTAGCCAAATCAAAGACGGCAGAGAGTGAGATCTCTCCGCTCTTTACTCGCGCCTTCGTAGCCGCTCTGACTTGACGAGAAGCGGTCGACTTTGCAAGCGCCGCTGCGCGTTGCTGCGCGGTTAACTTGGGAGGGATGGGCATTACTTAACTCTACGCAAGTGCGCTCAAAATTTCATCAGCGATTAAACGCGCCTTTTTGCTCATAGCGCTCGCCCCATCCACCCAAGAGTTGGTGATCGGACGTCCAATTACAACAAAATTAGCACCGGCGGCTATCGCATCGCCTGGCGTCATTGTTCGCGCTTGGTCATCTCTACCTTGCTCGGCAATCGGCCTTACCCCTGGAGTAATAATGATCGGTTCATTTCCCACTGCACTTCGAATTGCTGCAGTTTCTAGCGGAGAACAGACAAGTGCTTTCGCTCCAGATCCAACCGCCATCTTGGCGAGAGCAACAGCGCTCTCTAGCGCGGGATTTGCATATCCAATTTCAAATAAATCCGAGTCCGCGAGTGAGGTCAAAATCGTCACCGCAGTAACGGCGACATCAGGTAACGCTTGGGCGGCAGCACTTATCATCGCTCGCCCACCACTGGCATGTACAGTTAGAAAAACCGGCTTAAGGTGAGAAATGGCTCTGGCAGCACCACCCACAGTGTGTGGAATATCGTGCAACTTTAAATCTAAGAAAATTTGTGCACCAGTGCGCCTAATAACTTCTTCAACACCAGCTGCGCCGAAATTCAAATAAAACTCCAGCCCCAGTTTGTAGATGCTAACCGAATCTTCAGTCGCCTTTATCCAAGAGATAGCAGTTTCAAAATCAGCGGTATCGATTGCAAGAATTATTGGCGCTTTCACTGGCCCTCCACACGATGGGCATAACCAATGGCCGATTTTAAAGTTGGAAAACCCTTTGCAATCAGAAGCTCGCGCAACTCGCGCTGAATCTCAATGACTGCCAACGGATTTCCGAAACTAGCGGTGCCAACGCTGACACCAGAAGCTCCAGCTAAAATTAGTTCCAAAGCATCTCTGCCTGAAGTTACTCCACCCATTCCTAAAATCGCAACGTTAGGAAGTGCGGCATGCACTTGATAAATCGCGCGGACTGCAACCGGGCGAATGGCGGGGCCGGAGAGACCACCAGTCTTTCCCCCAAGTTGTGGTCGCATCGAATCTATATTTATAACCATTCCAAGAACGGTATTGATAAGCGCTAATCCATCGGCGCCAGCATCGACGACTCCGCGTGCGATATCAGGTAAATTCGTAACATCTGGTGAGAGCTTTGCGATAATTGGAATCTCACCACCAATTGTGCGACGCACACCATCGATCACGCGACGCGATGCATCTGGGTCGCAAGCAAAGACCATTCCGCGATTTTCCACGTTGGGGCAAGAGATATTTACTTCGAGCGCACTTATGCCTGAAACTGAGCGAACTTTACGCGCCAGAGTTGCATACTCCTCCACCGTTTCACCGGCGATGGAGACAATTACTCGCGATTTCTGTTCAATCAACCACGGAACATCGCTGGCTAGAAATGCATCGATTCCTGGACCTTGCAGACCGATCGAGTTGAGCATGCCAGATGGAGTTTCTGCCATGCGTGGTGTCGGTCTGCCATATCGCGGCTTATTCATTACAGATTTAGTCACGACAGCGCCAATCTCTCGCAAGTCAAAGAATTGCGCCAACTCCTTTCCCGAACTTGCACAACCACTGGCGGTAAAGATTGGGGTATTGAAGAAAGCGTTTCCTAGGGTGGTGGAGAAATCAAAGGTGTTCAAGGTGACACCTCCGGCACTTGGCCAACCATCTGCCACTGAACTTGTGAACCATCCATTACCGGGCCATCTATACAAGAGCGCAACATTGCCACCTTGCCATCTTCACCCATTACTGGAAGTACGCAGGTCATACAAATACCGATTCCACAGGCCATCGCCTCTTCAACTGCACATTGGTGCACAACATCAGAGCCTTCGACAAGAGCAGATATTGCACTTAACATCCCCATTGGACCGCAAGAGTAAATAACATCAACTTCACGACTTTGAATTAACGCCTTAATGGGTTCAGTGACCCGACCAGTCTCTCCCATCGAACCATCTTCGGTATAAATTTTTAGTGAATTGACAGAACGCTTACCTTCCATAGGAGCATAAATCTTTCCGCCAGTCGATGCGCCAAGCAACATATCCACCTTGCAACCGCGAGCCTTTAACACTTCCGCTAAACCAAAGAGAGGCGCAGAGCCATAACCGCCACCGACGAGAAGTGCCTTTACCGGTTGCGTTGGAATACCAAAAGCGGTACCCAATGGAGCAACCATATCTACCTCGGCACCTTCTGCTTGCGAGCAGAGCCATTTAGAACCAGCCCCAAACGGTGCAACAATCAACTCCATAGTCCCACCAAAACTAACGCTCTCGGCTACTCGAGAGATTGCGAAGGCGCGCCGTAAAATCATACGAGACGAATCTCCACCAACTTTTATCGCCACAAAGTTTCCAGGGCGGCAGGATTTAACTAGATCTCCAATACCGAAAACTATTTGGTGATATTGCCCAACGCGTTTATTAGATAACACAGTTGCGCTCATCTGCGCGGCAGATCGATTAATTTGTGACATTAACGCTTCAACCATTCCTGAATCGGCGACACGTGAAGCTCGCCGCGTTGCAACGCTTTAATTCCTTCAACGGCTGCGCTAAATCCTGCAGTGGTTGTGATGCAGGGAATTGAACGTTGCACAGCTGCGGTACGTATCGCCCAACCGTCGGCGCGAGTGCCTCGCCCTACGGGAGTATTAATCACTAGATCCACATCGCCGCTATTTAAGAGTTCCACAATTGTGCGCTCCCCCATAGGACCCGAACCTTCAGAATTCTTTCGTACTTTATGCGCCAGGACGCCATTTTCCGCGAGGAAATCAGCAGTGCCACCAGTTGCTAGCAAGTTAAAACCAAGTGAAACCAGCGCCTTAGCGGGCGCTATGCCAGAAGTTTTATCCTTATCGGCCAGAGATATAAATACTGTTCCAGTCTTAGGCAGCGGACCGAAAGCACTAATTTGCGATTTGGCATAACTCTCACCAAATGTTTCCGCAATACCCATAACCTCACCAGTCGAACGCATCTCGGGGCCAAGAACGGCGTCGACACCGCGTCCATCAGTGCGTCTGAAACGGTTCCAAGGAAGTACTGCTTCTTTAACGGAAATTCCTTTTGCCACCCCATCGGAACTGTTTGGCAGTAAACCTTCGCTCTTTAGTTGCGCGATAGTTGCTCCCACAGAAATTCGTGCCGCTGCCTTCGCTAGAGGAACTCCAGTTGCTTTGCTAACAAAAGGCACCGTGCGAGATGCGCGTGGATTAGCCTCTAAAACATAGAGAATATCTTCAGCGATCGCGAATTGAATATTTATCAAACCTAATACTCCAACACCTTGCGCAATCTTTAGCGTTGCTTCGCGAATCGCTTTCTGCTGCGCTGGGGTAATAGTTGCAGCCGGCAGAACGCACGCACTATCGCCTGAGTGAATACCTGCCTCCTCTATATGCTCCATTACTCCACCGAGAAAGAGTTCATGGCCATCATAGAGTGCGTCAACATCAATTTCGATTGCACTATCTAAGAAACGATCGACGAGTACTGGATGATCGGGCGTGATATCTGTTGCGCGGGCAATAAAGCCTGAAAGGGCTGTGTCATCGTAAACAATTTCCATGCCACGTCCGCCAAGTACAAATGAGGGGCGCACTAAAACCGGGTAGCCAATTCGCGCTGCAATATCTAACGCCTCCATCTGGGATGCCGCCATTCCAAACTCTGGGGCGGTAAGTGATTGCTCCATCAGTACCCTTCCGAAAGCGCCACGTTCCTCTGCCAGGTTTATCGCTTCTGGTGAAGTTCCTAAGATATTTACCCCTGCTGCCTTTAGACCAGCAGCCAAACCAAGAGGTGTTTGTCCACCAAGTTGCGTGATAACGCCAAGTACTGGACCCGCCAGAGTTTCAGCGTGCACTACTTCTAGAACATCTTCCAAAGTCAGCGGTTCAAAGTAAAGTCGATCTGAAGTATCGTAATCAGTAGATACTGTTTCGGGATTGCAATTGATCATAATTGTTTCAAATCCGGCCTCGCGTAAGGTAAATGAGGCATGAACACAGGAGTAATCGAATTCAATTCCTTGACCGATTCGGTTCGGGCCGCTGCCCAAAATAATTACTGCCGGTGTAGTCCTGGATCGAACTTCGGTCTCTTCTTCATAACTTGAATAATGATAAGGAGTGAACGCCTCAAATTCTGCAGCGCAGGTGTCAACGGTTTTATAGACGGGACGGATATTGTCGTGATGACGCGCTTTACGGACATCCTCTTCAGTTAATCCTCGCAAGCTTGCGATCTGAGCATCCGAGAATCCCATCTCTTTACCTGATCGTAAAACCTGAGGCGATAACTCACCTGGCTGGGCTAACTCTCTAGCGCGGATATTTATTAAATCAATCTGGTGCAAGAACCAACGATCAATCTTCGTTGCAGTAAAAATCTCAGAGAGTTCTGCTCCCGCCCACATCGCACTCTGCACTTGTTGTAGGCGGTACTCAGTCGGTATCTGCATTGCCTGCAACAAGGCAGATTTATCAATCTTCGAAATATCTCCAGGAAATTGGAAGATCGCCTCCTTCCGTTCTAAGGAGCGCAGCGCTTTCATCAAAGCTTCAGGGAAAGAGCGGCCAATGGCCATCGCCTCTCCAACGCTCTTCATAGTTGTGGTCAGTCTTGGGTCGGCATCAGCGAATTTCTCGAAGGCAAAGCGTGGAACTTTTACAACGATGTAATCCAAAGTTGGCTCAAAGGATGCGGGAGTCACCTGAGTTATGTCATTTTTAATTTCATCGAGGGTGTAACCAATCGCCAACTTGGTTGCGATTTTTGCAATGGGAAAGCCAGTCGCCTTCGAGGCCAAGGCGCTAGAGCGAGAGACGCGTGGATTCATCTCAATTACAATGATTCGGCCGTTATCTGGATTTACTGCAAATTGAATATTACAACCACCGGTTGCAACTCCGACTTCCCGAATAATGTCAATTGAAAGATTACGTAACTGTTGGAATTCGACATCGGTTAAAGTGAGCGCAGGTGCAACAGTGATTGAATCACCGGTATGAACACCCATTGGGTCGATATTTTCAATGCTGCAGACGATCACTACGTTATCCGAGGAATCGCGCATTACTTCTAATTCGTACTCTTTCCATCCAATAATAGATTCTTCCAGAAGCACTTCAGATGTTGGGCTGTAGCGAAGTCCAGCGCCGGCAATCTGCCGTAAATTCTCTTCAGCAAAGGCTATGCCAGAACCAAGCCCACCCATTGTAAAAGATGGTCGAACAACTACTGGATAATTCAAGATTGCCGCTCCAGCAATAGCCTCTTCCATGGTGTGACAGATAACTGACTTTGCCGATTCGCCACCGATCTTTTCTACGATAGCTCGGAATAGTTCACGATTTTCTCCACGTTCAATCGCATCGACATCTGCCCCAATTAAGTGAGTTCCATACCGATCTAAAGTTCCCGCTTTATGAAGCCCAATCGCCGCATTAAGCGCTGTTTGTCCGCCAAGAGTTGCCAGAAGTGCATCTGGCCGCTCTTTGGCAATTATCTTCTCAAGAAATTCTGGAGTTATGGGTTCGATATATGTTGCATCTGCAAATTCTGGATCAGTCATTATTGTTGCGGGATTGGAATTTACCAGGATCACACGAATACCTTCTGCGCGTAAGACCCGACAAGCTTGAGTTCCTGAATAATCAAACTCACACGCCTGACCAATAACAATTGGTCCAGATCCAATAACCAAGACACTCTTTATTGATAAATCGCGTGGCATTAAAGTGAACCAACCTTGCGCGGATACTTAACCATTAATTCTATAAATCGGTCGAAGAGATAAGCCGCATCATGTGGACCAGCGGCAGCTTCAGGGTGATACTGAACGCTAAATGCGCCACGGTCTAGTAACTGCAAGCCTTCGACAACGCCATCGTTTAATCCAACGTGCGTTACTTCCCCGGAACCGAAAACTGTATTGAAAACTCCATCAATCGGCGCTTTGATAGCGAAACCGTGATTGTGCGCAGTGATTTCTACCTTGCCAGTCTTCTTATCCAAAACCGGCTGGTTAATACCACGATGACCAAACTGTAGTTTGTAGGTATCGAAACCTAGCGCTCGACCCAGAATTTGATGCCCAAAGCAAATCCCAAATATCGGTATCTCCTCCAAAAGAATTTCGCGGACAAGATCAACGACGCCATCCATTGTTGCCGGATCCCCTGGTCCATTCGAGAGAAAAACTCCGTCAGGTTTTACACGCTGAATATCCGATAAAGTTGAATTAAAAGGTAGGACATGCACTTCAACGCCACGCGCGGCGAGGGCTCTTGGCGTCGCTCCCTTAATTCCCAAATCGATAGCCGCAACAGTGAACTTCTTTTCACCAATCGCCGGCACAATATATGGATTCTCGGTCGAAACATCCGCACTTAGATACGATCCTGACATCGCCTCTGTTTTGCGCACCTCAATCACCATATCTTCGCGTGAAATCTCCAGATCCGAAAAGATACCAACGCGCATCGCTCCACGATCTCGCAGATGGCGAGTTAGGGCGCGAGTGTCAATACCTTGGATTCCGACAATTCCTTGTTCAATTAATTCAACTTCTAAATCTTTCTCGCTGCGCCAATTACTCGAAACAGAGGATGGATTACGAACCACGAAACCCGCCACCCAAATCTTCTTTGACTCATTATCTGGAGTATTAACTCCAGTATTTCCGATGTGAGGCGCAGTCATAACGACTACTTGGCGATGATAACTAGGATCAGTCAGAGTCTCTTGGTAGCCAGTCATTCCAGTCTGGAAGACCGCCTCGCCAAAGGTGCGTCCAGTAGCAGCCCAAGAATTTCCCTCAAAAATTCTGCCATCGTCTAATACAAGAAAGGCTTTCGCCATTTATCCGCCCCTTTGCGGAGAGAGTTTTCCATCAAGATATGTTGGCAGGCCACGATAGAAAGTTGCGGTGATAACTCCTTGTAAATCCATTCCGTGAAAGGGGGTATTACGACTGCGTGAGGCGACCCGATCGCGATCGACTCGCAGAATCTGCGTTGGATTGATCAGCGATAAATTAGCAATACTGCCGACTGCAAGCTTCTGACCGTGGTCTTGATATCGACCGATCCGCGCTGGCGCATGGCTCATTCGTTCTGCCACCGCCTCCCAATTCATTAGCCCTGTTGCCACCATGGTCTGATTAACGATCGCTAGCGCACTTTCCAGGCCGAGCATTCCAAAGGCAGCTTCCTGCCATTCACATTCTTTCGCCTCAGCAGGATGCGGTGCATGGTCAGTTGCTACGATATCAATTGTTCCATCAGCGAGTCCTTCACGCAGAGCCTCGACATCGCGTTGCGTACGTAACGGCGGATTAACTTTGAAAATCGGATCATAACTCAACGCGCTTTCATCAGTTAATAACAAGTGGTGAGGCGTCACTTCAGCGGTTACATCCATACCGCGCGCTTTTGCCCAGCGAATGATCTCGACTCCCCCTGCGGTTGTGAGATGGCAGATATGTAGACGAGATTTAACGTGATCTGCGATCAAAATATCGCGGGCAATGATTGCTTCCTCGGCAACCGCCGGCCATCCCTTTAAACCTAAGCGCGAGGAAATTTCGCCTTCATTCATCTGCGCACCGTGTGTCAATCTTGGTTCCTGTGCGTGCTGGGCTATAACGCCGTCAAATTTCTTTACATATTCCAGAGCGCGACGCATTACTAGCGGATCAAATACGCAATTTCCATCATCGCTAAAGATTCGAACCCGTGCGCGAGAATCTGCCATCGCACCAATTTCTGAAAGACTCTCACCTAACAATCCTTGAGTGACTGCGCCAATTGGAAAGACATCCGCAAAACCAGCGCTCTGGCCTAAGGCATAAACTTGCTCGACAACGCCTGCAGTATCCGCAACTGGTGATGTATTTGCCATCGCTGACACCGCTACGAAGCCACCCTTAGCCGCTGCCATAGTTCCGGATAAAATAGTTTCAGCATCCTCTTTACCTGGTTCGCGCAAGTGAGTATGTAGATCAACGAGTCCAGGTAGAACTACTGAACCAGTGAGATCTACTTCAACTGCATCCTTATCTCTCTCTATCTTCTTAGCAACCGCGGAAATCTTTCCATCACGAATTTCAATTTCACTCTTACTGCCATCCGGAAGCGTTAAGCCTTTAAGGAGATATCTTCCCTCGGTCATATCGTTGCTCCAATCTCTTGGCTGCCAGCCAGAAGTAGGTACAAAATCGCCATACGAATACTCACTCCATTTGCAACTTGTTCAACAATTACCGAGCGAGCACCATCTGCGGCATCAGCGGTAATTTCTAAACCACGATTCATCGGTCCTGGATGCATCACGATTGCATCGGGTTTGAGCGCCTTTATCCGATCGTTATTAAGCCCAAAGTATCTTGAATACTCCCGTGCATTTGGGAAGAAGAGTTCGGACATTCTCTCAAGCTGGATCCGCAGCATCATTACTACATCGACACTGCTGATAACCGCATCTAGGTCATAAGAGATTTCACAGGGCCAGCTCTCAACTCCTACTGGAAGCAAGGTAGGGGGTGCAACGAGAATAACTTGTGCCCCCAACTTTGAGAGTAAAAGTACATTAGATCTCGCCACTCGCGAATGTAAGACGTCACCAACTATCACAACTCGCAGACCTGCGAGATCGTTACCACTTTTAGATAAATGCTTACGAATCGTGAACGCATCTAATAGCGCTTGGCTGGGATGCTCGTGAGTTCCATCTCCGGCATTTATCACCGATCCAGACATCCAATTTGAATCTGCCAAGCGATGCGCGGCACCAGATGCTCCATGTCGAATAATTACCGCATCAGCACC
Organism: Candidatus Planktophila sp.; assembly: GCA_964201295.1. Taxonomy (GTDB): domain Bacteria; phylum Actinomycetota; class Actinomycetes; order Nanopelagicales; family Nanopelagicaceae; genus Planktophila. Next base: position 20,894 of record CAXNDN010000003.1, on the reverse strand, counting down.
CATCGCTTGCAGAGTTTGCGCAGTGTCTTTGAGTGATTCACCCTTGCTGATACTCGAACCTTTTGCCGAAAAGTTGATTACATCAGCCGATAGGCGTTTAGCTGCAGCTTCGAAAGAGATGCGGGTACGCGTTGAATCTTCAGCAAAGAGATTGACAATTGTGCGACCGCGCAGCGTTGGTAATTTCTTCATCGGTCCATCACTTACGCGAGCGAGTTCCTGCGCTGTATCTAAGATCGAAATTGCTTCAACCTTTGAAAGATCGTTGATCGATAAGAGATGTTTCATTCGCCGCCACCTTCAATCAAGACTTCATCAGCACCATCTAGCTCGGTTAGATGGACGATGACGCTCTGTGAGACTGAAGTTGGAATATTTTTACCAACGTAATCTGCGCGAATCGGTAGCTCTCGATGGCCGCGATCTACCAATATTGCCAACTGCACACTCTTTGGGCGACCAATTTCTCCGAGCGCATCTAAAGCGGCGCGAATTGTTCTGCCCGAGAAGAGGACATCATCGACGAGAATTACATTTCTATCTTCTACCCCGAGAGAAGGTATCGTCGTTGGCATAAGAGCCCGAGGCGGACGCATCCGTAGGTCATCGCGATGAAGCGTTATATCTAAAGTGCCAACCTGAACCGGAACGTTTTCTATCTTGGAAATTATCTCGGCGATACGTTTAGCTAAATGTGCACCACGAGTTGGTATACCCAATAAAGTGATTGCACTTGATCCCGCGTTACGTTCGAGGATCTCATGTGAAATACGAGTAAGCGCGCGGGATATATCTGGCGCAGGCAGGACAAGACTCATTTAAATCTCCTTCCCCGCCTCGCAGGACGGGTCGTTAAAGGATGTTGGCAAATAGTACACCGCAAACCCCTCATCCTGTGGATACCCGAGAGCGTCAATGGCGCCTAGCGCCTTAGCCTTGCGCGCATGAAAAATACTGCAGGATTTAGCCAACCCACTCCAGAAACAGTCGCCCTTCGCCTGCGCTCCATTCGCAAATCTCGCGGCTGGACGCTCCACGATATAGAAACCAAATCCTCCGGATCTATCAAAGCCGTTGTGATGGGATCTTACGAACGCGGAACCCGCGCGATATCACTGGCTCGCGCATTGGAGTTAGCCAATCTATTTGCGATACCAATCGCGGACTTATTGGGTGGCCCCGATTCACCGCGCGAAATTCGATTATCTTCGCAACGATTTGATCAGCGACGAATTGCGCAGCTGCTAGCTGCTGGCGATGACGAAGCGCTTGCGAAGTTATATAGATTTTTGATAGCCATCGCACAACGACGAGGTGACTGGAATGGAGAAATATTAACTCTGCGAAGTACAGATCTAGATACCTTAACGTTGTTATTGGAGATGACACACAGCCAATTAACGCAGTGGTTAAGCCAGAGGCAGATTGCCTATGGGTGAAATCAAATCGCCAAACTATCTTTGATCGACGAAATTCGCCCCAGAACCCCATGGATATAGTTAGCTGATTCATCAGTAGAAAGCTCTCTAGCTAGATCGAGCGCTTCATCGATCGCAATCGCATCCTCTAGATCTTTACACCATAAAATTTCATAAATCCCCAGCCGCAAAATGTTGCGATCTACCGCGGGAAGTCGATCCATATCCCAACCTTGGGCATAGGTAGAGATTAACTCATCGATCTTGCGGCGCTTATCTGCGATCCCTAGGATCAAATCTTTTGTATATTCCCGAATCGGCCGTGCATCTGGACCATCATCTGCGATATCTCGTAGCGCTAAAAGATCGGCTGGTGCTTGTCCGCGAATATCGCCCTCATAAAGTAAATCTAAACTCTGTTTTCGAGCCTTACTTCTGGCCGACACTAGTTCGCGCGACCCAAATATGATCCATCGCGGGTATCAACTAACACCTTCTCATCTTGCTTAATGAAAAGCGGCACCTGAATCTGAATACCCGTCTCAACCGTTGCCGGTTTGGTTCCACCTGAAGAGCGATCACCCTGGAGTCCGGGTTCGGTATATGTAATTGTAAGAACTACTGAGGCTGGTAACTCAATATAAAGTGGATTGTTTTCGTGAATAGCCACGATCGCTTCAGTGTTCTCCAGCATATATTGCGCAGAATCTCCGACCGTCGCCGCACTAATGTTCATCTGATCGAAAGTCTTATTATCCATAAATACGAAATCTTCTCCCTCTTTGTAGAGAAAGTTCATTTCACGCTTTTCTAGGATTGCAATCTCGATCTTTACCCCAGCGCTGAAAGTCTTATCGACCACTTTGCCAGTGAGAACCTGCTTTAGCTTGGTCCGCACAAATGCCGGACCTTTACCGGGCTTTACGTGTTGGAATTCAACAACTGTCCATAGTTGACCATCGATATCTAAGGTCATGCCATTTTTTAAATCATTTGTTGTTGCCACGATAACTCCAGTTCGCGCATCTGCGCAATTAATCAACCGATTGCGTTCGAAGGAATTACCACGCGAGGTTGGCCTCCGATTGTCGAAGACTATCGGTCAAGTTTACCTGAACATTTAACTAGTTAACGCCTTAAGCGCTATCAGCGCTAAGACGTAGGAATTCGGTCCAAAGCCACCGATAGTGCCGTCGGCTACTCCCGAAATTACCGAGGTATGTCTAAACTCTTCTCGCGCCAAGGGATTTGAAAGATGTACTTCAATCAAAGGTGACTTTACCAATTCAGCGGCATCTCTAATCGCGTAAGAATAATGCGTAAATGCTGCGGGATTGATGATCACTGGAATAGAACCATCTGCTGCTTCGTGCAACCAAGAAATTATGGTCGCTTCATCATCACTCTGGCGAACATCGGCGGTGAATCCGTTTGTTTTCGCGGCGCTCTCTATATGGGCGACCAATTGTGGGTAGCTCATATCACCGTAAATCGATGAGTCACGTATGTCCAGGCGCGCCAGATTCGGGCCATTGATCACTAGAACCTTCATACGCTCACCTTCTCATATGCCGAAAATAAGATTTGCTCATCTGGGCTCTCCAGACGATCTGTCTTGCCAATACCAGTAATGGTAACGAAGCGAAGAGACTTTCCGCGGGCCTTTTTATCAAGTGACATATTCGCAAGCAGAATTGGCCACGCGCTTCGTTTATATGAGACCGGAAGGCCTAGCGACTGCAAGATATTTAAATGATCCTGGGCTATCTCTGATGTGATCAAGCCTAAGGTCAACTGCAGTTGGGCCATAAAGGCCATCCCTATCGATACACACTCGCCATGGCGCAATTCGAACTTTGACTCAAGTTCTATGGCATGACCTAAGGTATGACCATAATTTAACGCCTCACGTGCATAATCTTCTTTGAAGTCCTGCGAAACAATATTCGCCTTGACCGCTATAGCGCGTGTAAATACCTCTCGACTCCTCTCTTGATCCGCTCGGATCTCACCCAAATTCTTGCCCCGCAACAAATCTAAAATCACACCATCTGAGATAAATCCCGCCTTAACAACTTCGGCTAAACCCGCCGCGTAATCTCGATCGCTCAAAGTCTGCAGCCAAGAGAAATCGATTACGACTGCGATGGGGCTATGAAATGCGCCAATTAAATTTTTACCGTACTCGCTGTTGATAGCGGTCTTTCCGCCGACAGCAGCATCCACCATTCCTGCGACAGTGGTGGGAACGGCGATCCAATCAATGCCACGGAGCCAAGATGCTGCTACATAGCCACCAAAATCTGTCGTTGCTCCACCACCTATGGCAATTACTACATCATTACGAGTAAAACCGGCAGCACCGAGCCAATTCCAAAGCTGCAGCAAAGTTGCGCTGGTTTTTCCTGCTTCGCCATCGGGGATCGGAAAAGTGAAGATCTCGGTATCACCACTAGTTATTTCTCCAATACGAGATTTCATATCTTCGGAGATAATTAGAGCAGCACGAGTGCGCCCCTGTAGCAATGAAGTTAACTCTGTCTTCCAGTCGACATCTATCAAGATTTGATAGCCACGTTCAGCGCTCACCTGGATCGTGTTCATTGCGTCAGCCTAACAATCTCATCGACAATATCCTTAGGAGCGCGCTCATCAACTTTAACAATATGCGTTGCTAGAGCTTCATAAATCGGTCGTCGCTTATCCATCAGCTCCTGCCAGGCGCCTCGCGGATTACTTAGCAACAAGGGACGATCGCGATTGAAACCAACTCGCGGCGCTGCTGTAGCGAGGGAAACATCTAGATAAACAATTGCTTCATCTTTATTACGTAACAGCCCTTGCGCAACTTCAGAGAGTGGCGCACCTCCCCCAAGTGCGAGAACACCATTTAGCTTTACTAACTCCTCTTGCAGAACTTCTAGCTCTAAATCGCGAAACCAGGGCTCACCTTTATCAATGAATATTTGAGAGATGGAAGTTCCAGAACGCACTTCAATAAGATCATCGGTATCTGTGAAGTTGATTTTTAGCCGACGTGAAGTTGCCTTCCCGATCGTGGATTTACCAGAACCAGGAGGACCGATAAGAATTATCGATTTCGCCACGAGGATTACTTAAATCTAAGATTGTCGAGATACGACTGGTAATTACGTCGCGTTTCAGTCACGCTATCTCCACCAAACTTTTCAAGAACTGCCTCAGCAAGAACCAGCGCCGCCATAGCTTCGGCAACTACCCCCGCTGCAGGAACTGCGCAAACATCAGAGCGTTGATTGATCGCTTTAGCTGCTTCGCCAGTTTTAACATCGATAGTATCGAGCGCCTTTGGAACGGTAGATATTGGTTTCATTGCAACGCTAACTCGCAGAATCTCACCGTTAGACATACCGCCCTCAGTGCCACCGGCACGATCGGTTCGTCGAGTTATCAGCCCATCAGCGCCACGTTCAATCTCATCGTGTGCAACTGATCCTCTGCGCTCTGCCGTGCGGAAGCCATCGCCAATTTCCACACCTTTAATCGCCTGAATTCCCATCATCGCCCCAGCTAATCGCGCATCCAATCTGCGATCCCAATGAACGTGCGAACCTAGCCCTGGTGGCAAATTAAATGCGAGCACTTCACATACGCCACCTAGCGTGTCTCCATCTGAATGCGCCGCTTCAATTTCAGCAACCATTTTCAAACTCGTCGCCGGATCTGCACAACGCACCGGATCAGAATCTATCCGCTCCATATCAGAAGGAAGTGGAAGTGCAGTTCCTTCCGGAATTCTTGCTTTACCGATAGATACGACGTGGCTCAATATAGTTATTCCTACGCTCTGTTCTAAAAATGCTCTTGCCACCGCTCCGAGTGCAACGCGCGATGCGGTCTCACGCGCGCTAGCGCGCTCCAGAATTGGTCGAGCATCATCTAAATCATATTTTTGCATTCCAACTAAATCGGCATGACCTGGACGTGGGCGCGATAGTGGGGCGTTGCGCGCTAAATCTTTTATCTCATCGAGTGGGACAGGATCGGCGGACATTACCTTCTCCCACTTTGGCCACTCCGAATTTCCGACTTGAATCGATATTGGGCCACCTTGCGTTAGCCCCAAACGAATTCCACCGAGAATCGTGATCTTATCTGCCTCAAAGTTCTGTCTAGCTCCACGTCCGAAACCAAGTCGTCTTCGCGAGAGATGAAAATCAATCTCTTTCGAGGTCAGTACAACACTCGCTGGGATTCCCTCAATAATTGCGGATAGGGCTTGTCCGTGGGATTCACCTGCTGTTAGCCAACGCATTGGGATATTGTCGCAGATAATGGCGCTAACTTGCCGACCAAATAACCGCGCCGCAAATAGCAGGCGCTAGCGCAATGCTTGATTGCAGTGATTTCTCCTTAAAGAGAGAAACAAAGATGAGGCTGGCGGCTATTGCTGAAAAAGCAGAAAGGAAACGAATTAATATCACAAGGTTCGGAGGTAGGAAGAAGAAGGCCATGAGGATAAGTAACTTGAAATCACCCGCTCCCACTCTCAACTTTGTAAGTGGTAGCGAAATCAAGAGAGAGATGACCGCGCTCTTAAGGTAAACCGGCGCGCCTTGCGCTACCGCAATTGATAGAAATAGGAGCAAGGCGCACAATAAAGATTTATTTGGAATCCTGTGGCTCTTTAGATCAATGTAGGAGATATAAAGAGAGAAACCAATCAGGGCAAGGTACATCGCCAGATGATATTTTCAAATCGCTCAAGGGGTTTTGCCCCTGTGGATTAGGTTGTCGCGTTGGTCAAAGCGATACGTAAATCCTGTGCGAATGCCCCTACATCCAAGTTCGTGACCAGATCAAGTTGATCAATACCTTGGTAGAGCAAAAGTTCATAACCACCAACAACCTTACCTCCGGCATCACTCCACCTTCGCGCGAGCAAGGTCGGCCACGGCTTATATAAGACATCAAAAAGTAGGCCATTTACTTTGCGTGGCAAGTTCTCCGCGACCAAATCAGCCGCACCTGATGGCGTTGTGTTTACTACTAAGTCATAACCACTCAGATCCGCTAGATCATCCCACTCTAAAAAATTACATTCGATTCGTTGGAAACAAGCCGCAATCGCTGGGCTACGACGCACACTTCGCCGCATAACATCAACTGATATTGCAATCTCATCTAGCGCACCGGCCACTGCCCGCGCAGTTCCCCCTGCGCCAAGGATTAGCACCTTTTCAAAGCGGTTATGCCCAGCATTGGCTAAAGCTTTAATAAATCCAGAACCATCGGTACTTGTCGCGCCCCAAGAGCCTTCCTTTTTAATTAAGGTATTTAAAGATTGAATTCTGCGGCCTAATTCGTCTACTCCAATCTCCAAGTCCAACGCTTCCTCTTTTAGCGGCATGGTCAGAGAGAGATAATCAAAATCGCCACCACGTTCTTGGATGAACTTGTGCAACTGCCCACTCTTAACTTCAATCGCTGAGTAACTACCCGATATCTCAAGGAGCTTAAAAGCGGAGTTGTGTAAAATTGGAGAGAGTGAATGATCAATTGGGTACCCAAGTACCGCTCCGCGTAGAGATTTCTCGCTCACTTTTCACTCCCAAAAACGCCCGCGCGCAAATTCTTCTTGTACTCAGCCTTCCATATATTGAACTGATCAAGCGCTGATGTAAAGCGTGTCTCGCCAGGTGCAACTGTTATGAAATAGGTCCAATCTCCCGGCTCCGGGTTAACTGCAGCCAACATCGCGGCTGCGCCAGGATTTCCAATTGGGCCGGGGGGAAGTCCGTATTTGCTATATGTGTTGTACTCAGATTTAAGAAGTGTTGACTTAGTGCTTAGGAAAATCTCACCTCGAGCCTTCTTTACATAATGAACAGTCGAATCCATTTGAAGGGGCATTCCTATTTCTAAGCGATTACGAATCACCCGCGAAACTTTGGCGAAATCTCTAGTATCTGCCTCTGCCTGAATGATTGATGCAATGATTAAGAGTTGCTGCGCAGAGTATTTGCCACTTCCCGCTGTAATCCCGGATTTAGAGAGTTCAATTTTTCCGCGCTCAACCATTGCTGAGATTGCACTCTGTGCTGAAGTTCCGCTCGCAAAGGAGTACTGCGCTGGAAAGAGTAATCCTTCCAAAGCTTTGAAATCCGATGGCAACTCTGTCTTTTTCATTGCGCTGACAACATCACCGCTCTTAAATCCAGCCGCCACCATTGCGGTAATAACTTCGCTATTCCACGCACCTTCAAAAATATTAATTAAATTTGCAATACGTTTCGGGTCTAATAATTGTTCAAGAGCATCAGCGGCGCATAAGTTACTTTGAATACGGTGAGATCCAGGTGCAATTCTCTCTGATCGGCGATCACCTACAGCCAAACGAAAAAAGGCAGCACTCGATTTAATTACGTCAGCAGCGAAGAGTTGCTCCGCAATTTCCGAACCTGTTGCTCCTTCTCCTATGGAAATCGCTACATCACTGGCGGTAGTCATCCCACAAGGAAAGTCTGCGGCTCCCCCGCCTGTCTTTCGCAATTCGCGCGCGCCACCAGTGAAGATGACAATGACCGAAAGCGCTGCAATTACTCGCAGCGCTGCTGGTTTATCTACCTTCATTGGCCAAGCCTTGTTCAAGGATTGCTACGGCAGCCGCCGCGTCGATCAAGGGTTTTGCGCTTCTTGCGTCAACGCCAGCATCACGTAACTTCCGCGCCGCCGTTATGGTAGATAAACGCTCGTCCACCAAGGTAATTGGCAGATCGAAATTAGCAGTGAGAAATTCAGTAAACGTTAAGACTTTCGAGACCGCTTCGCCATCATCCCCACTTAATAGCTTGGGATTACCCACGTAGGCTTTCACGGGTTCATATTCGCTTAGTAATTTAGCAATCTCACTCTTCAGCGCCGGGTTTTTACTCTGCAGAGTAGCAATGGGAGTGGCAAGGATTCCATCAGCATCACAGATGGCGACCCCAATCCGCACATCACCGTAATCGAAGGCAATTCGACGCCCGATGCGCGCCATTAATTTCCTGAAAGGTCTTTCTCAATCGCAGTTAGTGCGTTCGCGATCTCCGCAATAGAAGAGCCTCCACCTTGTGCGAAATCATCTTTGCCGCCACCGCCACCGCCAAGTATCGTGGAACCAATCTTTACGAGAGCACCAGCTTTAACACCTTTAGCCCTTGCGCCATCGCTTACTGCGGCAACCAGTACGGGCTTACCATCGGTGACGCTAATTAAAACAACAACTGAATCCGCGTTTCGATTACGTAAATCTAGCGCGATCTTCCTTAGATCGTCTACAACTACCCCATCTGCAATCTTGATTGCTATCAAGGAGATTCCTTTGACCAGTTTACTTTTAGCCGCTAGCAAGGATAGATCAGACATGGCAGCCGCTGAACGCACTGCCGCTAACTCCTTCTCGATCTCCTTCATTTTGGCTAGTAGATCTGAAATTCGCTCCGGTAACTCTTCGGTGCGCGCACCCTTTATCAAATCGGTGAGTGAATTTAGCAAGATATGTTCGCGTGCTAGGAATTTATAGGCATCAACCCCAACCAAGGCTTCTACGCGGCGCACTCCCGCTCCAATTGAAGATTCGCTCAGGAGTTTTATTACTCCAAGCTGACCCGAACGAGATACGTGTGTACCACCACAAAGTTCACGCGCCCAATCTCCAACGCTAATAACTCTTACTTGATCGCCATACTTTTCACCGAAAAGCGCCATCGCTCCAATTTTCTTCGCCACTTCTTGCGACATAACTTCAGCGCTAACTTCTAGATCATCGAGCAGTAAGGTATTTACGCGCGCTTCTACATCGCTTAAGACGCTATCTGGAACCGCCCCCGTGGCGGGGAAATCGAAACGAAAACGACCTGGAGAATTCTCCGATCCTGCCTGTGTGGCTGTCTCACCCAGAAATTCCCGAAAGGCTTTATGAACCATATGTGTTGCCGTGTGCGAGCGAGAGATCGCACTGCGTCGCTCACCATCAATCTCAGCTAAAGCGCTATCTCCCAATGCAATTGCACCTGATATCACGCGGCCACGATGTACAGAAAGATCTTTGATCGGCATCTGAACATCATCAATCTCAATTACTGCGCCATTAGCCAACGTGATTCTTCCACCATCAGCCAACTGTCCGCCGCCCTCGGCATAGAAAGGGGTTCGGTCTAATACGATTTCAACACCATCTCCGGCGCTAGCGCTAGTAACGCTTAGACCGTTGACCAGAATTCCATTTAACTTACTTTCAGATTTTATATTTGCATAACCGATAAATTCGCCCACACCTTTAGAATCGGCGATCTTCTTATACTCACTCAAATCTGTATGGCCACTCTTCTTTGCCTTTGCATCTGATTTAGCGCGATCACGTTGTTCTTTCATTAGCCTGGTAAAGCCAGCTTCATCTACTTCCAGGCCCGCTTCACGGGCCATTTCCAAGGTGAGATCGAAAGGAAAACCGTAGGTATCGTGCAGCTTAAATACTTCTTCGCCAGGCAGAACGCTCTTCTTCTCACTCTTCAACTGTGAAGAGGCAAGGTCGAAGATCTGTGTTCCACTCTTTAGAGTCTGCAAGAAAGATTCTTCCTCAGATACCGATACTTCTAAAATTCGTTTCTTATCGCTAATTAACTCTGGATATTGCGTCCCCATCGCACCGATTGCGGCAAGGGTGAGTTCGGACATAATCGGACCGTTAGTTCCAAGAAGGCGCATATTTCTAATTGTGCGGCGCATCATGCGACGAAGTACATAGCCTCGTCCTTCATTACCTGGCGTCACACCGTCACCAATTAACATTGCCGATGTGCGCGCATGATCTGCAATTACGCGCAGTGAGATATCAGATCTCTCATTCGCGCCATATTTGACCCCGCTAAGATCCATAGCACGTTGTAAAATTTGCATCGTGGTATCAATCTCGTAAATATTCTCAACACCTTGCAATAAAGCTGCTGTTCGTTCTAGACCCAGACCGGTATCAATACTCTTTGCCGGTAGTTCGCCAAGAATTGGGAAACCATCTTTACCACCGCCGGCGCCACGTTCATTTTGCATGAAGACCAGGTTCCAAATTTCTAGATATCTATTCTCATCAGCAATCGGACCACCATCACTTCCGTAGGCAGGCCCGCGATCAAAGTAAATTTCAGAACAAGGTCCACAAGGTCCAGGAACGCCCATCGACCAGAAGTTATCCGCCATGTCGCGACGTTGGATTCGCTCCTTGGGAATGCCAATCTTCTTATGCCAAATATCTGCTGCTTCATCATCGGTGAGATAGACCGTCACCCACAACTTATCTTCAGGAAAGCCATATCCCCCATCAACAATTGGACGAGTCAATAAATCCCAAGCTAGAGCGATAGCGCCCTCTTTAAAATAATCACCGAAAGAGAAGTTGCCACACATCTGAAAGAAAGAGGCGTGACGGGTAGTTTTTCCAACTTCATCTATATCTAAGGTACGGACACATTTTTGAACAGAAGTCGCCCGCTTATAGGGCGGGGTAATTTCACCAAGAAAGTAAGGCTTGAATGGAACCATTCCAGCATTGACTAAGAGCAAGTTGGGGTCATCAGCAATTAGAGAGGCCGAAGGTACTACGGTGTGATTTAAACCTTCGCGGTTATCACTTTCGAAAAAGCGCAGCCAGCGCGAACGGATCTCGGCGGATTCCACTTTGTAGGCTTACTCCGCCTTCTTCTTCTTCTTTTTTTCACGTGACTTCTTCATACCTGCTGCGCTAATTATCGCCCCAGCCACCTTTACCGCTGGTCCACTCTTATCCATAAATCCTGTAGTGGCATCAGCAACTTTTGTGGTTACATCCTCCACATTCTTGGTGATGCGAGCAAAACTCTCCAGCGGACTATTTATCAACTCCACCGTTCTAGTTGACTCGTGGATCAGCGGAGCAGTTTCATCGGTCATAGTCTTTAGAGAGATCTTTGCCTCATCAATAAATCGACCAACACGGATGACAGCGTACGAAATGGCAATAGCGATTACGAGAAGTGAGCAGGCAGCAATGATCGTTGCAACCCCGCCTGGACCTGTAACCATTATCTGTACCTTTCGCTAAATTAAATAAAGTTAAGTTAGGTAGAGCCTACCCGAGAGAGGCCTTAGCCCTTGCTTTCGGCTTTCGGTAGCCCGTCAATTCCACTCTCTTTTCGCTGCGCTGGCGTAATCGGAGTCGGTGCACCAGTTAGCGGATCGCCGCCACTGGCAGTCTTTGGAAATGCGATAACTTCACGGATCGAATCGCTACCGGTGAGCAGGGCGCAGACACGATCTAAACCAAGGGCGATACCACCGTGCGGAGGTGGTCCGTAATTAAATGCTTCCAGTAAGAAGCCAAATTTGCTTGCCGCCTCTTCATCACTTAAACCAATAACGTTAAAGACATCTTTTTGAATCTGGCGATCGTGAATACGTATCGAGCCACCACCAAGTTCAGTTCCATTTAGAACAATGTCATAGGCGTAAGCCAAAGCGTTAGCGGGATCTGATTTAAAGCTCTGCGCAAACTCTGGTTTGGGGCCAGTAAATGGATGATGAACTGCAGTCCAACCACCGTTATCAGTTGGTTCAAACATTGGCGCATCAACAACCCAGAGAAATTCCCAAGCTCCTTCATCAATCAAATTACAACGCTTGCCGATCTCCAGACGAACTGCGCCTAGCAAGGCAAGTGCAGCACTGCGCTCTCCTGCTGCGAAGAAGATGGCATCTCCCGTTTTCGCGCCTGCGGCTTGAACGATTCCATCTTGCTCTTGCTGCGAAATATTTTTCGATACCGGTCCGCCCAACGTTCCATCTTCATTGACAAGAATGTATGCCAGACCCTTTGCGCCACGAGCCTTCGCCCAATCTTGCCAAGCATCTAATTCACGACGCGGCGATGTTGCGCCTCCCGGCATTACTACGCTTCCAACATATGGCGCTTGGAATACTCGAAACTCTGTCTTGGCAAAGAAATTAGTCTGTTCTACTAGTTTCAGATCAAAACGAAGGTCTGGCTTATCGGAACCATAATTCTGCATCGCATCCGCATAAGTCATGTGGAGAATCGGCGTCTTTATTTCGTAACCAACAGCTTCTCTCCAAATTTTCACAAGCAGCTTCTCGGCAACTGCCAAAATATCGGCCTGATCGATAAATGACATTTCGATATCTAGTTGCGTAAATTCAGGTTGGCGATCCGCACGGAAATCTTCGTCACGGAAACAACGTGCTATTTGGTAGTAACGCTCCATACCCGCCACCATCAATAACTGCTTAAATAATTGTGGGGACTGAGGAAGTGCATACCAACTGCCAGGCTGGAGACGAACTGGAACTAGAAAGTCGCGTGCACCTTCGGGTGTGCTGCGTGTTAGATATGGCGTCTCAATCTCCAGAAAATCTAGATCTTCCATTACGCGACGGATAGTTGAGGTGACTTTTGAGCGCAGCCGCAAATTTGCAGCAGGTCTTTCACGTCGCAAATCTAGGTAGCGATACTTCAAGCGAACTTCTTCTGAAATTTCTGAATCATTTCCGCTATCAACAGGAAATGGCAACGCCGCAGATTCACTAAGAACTTTTACATCATCACCCATAATCTCGATCGCACCTGTTGGCAGCGCCGAGTTTGCATTTCCTTCTGGTCGAAGGACAACTTCACCAGTGATCTGCAGGCACCATTCGGCGCGTAGTTGCCCAGCAAGGGCCTCATCACGAATTACAACCTGAACTGCACCTGTAGCATCGCGAAGATCGATAAATGCCACCCCACCGTGATCGCGGCGACGCGCCACCCAACCAGCCAAAGAAACAACTTGACCCGCATCTGTAGCGCGTAGCGAACCAGCGTCGTGAGTACGTAACATCTCTTCTTTGCCCGCCTTTAAGGTTGTAAAACTTTAGAGAGCCCCGATTAGGGCTTTCTGCAATTCGCTAATCTTAACTGAAGTTATCGTGCCATCGCTCATACGCTTAAGTTCAACGTTGCCAGATGCAACCTCATCATCTCCAATAATCACCACATAGCGAGATCCACTCTTATCAGCAGCCTTCATTGCCCCCTTCAAAGCGCGATCACCAAAAGCGATCTCAGTACGAATTCCAACGCCACGAAGCTGCGCAGCAAGAGTAAGTGCTACTGACTTTTGATCATCACCGAGTGGAATAATAAAAAGATCAGATGTGAATTGATCTGGCGAGATTACACCTTCAGCTTGCGCTGCTAGCAGGGCGCGGTCTACACCTAAACCGAACCCGATTCCCGAAAGTGATTGTCCGCCAAGGATCTCCATTAATCCGTCATAGCGTCCACCGCCACCAATGCCAGATTGGGCCCCTAGATCTTCATGAATAAATTCGAAGGTCGTACCTGTGTAGTAATCGAGGCCACGAACCATTCGAGGATTCACTTGATAGGAAATTCCAAGTTGATCAAGATACTTTTTTACTTGTGAAAAATTTGCGAGTGACTCTGGGGATAGATAGTCGAGAAGAAGGGGCGCGCCCTGCATCGCGGCTTGCATTTCCGAGCGTTTGTCATCAAATAAGCGAAGTGGATTAATCGCCGCACGGGTACTAGTTGCTTCATCGAGATCCAACTTGGCAATGAATTTCAGTAAATCTACGCGATGAGCCGCGCGCGAATTGGCATCTCCAAGTGAGGTAATTTCCAAACGGTAATTTCGCAACCCAATAGCCTTAAAGCCTTGATCGGCAATAGCGATGACCTCTGCATCAATTGCCGGATCATCTAGACCGATCGCCTCAATTCCGACTTGATAGAACTGGCGATAACGTCCGGCTTGCGGGCGTTCTGCTCTAAAGAATTGCCCTGAGTACCAAACTTTTACTGGAAGTTGTCCGCGATCTAAACCATTCTCGATTACTGCGCGCATTACCCCCGCAGTCCCCTCGGGGCGTAACGTTATTGATCTGCCGCCACGATCTTCAAAGGTATACATCTCTTTCGAAACCACATCGGTTGACTCTCCCACACCTCTTGAGAAGAGCGCAGTATCTTCAAAGACCGGCAGCTCTATCAATTGATATCCGGCTAATTTTGCTGGAGCGATTAAAGATTCCCTCACCCATTCGAAGGCAGCCGAAAGTGGAGGCGCATATTCGCTAACCCCTTTTGGCGCTTGAATCTTTTCGTACTTCATAGCCGCAATTCTTTCAGATATGGGTTATTTTTTCGCTCGAATTTAATTGTTGTCTCGGGGCCATGTCCAGGCAACACGCGTAGATCATCACTTAGTGGCAGTACTCTCGTTTTCAGCGTCTTAACCATCGCCTCGGCTGATCCAGAAGGTAGATCTGTTCTGCCTATGGAGCCAGCAAAGAGCACATCTCCAGAAACCAGTAATTGGTCGTTAATCGAAAACATCGTGCTTCCCTTTGTGTGTCCCGGAGAATGTATCGCAGTGATTTTCATATCTAAGATCTCCAGTAAATCACCGTGACGCAAATTTCTAGTGTCGGCAGGTTCTTCAAAAGTCATCGCATCAAGTGTCGCAATAAATTCCGCTCCGTGTGCACCCTGTGGTTTTAATAAATATTCTCGATCTTCTGAATGGATGTAACTTGCGATTCCGTAACCATCGGCGAGTGGCTTTACTGAATAGGTATGATCCAGATGTCCGTGGGTTATCAGTGCGGCCACCGGCTTTAAATTATTCTCTTCAATAATGGCGGTAATTTCATGGGAAATATCAGGCATTCCGGGATCCACAATGATGCACTCCTGACCAGTCTTGCCTGCGATGATCCAGCAATTAGTCGCGTACATGGGGGCCGGGAATGAGGCGATAAACATAAATCACCCCTTCGTAAGCCAATTTTTAAGCGCCAATTTTCACTGCGCAGTAAGACAGGGTACCTTTTATCTCTGCAATATCCGCACCGCACTCACCAACAACGAAGGCTTATTCGAGCCGACGCGCTGAAAGGGAAAACCATGACCGAGAATGTAACTCCAGGATCAATAAATATCGCACCCATTGCACCAACAATTCCAAGTGCGGCTAGCGCCTTAATTGGTGATCCTTCAAAATTCGGTCGGGTAGGCGAAGACGGAACTGTGTATGTAATTACTCCCGAAGGTGAGAAAGCGGTTGGCTCTTACCCTGGAAAGAGTGCAGATGAGGCTTTGCAATACTTTGTTCGTAAATTTGAGGCTTTAGCATCTGAAGTAGCCCTTACAGCGGCACGAATTACCAGTGGTGCAATGGTGCCATCTGATGCATATGACGCAGTTAAAAAATTGCGTCACCAGGTTTCTGATTTAAATGGTGTTGGAGATCTCGCCGCATTGGCTCTCTCGGTAGAACAGATCGAACCGCTAATTGAAGGCCATCGTGAAGCTTATGAAGCGAAGAAGGCTGCCGAGGCTGCCGTTAAGGCTGAGCGTCGCGCTCAAGTTTTAATTGAGAAAGAGAAAATTGTCGCTGAAGCTGAGTCGCTCGCGCTCTCTGAGAATTGGAAAGTAACTGGAGATCGTTTAAAGACCCTGCTCGAGGAATGGAAGTCCGCTCCCCGCTTAGATAAGAAGGCGGATGCAGATCTTTGGAAGCGCTTTTCTGCCTCACGTAATAAATTTGATAAGCGCCGCCGTACCCACTTTGCAACGCTGGAGGAGACAACATCTGTAGTCTCTGCCGCCAAAAAAGCGCTCGTTGCCGAAGCTACTGCTCTCGCTACTTCAACTGAATGGGTACCAACCGCTCGTAAATTTAAAACACTTATGGATCAGTGGAAGGCTGCTGGTCGCGGGAAGCCGAGTGAAGATGCCAAGTTGTGGGCAAAATTTAAAGCAGCGCAAGATCAATTCTTCACCGCCAAGAACGCTGATCTAGAAAAGCGTGAAGTTTCTATGACTGCAAATCTAGCTAAGCGTGAAGAGTTAATCGTGCAGATTGAAGCTCTTCTGCCATTCACTGATGTAAAAACCGCTAAGAATGAATTCCGTGAGCTTTCACGCACTTGGGAGAAGATCGGTATCACCCACCGCGATAAGCGCGCTGCAATGGATGCCCGCGTGGCCAAGGTAGAAGATGCGATTAAGAGCGCTGAAGCCGAAATCTGGCGCAAGACCGATCCTGCCGCGAAGGCACGCGCCGCAGACGTTGTAAAACAACTCACTGACTCAATCGCAAATTACGAAAAAGTTGCTGCTAAATCAGAGAGCGCCGGAAATTCCAAGAAGGCTCAGGAAGCTCTTGAATCTGCTGCTGCTCGAAAAATTTGGCTAGCCGATGCTGAAAAGGCCCTAGCCGAATTTAATTAATTTCGGTAGACGTCGTACACGCCTTCAACCGCTCGCACCGCAGCCAGTACTGAATCTAAGTGAGTTGCATCTGCCATTTCAAAAGTGAATTTCGAGATGGCTGTGCGATCTTTCGAGGTATTAACCGCGGCACTTAAAATATTTACATGTTGCTCTGAAAGAGTGCGTGTGACATCTGCCAATAAACGAGCACGATCTAAAGCCTCAACCTGGATATTTACCAAGAAAACGCTACCTGCGCCATCAAGCCATTTAACGTGCGCAATTCGTTCACCTTGATTCTCCTTGAGATCTGCAGCATTGATGCAATCCTCACGGTGCACTGAAATTCCACTGCCCTTAGTGATAAATCCAATGATGGCATCTCCTGGCACAGGTGTGCAGCACCGCGCAAGCTTTACTAAAACATCGCCAACACCTTCGACTTCGATAGAACTGCTAGATCGACGAACCGAATGCGAGCCAGTCGGTATCTGTTCCATTGTTGGCTCCGGATGCGAATCTTCCACACCAAGTGCCTGCACCAATTTATCAATTATGGATGCGGCAGAAACATGCCCATCTCCGACAGCGCTATAAAGTGCTGAGATATCGGGATAGCGAAGATCGTGCGCTAATTCGAGTAACGAGTGGCCAGCGAAGATCTTCTGCAGTGGTAAACCTGCTTTGCGCATTTGGCGAGCGATTGATTCACGACCGGCATCTACCGCTTCTTCGCGACGCTCCTTACTAAAGTGCGCCTTTATCTTGGAGCGCGCTCTAGGTGACTTTACAAAGTTAAGCCAGTCTCTTGAAGGTCCAGCGCTCTCACTCTTATTGGTTACGATTTCTACGACATCACCATTTACCAATCGTGAATCTAAGGGAACTAAGCGACCATTTACCTTTGCACCGGCACATCGACTACCGACATCCGTGTGAACCGAATATGCAAAATCCACTGGCGTAGATCCACCAGGTAGAGCGATGACGCTCCCCTTCGGTGTGAAGACAAATACTTCTGGCGAACCTAAATCAAAACGCAACGCCTCAAGAAACTCTGAAGGATCCTCAGTCTCTTTCTGCCAATCGTGCAATTGGCGCAGCCATAACATTTCTGGAGAAGAAGCGTTTGATTCACTCCCCTGCTTATATTTCCAGTGTGCGGCGATACCGAATTCGGCGCGTGAGTGCATATCAAAAGTTCTAATCTGGATCTCAATCGCCTTGCCATTTGGACCAATTACCGTGGTGTGCAGAGATTGGTAGAGGTTGAACTTAGGCATTGCGATGTAATCTTTAAATCGCCCTGGCACTGGAGACCATCGCGCGTGGATTGAACCCAAGACGCCATAACAATCGCGAACATCATTAACAAGCACACGAATACCAACTAGATCATAAATATCATTGAAGTCGCGACCACGAACCACCATCTTTTGGTAGACGCTAAAGAAGTGCTTCTTTCGGCCAGTAACCGTCGCGCTGATAGCGTCACGAGTTAGATCACCCTGCACCGCATCTATAACTTCCTTGGTTAGAGCATCGCGCGATGGAGAACGCTCTGCAACCAAGCGTGATATCTCTTCAAACTTCTTTGGCTCTAATACTTCAAAAGATAAATCTTCCAGCTCCCACTTGATCGCATTCATTCCCAAGCGATGAGCAAGTGGTGCATAGATATCAAGAGTTTCGCGAGCTTTACGTTCTGCAGTCTCGACCGATACGTACTTCCAGGTACGTGCATTGTGCAAGCGATCAGCTAATTTAATAACGAGTACGCGAATATCACGCG
Source organism: Candidatus Planktophila sp. (assembly GCA_964201295.1). GTDB lineage: Bacteria > Actinomycetota > Actinomycetes > Nanopelagicales > Nanopelagicaceae > Planktophila. The sequence continues at coordinate 2,392 of CAXNDN010000003.1, read as the reverse complement.
ACATAGCAACAACCATTTTGCGGACAGTTTCAGCCTCGGCCGTTGGTCCATAAGTTAATTTATCTAACTTGGTCACACCATCAACTAAATCGGCAATTTCATCGCCGAAATCACTGCGCAATTGCTGGAGCGAATAAGGAGTATCTTCAATCGTATCGTGCAGTAAAGATGCGATTATCGTGGTGTCATTCAAACCAAGTTCAGCAAGGATCTGTGACACCGCTACCGGATGTGTTATGTACTCTTCACCAGACTTACGCGTCTGTCCGAGGTGCGCCGTCTTTGCAATTTCAAATGCGCGCTCCACCTCTGCTAGTCGACTAGCAGGATGGTTCTCTTTAAGCGTCTCCAGAAGCGGCGCTACTAGAAGGTTCATTTAGACAGCCTAACTTCTGAAAAGACTTTACTTGCGACCTTTACGTTTAGGTTGATTACGCGGTCCGCGATTAACACTGGGTTGGATCGCTGGTCGTGTGCCCTGAGAAGCCGCAGCTTCAACGGAAGAGTTTCCACGTGATGCCACACGCTTTGCTAGCGCCTGCATCGCAGGCTCTTTCTCGCGGAGAGAGGCCAGAAACGGTGGTGCGATAAATATTGAAGAGTAAGTTCCAACTGCTAGACCAATAAAGAGCGCCAATGAGAGATCCTTTAGCGTTCCCGCTCCAAGAAGACCAGCACCGACAAAGAGAATTGAACCAACGGGCAGAAGCGCAATTAAAGAAGTATTGGCAGATCGAACAATCGTCTGATTTACAGCCAGATTCGCAGCTTGGGAATAAGTATATTTTCCAACAGCAGCAACTGACTTAGTATTTTCGCGCACCTTATCGAATACAACAACAGTGTCGTAGAGTGAATAGCCCAAGATTGTTAAGAACCCGATAATGGTTGCGGGAGTAACATCAAAACCGACCAACGCATAAATTCCTACAGTAATAAAGACGTCGTGTACCACCGCCACAATCGCAGCAATCGCCATTTTTGGCTCAAAGGCCATCGCTAAGAAGAGCATGATCACAATCAAGAATGCGAAGAGCCCATAAAGAGCCTTCTTCGTGATCTCTTTACCCCACGATGGGCCAACAAGTTGAGTGTCAATGGATTCAATAGCCACGTTAAATGTTTGAGTCAAAGCTGCTTCGACCGCCTTGGATTGTGTTGAGGTGAGCGCTCCAGTCTGAATTCTTACCTTGCTATCACCAATCTTTTGAACAATTATCTCACCCTCAATCTCGACATCCGCCACAGATGCGCGTGCTTCTTCAACGCTAATTCCAGATTTATTTACAGTGTAAGAAGATCCGCCTTTAAATTCAATACCGAGGTGTAAGCCTTGAATGGCTAGAGCGGCAATCGAGGCGAGAATAAAAATTGCTGAGATTGAATACCAGCGGCGGCGCCGGCCTATGAAATCAAATGATGTTTCACCAGAGTAGAGACGACCACCAAGACCTGAGAGTTTTGACATCGTTTATGCCTCCAATGTTGTAGCAGTTTTAGTTATTTTCATACCAATGCTCTTAGGTGAAAGACCAGAGAGTCTGTGTCCCGAAGAGAAAAACTTCACGCCGGCAAGGATGGTAACGATCGGCTTAGTGAATAAGAAGACGACTACGAGGTCCACAACAGTTGTTAAACCGAGGGTAAAGGCAAATCCTCGTACTCCACCGACTGCGAAGAAATACAGGAGAACTGCTGCAATTAGTGAGACTGCATCGGCTACCAGGATTGTGTGGCGTGCTTTCAACCAACCGGTTTCAACTGCAGAACGCAGAGATCGTCCCTCACGCGCTTCATCCCTAATACGTTCAAAGAAGACGATGAATGAGTCTGCGGTGACACCAATTGCAACAATTGCTCCGGCTATACCGGCCAGAGTCAGCGTAAAGCCAATTGTTGCGCCGAGAACTAAGAAGAGTAGATAAACCAAACCTCCCGCAATTGCCAAGGAGCCAACTGTCACTAAACCAAGTCCGCGATAATAAAGAAGTGAGTAGATAACGACGAGGCCGAGACCTAAAAATCCGGCGAGCAAACCTGCGTTTAATTGATCTGCGCCCAATGTAGGTGAGACTTGTTGTACTTCACCGCGATCAAAAGCCAAAGGCAACGCTCCATATTTAAGAACATTCGCCAGGTCTTGTGCTTCAACCTGTGAGAAGGAGCCGGTGATCTGCGCATTACCTGAAGGAATAGCCTCATTGATTCGAGGGGCAGAGACAACCAATCCATCAAGAACAATTGCTACTTGGTTTAAAGGTGATTCCAGAGTTGTTACCCGACTAGTGATTGCTGCGAAAGCTTTTGTTCCTTCACCATTAAAAGATAGAGATACATACCAAGCTAAACCTTGTGAGGGATCGTAGCCCGCTTCGGCAGTTGAAACTTGCTG
>CAXNDN010000002.1:0-39083 GCA_964201295.1 Candidatus Planktophila sp. | reverse complement strand
GGAAACATTAGTTTCGGGCATGGAATTCACTTCTGCATAGGCGCACCACTGGCCAGGCTTGAGGCGAAGATAGCTTTACGCCAATTACTGGAGCGGTTACCTTCATTTGTGATTCAAGAACCTTTGCCTAAGTTCCCTGAGTTATTGTCAGTACGTAAACCACTACATTTGTGGTTATCGGGTGCCAAGGGTAATTAAAGAATTAAAAAGTAGTTAGAAAAAAACTCGGGGGAGCAAATTTGCTCCCCCTAGTTTTATTTCTAACTACTTTTTTAATTGTTAATTGGCCTTAGCACCCGATAACCACAAATGTAGTGGTTTACGTACTGACAATAACTCAGGGAACTCAGGCATAGGTTCTTGAAGCACAAATGAAGGTAGCCGCTCCAGTAATTGGCGTAAAGCTATCTTCGCCTCAAGCCTGGCCAATGGTGCGCCTATACAGAAGTGAATTCCATGCCCGAAACTAATGTTTCCGCCATCAGGGCGAGCAATGTCAAATACGTCAGGGTTCTTATACTTTTTTGGATCGCGATTGGCTGCACCAATCATGAAGTGAATGTAATCACCCTTTTTAATCTCTTGGCCAAGAATTTTAAGATCAATTGATGCCACACGACTCTGCTTTAGTATCGATGAGTCATATCGCAACGTCTCTTCGACTGCAGCAGGGATCAAATCATAATTTGCTCGGAGCAGTAACTCCTGCTCGGGATTTTCAATCAAGGCCAGAACCATATTGCCAATAAGTCCTTCGGTAGTCTCAAATCCTGCAAAGAATAATTGAATAATAAGACCAACTATCTCTTTATCGGTCAAACCATCATCGTTCTCGTCTTTTGGTGCATTAAGAATTTTACTTAACAGGCCATCATTTGGCTTTGCACGCAATTCTCCAAAGAGGCGCATCAAATACTCCTCTGCCTCGCGCGCAACATCTTCCGCACGTTGGGCTTGCTCTGTAGTAATTCGAGCTGATGCAGTAAATCCGGCAACCCCATCAGACCAACGCTTTAAATCCCACTGCATTTCTAAAGGAATACCCAGGAGTTCACAGATAACTATTGATGGCAGCTGAAATGCGAAGTCGTCAACGAGATTGAAAACCTCTTTAGATAAGGCTTTATCGAGTAAATCGCTGACTATTTTCTCAATTTTAGGCTCGAAGGCAGTGATGCTGCGTGGCGTGAAAGATTTGCTGATGAGTCTGCGCAGACGAGTATGTGATGGTGGATCCTGAAAGACTATCCAATTGCTTAAGTTGACAATAATGTGGGGCAAAGTATCTAACTGCTCTTTAGTTAAGTGAGATGAAGCTTTAGTCATGCGTTCACTCGCATTATAATTATTGTCGTCGTTAAGACCTTTTTCGACCTCATCAAAAGGTGAAACAATCCAGGCGCGTGCGATTTCGCTCCAAAAAATTGGAGATCGCTCTAGTAACTCACGATAGACCGGATACGGATTATGGAAGTAATCACCAACCAGAAACTTATCCATACCGTTTTCTGCAAGGCTCACTTTCACTCCAACTCTAAAAGTATGCAATCAGGTGTAGTGTAAGCATAACTAGGAATTGCAAAGAAGTTGTCTCTCTCGCTGGAAATTTATGAAATTTCCAGGAATTAATTGGAGGTGGTGTGCAACGTGTTTTACCTTTTTGCTATTGCAGGCACGCTCTCATTTGCCTTCGGAACTTTCTTTACTAAAGGCGTCACGCTTCGAATTTCGATCTTTCGGGCAATTGGGCCACTTTTTCTCCTTAACGCCGTGTTTGCTATTCCATTTGTCGGTACCGGGCCATCGTGGAAGCTCACGACAGGTTCAGTTCCGTATTTGCATATAATTTCGGCGATTGCAAGTGGAATCCTTGCCTACGTAATCTTTTCAATGATTTCCAAGAGCACTGCATCCGTGAGTTCTGTGGCACCTGCAATGGCACCCATTGTCGTTCTACTACTCTCGCCGATCTTTCTGAGCACTTCAATTACATTTGCTCAAATACTGCTCGTCACCTTCTTGATGGGCATAACTTTGTATCCACTGCGAAATTCCATCTCAGGCTTGAACTCGGTAAAGACATATGCATTTATTTTTGTCGCCGCCTTGGGAAATGGAGCTGTGGGAGTACTCGCCAAGCTATTGGCCCAGGAAGGCGTTGGGATGCCGGAGACCTTTGTGGTCAGACAGATTCTCTCTGGTCTGGCCTTCATCATCATCTTTCCACCCATTGGATTAAAATTTCGCGACTTCTATGAGTTATTTCGCAGATCAATGTTTATGGCGATTGGTCACATGACAACAATCGAAGCTATTCAAAAGGGCAGCCCGCTAGTTGTGCAGACTTTCTTGGCAGCAATTCCGATTACCGTAATTGTTATTGAAACCGTTGCCTATAAAAAGCGCCCCGAAAAGGCGATAGTTATAAGCTCAATACTTACCGTGTTGGGAATTGCAGTGCTAAGCCTTTCGCTCTGAAAGGATTGATCAGTACATCAACTGTCCACCGGAGACATTTGCAACTGTCCCAGTAACATAACTTGAAGCCTGTGATGCGAGGAAAATAACTGGACCAACAAGCTCTTCTGGGGCTGCGAGTCTTCCCATTGGAATCATGGTTAAAAATGATGCAAGTTGTTCTGCAGTTTGATTTCCTGTCATCATCGAAGTGTCTACTCCACCGGGAGAAACAGCATTGACTCGGACTCCATCAGGTGCAAATGAACGAGCTAAGCCTTTGGTCATGGTGACCACGCCACCTTTACTTCCGGCATAGACGACTGAGCCGCCAAATCCGCCGGTCCACCAACCTTGTGATGAGAAGTTAACGATTGAACCTTTGGTTCCCTTCTTTTTAAAGTGAGCATGTGCTGTGCGATTTAAAAAGAAAGTAGCTTTCATGTTTACATCTATCTGCAGATCCCAGTCTTCTTCGGTGACTTCATCAAGAGTTGCACGACGGCGAAGAACGGCAGCACAATGCGCAAGGGCTACAACTTCTGCGGCTTCTGCCGCTTTTTCAAAAATATTTACATGGCTTTTAAGATCAGAAAGGTCGCAAGGCAAAATCTGGTGGCCGCTACCGGTCAAAGTTTTGAGAACATCGGCAAGTGGGGAACTTGGAATATCTACGAGAAGCACCTTGGATCCAGCCTCAGCAAATCCGCGAGCAACCGCACTTCCAATGCCGCCGGCTGCTCCTGTAACAACTACTGATTTTCCAGCAAGTCCCGCGTCGTTTCTCCATTGCATAATGATCAAATCCCCCGCTTCAGTTTACTCCGGTAATTGGTAAGCCTAAATACTAGGCAGAATCTAAGCAATACGCAATACTCATGGCTTGAAAGTTTTAAAAACATGTTAGAAGTCTGGAACATTTAAAGGTTTGCAGCAAAAAAATCTAACTCTTTTGTTAATTTTAATCGCAGTGGAATTTAAATAATCTCTTAGGAGGAGAAATGTCAGTCAAAGGAAAGATCGCTGTTGTTACAGGAGCATCTGGTGGCATCGGTCGCGCAACTGCGGAACGTTTAAGAGACGAAGGTATGCGAGTAATTGGCGTAGACATTAACCCAGATGGTTTAAAGACTGTTGCTGGAATTGAACACGTCGTTGCAGACCTATCAAATGATGAAGGTCGTGCAAAAGTTGTAGAAGCGGGACGAGGTGCTCATACGTTAGTTAATGCCGCTGGATTAATTCGCCTTAAGAAAATCACAGATTTCACAACCCAAGATATCCGCGATATTTATGCGGTAAATGTTGAAGCTCCATGGTATTTAATGAGCCATCTCGGCAGAACCATGGTCGACAACGGATCAATTGTAAATATTTCATCGGTCTCTGCTCGACTAACTGCAACACAAGAGACAGCTATTTATGCCTCGTCCAAAACTGCGATGTTGGCTATGACGCGTTCGTGGGCATATGCACTAGCTCCACGTGGAATTAATGTAAATGCAATACTTCCTGGAATTGTTGATACGCCAATGCAAGAGCATGTATTGAAGCGTTTGGCGGAGTTAAGAGATATAACTGTCGAAAGCATTTCTAGCAAAAGATTAGACACAGTTCCGTTACATCGGACATCTAAGCCTGAGGAAACGGCAGGTTTTGTCTATTTCTTAATTTCTGATGAAGGAAAATACATCACCGGACAAAGCTTGAGCCAAGATGGCGGCATAACTATGTAGCCATCTCGGCTCAAAACATTGGTTAATCCAAGTGCCAGACTTCTGTCATTTCCATCAGATTGCCCTTGTTGTCAGTTAGATTCACAATAACTTCTTCGAACCACTTAGCCCAACGAGCATTTGATTCAGCCTTGCCTAATTTTGCAAAGGCAGTTGCAGCATCAGGTTCGACTTCAAAGTATCCGACAATCTGTGTTCCACGACGGAAGAGGCTGTAGTTTGTGAAGCCAGCGTCTTTGATTGCGGCTACCAATTCTGGCCAAATCTCATCGTGACGCTTCTTGTATTCTGCCTCTTGTCCTTCAAAAATTTCGAAGGTAAAGCACATTCTCTGCATAATTTGCCTCCTAGGTTGAGATTCTTAAGTGTAGATGTTTTTAAAATTGGGTCAATAGAATCCTTGACTTACTTAAAAAATGAACCTATCTTTGGCGAGTTAGAGGAAAACCAAGGAGCGAGGTATTTCGTGAGCAAAATTCGTGTTGGCATCATTGGAGCAGGTAGCTGGACTGTCGCATCTCACTTGCCGAATCTGGCAGCGCATAAGGATGTCGAATTCGTCGCAGTCGCCCGTAAAGGCGTAGAACTGCTTACCAAGATAAAAGATAAATATGATTTTCAGGTTGCTTCTGAGGACTATAAAGATGTACTCGCAGCTGGGGTTGATGTCGTTGTTGTTGGAAGTCCGACTGGATTCCACCACGAACATGCGAAGGCAGCGCTAGAAGCCGGCGCGCACGTGATGTGTGAAAAGCCAGTAACGATTGAACCAAAACATGCCTGGGACTTGGTTGAAACTGCAAACAGAGTTGGCAAGCATTTGATTATTTCCTTCGGTTGGAATTACCAGGAAGTCATGACCGGCGCCAAGAAGCTTATGGATGAAGAAGGAATCGGCGAACTCGAGCATATGACTTTGCATATGTCTTCAATGACTCGCGAACTCCTATCTAATACTGGTGCTTATCCTGAGGCGGCCCCTGAAGCCCTTCCGGAACAACAAACTTGGACAAATTCCAAGCTCTCTGGTGGAGGTTATGCTCAAGCACAGCTATCGCATGCCCTAGGCGCGGCTCTATGGCTCACAGGAGCGCGCGCAAAAGAGGGTTTTGCCCTGATGTCAGCTCCAATGAACGCCCCTGTAGAGCTACACGATGCGATTTCTATGCGTTATGACAATGGCGCAATTGGCGTTATCTCAGGGGGTTCCTCTCACGCAGCTGCCCATAAGAAGGTGCACGCAGTTGAGGTTCGCGCTATCGGATCAGAGGGTCAAATTCTTGTCGACTTAGAGCGTGCAGCAGTTTGGCACCATAAGAATGGTAAAGAAACTCGCCTAAATCTTGCCGATGATGCCGGATTCTACAACTGCATCGGGCCAATTGACTCTTTGATGTCAGCTGGAAGAGGAGAAGCCTTCGTTAACCAATCTCCTGGCGAACTCGGTGCACGCACCGTGGAAGCGCTGGATATCGCTTACCGGAGCGCAGCTTCTGGAAAACTAGAGCACAGAATCTAAGTTAAACAGAATTTAACTTAATTCGTTAACTCTTCTTTTCGTTAAGCGTTCGTTGGGGCTTTCTGAAAGAGTTCGATACTGTATCCATCTGGATCCTTCAGATATAAAGATCTTGCGCCTTTATTAGGGCCGGCAGTGATATCTACGCAACTCTCACTTCTGGCCCGATAGCCCATTGAGAACATGCGCTCCGCCAATTCATCGATTCCCTCGACATAAAAGCAGAAATGGCCGGCTCCGTAATCACAAGGACGTGATGAGGCATCTAATCTTTCGATCTCTTGGTATTCAAGTAATTCGATGAATCCGCCTCCTGGGACATCAAGATAGGCAGCTCTAATTCTTTTCTGTGTCAGATTAAGGACAACATTTAGATATGGTCCATCCAAGATTCGGTCGAAGTTCAACGCAAGACCGAGGCCATCGCGGTAAAACGCGAGGGATGTTTCCATATCTTTTACGGTGACTCCCCCGTGAAAAAATCCAGTAATACCTGCCATGGTCAAATCCCTTTCATGAAGATATTAATTTCCTGCGGGGGAACGAATGGAACTTACTTGTGCTTAATGCTCCAACGTTCTCTAATCTGATCGAATGTAACCGCAACAATCAACAAGGTACCGCGGGCTACGTCTTGCCAGAAAGTATCAACGTTTAGCAGAACCAAACCATTATTTAATACACCAATAATGACTAGACCAAGGATTGTCCCTGAAATTGTTCCGCGACCGCCATTTAGGCTAGCCCCACCAAGAACAATGGCTGTGATTACTGAAAGCTCTAGCCCTGTCGCTGCCATAGGAGCAGCTGCACCGAGTTGAGAGGTGAGAATCAGACCTGCAGCAGCGGTGCTTAATCCAGAGAGGACAAAGCAAATCATTAAAACTCGTGAATTTCGAACTCCAACAAGTCGTGAAGCGGCAGGATTTGCACCGATTACATAAAGGCTACGGCCAAAGGTCGTGTACTTCATGACTAAGCCACCAATTATGGCGATGAACACGAATATGACTACAGAGGTTGGAAGGTTTAGGAATGGTCGATCCAAACCTAGGAAAGTAAAGTCATTTACCATTATCGTTTGGCCGCCACCCACGATGTAACAAAGTCCGCGCAGAATCGCGAGCGTACCAAGCGTTGTGATCAACGAGTTAACCTGGAGCTTTGTTATTAAGAATCCATTAACTAGGCCAACGATAATTCCAATCACAACTGCTGCGGCAATACCAACTCCGAGCGAATCCTTTATTGCGTAGACGCCGACCATCGTTCCAAGGAATGCAGCTGCAGAACCAATAGAAAGATCTACCTGGCCCGCAATAAGCAACATTGTTCCGGGTACTGCAATGATTCCGGCAACTGAAAGAGTAGTAACAATGTTGATCGCGTTTTCGATATCCAAGAAGTACTCGGAGGCAAAACTAAAGAAGGCGATCAGCAGAATGAGAAATACTGTAAGCGCAAAGAGTTCGGGGATGCTTCGACCTTTTTTCTTAGTCATTGCGTCGCTAGATTTCTGTGTGTCGCTTGTCATTGTTTTTATTGCCTCTCGTTAGCTAGCCGCAGAGATTAAGGACTCTACGGTGATGTTGTTACCTTTGAATTCAGCAACTGTATGGCCCTTTGCCATCACGATTGCCCGGTCAGCTACTTGAACTACTTCCTCATGATCTGAAGTCGTAATCAGGATGCCTATGTTTTGTTCTTTCGCACTCTTTCTCAAAGTTTCGTAAATATCTCGTCGGGCACCGACGTCTACTCCACGTGTTGGCTCAATAAGGACTAGTAACTTGCTATTTCCCTCAAACCATCTGGCAAGGAGAACTTTCTGTTGATTACCTCCAGAGAGCGTTGCAATTTTCTGCTTTGGATCATTTCGAGATCTAATTTTGAGTTTCTCTGTCCAGTTAAGATATGCCTTCTCTTCTGGATCAATCGTAATTATTCCACCCTTGGAATATCGCGGCCACGACGGAACTCCTAGATTTTCGGCCACTGGGCGAATCATAAAAGCACCCAAGCGCTGTCGATCTGCTGGCAGGAATCCAATCAAATTATCAATTGCGCTATTTGGATTCTTTGGTTCGAAAATTTCTCCATTTAGCTCAATGTTCCCAGAATGTTCTGGATGCAGGCCGAAAATGGTCTCGGCTACTTCTGCGGTACCGGAGCCGACTTTGCCATATAACGCAACAACTTCGCCTTCACGTACATCAAAATCAATTCCGCTAAATGCTCGATCAAGCCCAATACTTGTTGCGCTCAAAATCTTGGCGCCAGGTTTTGGGCGATCGGTTGGATGTGAAATATCAGAGGCGTCGCGACCAATCATGGCTGACACTAATTCACCACGGCTAGCAGTCTTGGCGTTAGCCATAAGCGCCACAGAACCATCGCGGAGTACTTCTACTCGATCTGCTACGCGCGCGACTTCATCTAGTCGGTGGGTAATGTAAATCATTCCCACGCTCTTTGTGCGCAGATTTTCAATTACAGAGAAAAGTCTTTCGGTCTCTGCTGAAGAAAGTGCGGCCGTTGGTTCATCAAAAACCAGCACTCTTGCATTTTCTGATACAGCTCGGGCGATCTCGATTATCTGTCGCTCGCCAATTCGAAGATCTGCTACTTTCTTGGTGATATCTAGATTTACTCCAAGGAGAGCCAGCGCTTTTTCTGCTCGTTCGTTAATTTTTTTCCACGAGACGAATCCATTTTTTGCGCCCCAACTTCCCAAAGAAATATTCTCTGCAACAGTAAGGGTTGGTGCATCATTTAATTCCTGAAAAATCATCCGGATGCCTAATTCGCGCGCCTTAATCGGATCAAGGCTAGAAAATTCATTTCCGCCGCAAGTGATTGTTCCTTCATCAGGAACATAATCACCCGCAATAATCTTTACAAGCGTGGATTTTCCTGCACCATTTTCTCCCAATAGTGCAAGGACTTCGCCTTGGGCGAGGTAGAGGTCTACTCCGTGGAGGACCTCTACCCCGCCAAAGGACTTACGAATCCCCGACGCGGAAATGATATTCATAACTTTGTCAGGATGTTTCATTTCTTAGCACTTAGCCTTTGGATAGTACTTACTGATGTTGTTCTTGTCGATCCAAACGTGATCGAGTTGCAACTTGGCAGGAATTGCAATGCCGCGTGCAGCCTTGATCAAGTATGGGATACCAACTTCGCCGTAACGCTCTGGGAAGTAAGCAACATCTCCGGCCCAGTTTGGATTGTTCTTGATTTCACACCAAGAAGTTGGGTCCGCACCGTGGCAAGCCATGTAGATATCACCTTGACGGCTAACTGCCTTTGCAGCAGCTAGGGCTCCAAGGCAGCTGTCATCATTCATTGCCAAAACAACGATTGTCTTCGCAGTTGGAAGTGTTGTTAGAGCATCCTTGAATGAAGCTTGTGCTTCTTCTAGGAATGTAGAGTCAATTGACTTAACTTTCTTGAGATCCAAAGCTCCGCAGATTTCTGCAAAACCTTGCTTGTTACCACCAATGCGCGCTTCGTTAACTGAACCTACGCCAGGTGATTCCATAAGTACAACTGCGTCGTACTTGCAGTTGAACTTCTTCTTCATAAGTTCTCCAACACCACGGCCGGCGATGACGCCTGCACGGTTGTTGTTAGCTCCCATGAATGAAACTTGCTTTGGAGTCTGGTTGATATCGATTGCAATCACAGGAACTTGTGGACCTGCATTGTAAATTGCTGGACCTGCAGCTGCATCAAGGTTGAAGTTCAAATAAGCCTGAACTTTCTTCAGCTTGAAGAGTTGTGTACATGCAAGTGCCTTTGCTGCATCGATCTGTGAATCGCAAAATTCTAGCTTTGCGCCAGACTTCTTTGCTTCACGCTTAATTGAATCACTTACCAACTTCACGAAAGGAACTGAGTCACCCAATGAGATATATCCCAAGGTAAGGCCCTTACCGCTGCCAGCTTTCACCTTTTCAAATGAAACAAATTCTGGTGATGGAAGTGACTTAGGAAATGTTGCCGCTACTGCATTTGAAGTAGCAGGTATTAATAGAGCTGCAATTGCAACAATTACAGCTGCATTTTTCTTGCTATAGTGGCGAAACCTCATTGGTCGCCTCCGTTTCTTTTTAGATAAAGAACCTGGAATCATTTCCAGGTGGCTATATAAGCGCAGTTCCGACCAGCGGTCAAGGGATTACCTGAGTTCTCAGAAGGGTGAGTTGTTATGAATCGCAAGGCTAAAGACCTGCCAGTGATAGCAATCGGTGGTTTCTCAATTGAGTGCAACAGCTTTGCTCCGAATTCGACTTCCCTGGAACAGCTTCGATCCGAAAACTTTGCTTTGGGTGAAGATATTTCCCGGGATTCTGCTGGAACAAGCAGTGAATTTGCGGGAGCATGGGATGTTTTGACCACTTTACCGGTCACTTTGGTGCCAACTGCGCTGATTGCCGGCACCCCGGCCCCTCCTCTGGCCATTGATGCCTTCGAATTCATAAAAAATGAAATCGTAAGTCGTACCCCCGAAAACGTGGATGGCATTTACTTAATGTTGCACGGCTCTGCCTACTGCAGAGAAGAAATTGACCCTGAAGGCGCACTTCTAAAGGCGCTGAGGGAGAAGGTTGGTCCTCGCCCTTTTATTTCGATCAGTATGGATCTGCACGCACACTTCACTCAGGAAATGCATAACGCCGTAGACATTGCCGTTGCATATAGAAGTTGTCCGCACATTGATTTATACGAAACTGGCGCGCAAGCGGCGCAAATTCTTCATCAAGCAGTCATCGGTAACATCAATCCAGTTACACATGTAGAGAGAATTCCTATGGTTGTGCCACCGGCGAAACACGATAACGAATTTAAACCTTACGGATCGTTAATGAATTTGTGCAAAGAAATTGAAAAGGAAGGGGCCCACGCAGCAAGTTTGCTTACCGTGCAACCTTGGCTAAATGTTCCAGATTTAGGTTGGAAATCACTAGTTGTTTATGATTCCGAAAAATTTGATGGCATTTCAGCGGCTAAAAGATTAGCGGCAGAAGCATGGAGCGTTCGTGAATTGTTTATGGAAGACACAACCCTTTCTGTTGCTGATGCATTAGCGGTAGCCGCGCAAGATTCAACTTTAAAAGTTTTTGCAGATATTGGAGATGCCACAAATGGTGGTTCTTATGGAGACAGCACCGAGCTTCTTCGTGGTTTGCTTGAATCAAGTCACGACTTGCGGGCAATCTTCACAATCACTGATCCTGCAGCAGTTGCGAAATTATGGGGTAAGGTCGGTGCCACAAGTAAAGTCACATTAGGCACAGGGAATAAATCCGAGTACAACGAATCTGCTGGATGTGAAATCAAAGTGCTTGCTGAGTGTGATCGCAAAGTGATTTACACCCACCCGGCGGCAAAAAATGTTACTGGGAGCCCAGGTAAATCACTTTTTGTATCGATTTCTCACCCAGTTAGCGAGATATTTGCAGTGATTCATCAAAATCCAGTACGAGTAATTGATGCCAGTCTTTATGAACTTCACGGGGTCAACATTTTGGATTACACACTTGTGCAGGCCAAATCCCACGTGAGTTTTAAAGCAGGTTTTGCACCTTTGACTGAAAGTTACATACTCGCCAATACACGAGGGCCAACAACTGCTGATTTACTCTCACTAGATTTCTCTCTGCGGACTATTCCGACCTATCCCTTTGATCTTTAGCAGGAACTTGATCTGAAGAAAGGCAATGAGATTTATTTAGGTGCCTTCAAAAACTGCTTAACTGCATCTGCAATTTCTTGAATAGCTTGTCGGGCCTCAGGTAAAAAGCCTTGCATGAGAAGAAATCCGTGTATCAGCGATGGGTAGTTCTTATAAATTACCTGGTTTCCGGCGCTTTCTAATTTTTTACTATATTCAAATCCTTCATCGCGCAGTGGATCTAATTCTGCAGTAATTAGGTATGTGTTCGGCAGATTTGAGAAATCTTTTGCAGCCATAGGCCTGCAGTAAGGATTCTCTAGATCGCCTGGATTAGATGTGTATTGTTTCCAATACCATTTCATACCTTCGGTGGATAAGGCATATCCTTTTGCGTTGTCAATCATTGATGGGTAATCAAATTTATGGTCGGTTGCTGGGTAAATTAGAACTTGAAAAGCAATTTTTGGTCCATTTACATCTCTGGATTTGAGCGCCATTCCCGCCGCGATATTTCCGCCTGCGCTCTCTCCAGCAATTCCGATTTTTTCACGATCGATATTTAACGCTTTAGAGTTCTGCCAGACCCATTCAAGGGTTGCGTAGCAATCATCAAACGGGATAGGGAATTTATGTTCAGGGGCTTTCTGGTAATTAACTGAAACTACAACTGCGCCACATTCTTCGCCTACTAATTGATGTTGCACTTCAGTCATCTCTATCGTGCCAGCTACCCATCCTCCACCGTGGATGTACACGATCGCCGGAAACGGCCCCTCACCTTCTGGCGTGTATATGTTGATCGGAAGGTCTGCGTGTGGACCAGTGAAAAACTTCTGTTTAACCGAACCACTCTTGGGCCGAGTTCCAAGGAATTCTGGTCTCCATTTACTTAGCGCGCTGGCGCGCACCTCCATTGGCGTGGATAGCTCAGTCGCCTTGCCGCCTTCGGCTGACAAAGTATCGAGAAATTCTTTAATCTTGGGATGCAAATTACTCACGCTTCACCTCAGCACTTTCTCTATTTTGCTCCAAGTAATATCGGAAACATCTTTAGAGATTAAGGCGCCGGCCAGCGCAACAACATCTTTATAACTCTCACCAATCATTGAGCGCCACTTTTCTTCGCGCCATAGAGTTTCTGTGGGATCAGATAGATTTAATCCTGGTGCTTCAGTTACAAATAACTCAAATGGTCCGGATGTCGTAGACCCTGATATTCGTGCGGTACCAAGCGGAATATCTGCGCCACTAACGCTAGTTAACTCTTCTACCTCTGGAGCGGCAGTTAGATCCATTGGATTCTTGGAACGCCAAGCAGATGCGACATTTCCTTTTATGTTCCACCAGCGCTCTTTTTCGGGATCATTGAGGATGGGGAAGATGCCAGCGTTTACTTCGACGTTGAGATTTATCAACTGGCCGCTGTTTTCGCGCGCTAATTTGGCGACTCCAAATAATGCACTATGAATAAAGCCATTTGCTGGAAAAGTGCGCACTCGAATTGTTGAAATGCCATCTCGAATAAGACCTCCCTCGGTGATGACCCCTGCCAAGTCAAATACTTCGAATAATCCTCGATCGCCAAGCCAAAGATTTTTTACCGCTGGCATTTCTTCATATGCTGCAAAAGCGGATGCAACACCCAGCGCTGCGGCGGCTGATCGATTAAATCTAGTGGTGCCCTGTAACTCACGAGAGACTTGTCCAATTCCACCCATATTTGTTCCTGCAAGATGCAGAGCCCGTTGTGCTTTCGCACTATCTAATCCAATAGCTGCAGATGCGGCACACACTGCGCCAAAGGTGCCAGCGGTAGCGGTTATGTGCCAACGTTTGCGATGGCCTGGTCCGAAGAAATGTGCAGCAGAAGCATTCGCACGCATGCCTGCAAGGGCAGATGTTAGAAAGTTTTCTCGAAACTTTGGGAATTCCAATGCAATAGCAAAACTCGTGGCAAAAACTACCGAACCTGGATGATTAACTGCGGACCAATCGAGATCATCTCGATCTTCGAAAGCTGATTGACTCGCCAATCGGGATGCCAAACCAATCGAACCATCGTTTTTTAGAAGAGAATCCCGAGTTTGCAGTTTGTTACCACTGGATACGCAAACCATAAAATCAGCGAGAATAACTTCTAGTCGCTTCAGTAACTCACTAGAAGTATCTAATGTCGAGTAGTCAATTAGCTCTTTTACAAAACTTATTGAGTTCTTTTCCTGTTCAGACATTAATCATTCCCCTTGACTACTTGTTCGGGCTAAACCAGGGCTCTCGAAGTTATTAAACCACTCGACGGGCGTTTTATCTTTACTCCTACTAAGTCCAAGGTCTCGCATCTTCAGGAGCATCCCAACTTGGAATAGGAGCTTGTAGTGGTTGATCAATCCAACAAAATGTCCCGTTGATCGAATCACTTTCAGGACTGATTAGCTTAAGTACTAGATCCATAGCCTTCTTTGGATCATCACCACCGGTTTGATCAACCCAGTCAACCCAAGCTTTGTAATCTTTAGCGATCTCGCCAAGAGCGTCAACTTTATTTTTGATATCGCCCCACATATCACTTCGTACATCGCCCGGATGAATAACATTGGCAGTTACCCCTGAACCCGCAATTTCAGCAGAGACGTGTCGAGTGAGTTGATTTAGCGCCGCTTTCGATGTGCCATACGCGCTGTTAAGGGGTCCAGGTGGATGCAAAGATGCGGCAGAAGTTAGATTAATAATTCTGCCCCATTTGTTTTTCAGCATTCCTGGCAAGAAAGAGCGAGTTGTGTAATACGGCGCTATTGCATCGATAACTACCGTTCTCACCCATTCTGCAGGGTCGGTGTTATGAACCAAATCGATAGGTCCGAATACTCCAGCTGCGTTAACAAGAATTTGTACTGCCCCGTGTTCTTTAGACACTTGTCTCTCGAGTTTTTCAACAAAAGATGCATCGCTGACATCACCTGTAATGCTTGTGATCAATGACTTTTGAGAATCTGAGAGTTCACTCGCATCTATAGCCGTGCGCGAAACAGCAATGACCTGATGGCCATTTTCTGCCAAACCGATCGCGATCTGGTGTCCTATTCCACGGCTGGCTCCTGTTACTAGAGCCAGTTTCTTATCAGACATTTTTCTTACTTACCTGCATTCGTTTCGAGATGGAAGACTTCTCGAAGTTCTGTTGATTCAACAATTCCATCTGGTCTGAACTCCATTAAAGGGTTCATCAAGACTGCCCATCGATCGTGAACCTCTGAATGCCAGAGACGATCCCACGCCTCTACATCGGTTATCTCTGAATACATAACCAATACAGGATCGTTCTCGAAAATTGTCATATTTGCTATGCCGGACTTTTCAAGCTCAGCAATGAGCTCTGCCCAAATGGCATCGTGGTGCATCTTGTAAGTCGCCAAGCTTCCTGGCTGCAAACGCATAGTGAACGCTCTTCTTACCATTTTTCCTCTTTCTCTATTTTTTCTATATTGATCGGTTGGGGAGAGAATCTTCGGCTATTCGTTGATCAACTTGATTAGTTCGGCATCATCGACACCACTGACTTCACGTGTGCTTACTCCATCTTTAACCACAACTATGCGATCGCACAATGAGGTTAACTCAGAAATTTCGGTTGATCTAAAGAGAATTCCTTTGCCCTCATTAGCGATTTCTCGAACGAGGCGGAAGAGTTCTACCTTTGCTCCGATGTCGACTCCTCTAGTTGGATCATCTAGCAGAACGAGTCCTGGGGCAATCTCTAGCCACTTACCAATGACAACTTTCTGCTGGTTTCCGCCAGAAAGATTTCCTACTCGTACTTGCACGTTCTCTGTTTTAATAGCAAATTTCTTCACGAGTCTTTCAGCGGTTATTGCAATACCGGATTTGGAGACAAAAAAGGTGCCACGCTTAAATCCGCCAGCTGAGACGTGAGATAAATTGTCAGAGACCGTGCGATCCATCATTAAGCCAACTCGCTTACGGTCAGCTGGAATCAAAGCAATTCCATCACGTACTGAGTTTTGAGGGCTTAAATTCTGCTTTTCAGCCCCTTTAAATTTAACGCTACCTGAAATTTTTTGTCGCGCCCCAAAAAGAGTCTCCAGTAATTCGTCAGCACCAGAGCCAATAAGTCCAGCAACTCCAACTATTTCACCTGGCGCAACATTGAGCGAAACATCCACAACTTGTCGGCCGTTGCTTAAGTTCTTAACTTCCAAAACTTTCTCTGCTTTAGAGTTCGAGTCTGCGCTTGCTGTTTTCTTCGCAATTGACTCAACAGATTTTTCTCCGACAATTCCCGCAATTACGGTAGGAATATCGAGTTCGCTAGTTGGCTTGGAGAACACTAAAGAGCCGTTGCGTAACACAGTTATATGTTGAGAGACGGAAAACACTTCATCTAATCTGTGAGAAACGTAGAGAACAGTAGTTCCTTGCGAAGGAAGCAATCTCACGAGGTCTAGCAATCGCTCGCTTTCACGCGCGTTAAGTGCCGATGTTGGTTCATCCAAAATTAATAGTCTTGGCTTTTCTATAAGAACTCGGGCTAGCTCGATAAGTTGTTGATCAGAGAGCGCCAGTTCGCTGACAATTTGATTTAAATCAACATCGAGTCCGATTGATTTAAGAACTGGTATCGCAATTTCTGCCATCTTCTTACGGGCAATAAATGGGCCTATTCGCATTTCCCGGTCTGGAAAGAGATTTGTGAGAACATCTCGATGCTGAAACAATCGCAGCTCTTGGTACATAATTCCGATGCCCAGCTTTGAAGCTGACTGAACTGAGAACGATGAGAATTTCTCGCCTAAAACTTCAATACTTCCCTCATCTGGGGTGACTCCACCCGAGAGAATCTTCATAAATGTTGATTTGCCCGCGCCATTTTCGCCAACAATGGCATGGACTTTATTCGCATCCAAATCTAGATCTAAACCTTTAAGGGCTTTTACTCCCCCGTAACGCTTTGCCAAGCCACGAACGGAGATCACCTTATGAGCTGTTTGAGAATTCATTCGGTGACCTCCGTTCGTAGTTTTTGGCCCGGGTACTTATTTACTAATTAAGCAGATTCTTCAGCGATTGGAGCTAAATTCTTGCGCCAATCCTTGATGTATGTCTTAACTAGTTTGTCGTAGTAGGCGCGAGTCAACTTGTTTGATGCTGACATTGCCTGCAACTGCGGGAATGTAAGCGGAGCAGCTTTGAATGGCTGGATAACTTTTGTTTTGGTAACAATTTCAGTTCCAGAATTCAAGAAGCCAGAGAAGTTGATCTTGGTCTTGTTGCGGATGCTGTCGACCAAAACGTAAACAGGAAGGTAACCCTGGATAAACGGAGTCTGTCCGAGGCTGATATGAGCAGTTCCGTTTGCTAGAGCTGCCAAGTTTCCTGTTGTGAGGTCATATCCAGCACCGATTGTCTTTGAGCCAGGAACGGCTGCATTAACTTTTCCGATGCTTTCAACATCTGGAGCGCAGAGTCCAACCATCGCGAGCGCACCTGGATTAGCTGCTAGAAGTCCTTGCCAAGCAGCAAAGTTCGCTGCAGAGTCAACCTTCACATCAGATGGTCCGACAATCTTCACGCCCGGAGCCTTCTTCAAGCTTTCCAATACACCCTTTTGACGGTTTTCCAACACTGGGAAACCTGGGTAACAGTTTCCGACAATGACGTCACCCTTTGCAGTCTTGCCACCAATCTTGTCCAGAACCATCTTTCCTAAGAGTCGTCCTGATTCAACTGACTTCTCGCCGACGTATGGTGCGTTAACACCAACACCGAGACCGTTGAATTGAACCATAGGCATTCCAGTCTTAATGATTGCATTAAGTCCATTGACCATTGATGCTGCAGGAACAGATGTAGCAATTCCGTCAACGCCAGAAGCAGCCATGTTCTGTACAGCTGTGAGCTGAGCATCTCCTTCAGCGCCCGCTGGGCCTGTGACCTTGAGGGTTACATTTAGATCTTTTGCAGCCATTTTCGCTGCTTCGATAATTTGGTTAATAAATGGGTTACCAATTACGTGAACTACGAAACCAATGGTGAGTTTCTTTGGTGCTGCTTGCGCAGGAGTTGCAACTCCGCTAGCAGTAACCACCATAGCTGCAGTAAGTGCCAACGCCGTCCAACGCGACTTGCGGATCTCTTTGATCATCTTTACCTCTCCCTTTTCATTTCTTTCAAACAATGCCCACTATGAGCAAGGTTGAAACCTGTATTTAACTTATCCGATTTTTTCGGACTCGAACTATCTGATCTACACCGATTGCAAAGATAATAACCAGACCGGTTACTAAGGTGCTCCACACCGCATCAATACCCAAGAAAACAATTCCAACACCGATAACGCCAACAATTAGCGCTCCAACTAGCGAGCCCCAAACCGTTCCGGCGCCGCCAGATAGCGGGGTGCCACCAATGATTGCGGCGGCAACAACTGGAAGTAACAAGTTGGCACCTGTGCTTGGATCTACAGCGCCTCTAAATCCAAGGAATAGAACTCCGCCTATGCCTGATACAACGCCCATTAATGTGCACGTAAGTATCTTGATTTGCTTGGTCGGTATACCGGCCAATCGCGCCGCTTCGGGATTGCTACCAATTGCAAGAATGCGATATCCAAAACGAGTTTTATGAAGAGTGAAGTGAAGTGCGAAGAAAGCTAAAATAACAATAATTAAAATAAATGGAATGGGTGTATCGATTTCTCCACCCAGGGCACGGAAGAAAATATTGGCTCTAAGTTTTTCATCTGTTGGAACAACAGAACCTGACTTATTTGAGATTAGAGAAATACCTTGGAATATCGAAGCGGTACCTAAAGTCACGATGATTAACGGAAGTCTCATTACAACCATTAACGCGCCGTTGATTGCTCCCATTAATCCGCCTGCGGAGATACCCAAAATAATTGAAATCCAAACAGGGACTCCGGCGATCATCGCAAGACCAGAAACTACGGCGGAAAGGTTAAGGATCCAACCAAATGAAAGGTCAATTTCTCCCATTGCAAGCAGATAAACAATGCAGCCCGCGAGAAGAGCAGAGATTGAGTAACTAGCTGCGAGATTGAGTAAATTTTCTGGCTTTAAAAATATCGGACGCATTGAACCAACGATGCCTATAAGAAGAATGAGTGCGAAAATTACACTCGTCTCTTCAGGAAATTTAAATCGCTTCGATTTAGTTTTCTCACTCACTCGCTTTGATCCTCATTTCATTAACCCCCTGGAAACCTTTCCCGAATATACGCTTACTAAACCTCATTTTCAGCCAGCAAGTCAATAGATTCTGGGTGCTACCCCTAGGATTTTTTAATAGCTTTTCGTGTCGGCGTTGCTAAGGCCAGAGATTATCTCTATGCCCGCGCTAGTGCCGAGCAAGGATGCGCCCGCAGCAATTAATTCGCGAGCCTGCGATAAGTGCTTTATTGAACCTGAAGCTTTCACCAAAACACCGTTCTTCGCTCGATCAACTAGATATTTTATACTCGCAGGATTGGCAGTCTCAATCTGGCCGCTGCTTGCGTTCTTTAAATATGCGACACCGGCTTCCATGGAAAGTTGGACCGCAAGCTCCTTTTCGGCTTCAGTAAGCAACGGCAGTTCCAGCATTACCTTTATAGGAACTCCCGATGCTCGCACGACGCCAGCGATATCTTCGCGAAATTCGTCAAACATTCCAGATTTAAGCCAGCCAACTTGTACTCCAATATCAATTTGTGTTGCGCCTAACCTGACCAGCTCTGCTGCCTCTGCAGCTTTTCCAGCGCTAGTCATAACACCTACAGTTGGAAAATCCAAAGCTGATGCAACTTCAATTCCTGTTCCTCGCAATATCGAAGCTGTTAGGGCAACCCACGAACCAGGAACCATCGCCGCACTAAATCCATATTTAATTGCATCTTCCACATGTGCGATCATCGCTTCGCGAGTTGCACCTACTTCGATCTTTGTATGTTGAATATATAAGGCAATTTGCGCTGGTGTTAATTTCTCGGCATCTATTGAGCTAGGCATGCTTGGATCTCATTTCTAGTTGGTAGAGAATCAATAACGCCTGCAATTCCGACGGAATGCGCACCCGACGCTGTAGCAAATCGCACGCACTCATGAAAATCTTTCCCTTCAGATATTGCGACCGCGAGTGCAGAAGTAAAACTATCTCCAGCGCCTGTTGTATCAACAACTTTCTTGGGTTTAAATGCCGGAATAGCTTGGATGCCGTTGCCGTCATCAACCAGAGATCCCTCAGAGCCTAATGTCATAACAATCTTGGCTTTGGTCTTCAACCGCATTTGTGCAATTAGCTCTTTTGGTGAGAGTCCGTGATTGCTTTCTAAGCCCAATAAAATCGGAGCTTCTGTGCGGTTGGGAGTAATCACGTCAAACATAGACCAAGCCTCTGGCGGTAACTTCACGGCTGGTGCTGGATTAAGAACGATGAATACATCTTCTTCTCTGCCTATTTTTAGCGCCGCTAAAACCGCAGGAAATGCCAGCTCCATTGAGACCACAAATACATCTGCTTTTGCAATATGTGAGCGAAAATTTTCAACGTCCTTTGGAGTTAATTCATCGAGAGCACCGGCTGCAACAATAATTCTGTTTTCACCGTCAGAATCCACCAAAATAAAACCAACCATTGTGTGGTTTTTTCCGGTTACTACACACGAATCATCAACGCCTTCGGCTTTCCAAAGTGCGCGCGCGGCCAACCCAAAATCATCAGGGCCAATAGCGGTTAAAAAACTAACGTCTGCGCCAAGTCTTGCCGCCCCTATTGCTTGATTAGATCCTTTTCCACCAGGTCCGGAATCGTATGACCCACCCATTAAAGTTTCACCGGCTACTGGAAACTGTGGCAAACGCATCGTCATTCCCACGCCGTAACTTCCGACCACTGCAATTTTCATTTGACTCCTAGATCATCTGTAAATTCGTCACAACGGTACTGTGGTTGTAGTTCAAAATCAATCGCGCAGGGTAGTTAAAAAATATAATTAGTCAGCGATATCCCGATATCTCTCAGGCTCGGCTAAGTAACAACCTTTGCAGGGAAATCTATCGGCGTGCCTTTGGTCGCCTTCGACAAAACCCAATGTCGGATGCGCCGGTCGAACTTTACTTTCGCAACAAACCTTGCACTTTTGTCGCTTTGCTGAATTCAAAACGCTAAAGATAAGTTGAAAGTCTTTCGGATCTTGCTCCGCTGCACCGTATATGGCTACGTAATCTGGGTGCGTTTTGTTTCCATATCTATGATCAATTTCGCGCAATTCCTGTGGAATTGGCAGAAGCGAGATCGAACAAATATTTTGATTCTCGAAATATTTTTTTACTTTTTGCGAAATATTCTGATTGAAAGCTTCTTCATTATTCAATCCCGCAGTTCGCAAGTGAGTTACGGTGCGCCCCGAGTGAGCCCCCACTCTTTTCTCCCAAATGTACTGAGGGACATTGAAGTAAACGCCGTGGCGCCCATTTCCATTCTTGCTCCAGTTCAATTCCACGGTTGAGAATTCGTCGACGGAAATCCACTTAGAAATGCCCTCTGCGTCTGGCTTAAATAGCTTTTTAACTTTCTCGAAATTACTTAATCTAGGCATTGATTATTTCTCTAAATCCATTAGATATCCCACGCGAAAATGGGCATTGCAAGCATTTAGCGCGCACGAATCGGGTTCTTTCGTTTTGAAATTTTCCAAGCCTCAGTAGACCAAAGCGCCCAAAATACCAAAGCCGGTTGAAAGAGCAAGCGGATAAATCGAGCGCGATCGCTGTTTAATCCGAAAGCGTCAACTTTATTTACATACTGTGAGATGTTTCCCCAAAAAATGACAATGAAGAAGAGGGCTACCAATACACCAATCTGCACTCGGTATTTCCAGAAAACTATTAATCCAACTCCAAGAACAATCTCCACCACACCTGATGCTAAGACTACGAAATCTGCATAATCTTTAAAGAGGGTCGGAACTTGCGCTTGAAACTCAGCACGGCTAGTCGTTAAATGGCCGATGCCTGCATAGACAAGCGCAAGACCTAAAACTATTTGAGGCAGTCTGTGAAGGATCTGCATCTCAGAAGTGACGCTTTAGTTATTCTTCACAAATTCAGAAGCATGCGGAAAGCCATTTGCTTCAAGCTTTTCCGCTAATTCTGCTTTTACGGCCTTGACCACTTTATGTGTTCCGTCGCAGTTCTTCTCTTCGTCTCTGGTGTAAGTACAGGTACAAGCGCCCATGAAATCTCTCTTTTCTAATTAAGGTAGATGCAATCTTATAGGAAAGGTGTGAATTTGTCGGTTTCTATTTGGTTACCGCTGCGCGACCAGATTCCAAACGAGCGATCGGTACTCGATATGGTGAACAAGAGACATAGTCCAGCCCTAGTTCGTGGAAGAAATGAATACTTCGTGGATCGCCTCCGTGTTCACCGCAAATGCCTAATTTAAAATCGCTGCGAACTTCGCGAGAGAGATCAACCGCTTTGCGAACCAAAATTCCAACACCGGCTTCATCTAACGATTCAAAAGGGTTAAATGGCAGAAGCTCCAAGTCGAGATAACGAGGTAAGAAAGTAGATTCAACATCATCTCGGCTAAATGCCCAAGTCAATTGTGTTAAATCATTTGTTCCGAAAGAAATGAAATCTGCGTGGACGCCTAATCGATCTGCTGTGATTGCAGCGCGAGGAGTTTCAATCATTGTGCCAATAGGCATATCTATCTCTTGATTTGTCCCTTTGAATGTTTGTGCAATCTCTTCTTCTAAGGTCTCGCGTAAATATAAGAGCTCGCGCTGAGTTGAAACAAGTGGAATCATCACTTCTGGTCGTGGATCGTGACCTAATTTTCTAACTTCAAGGCATGCGTGAACCATGGCGCGCACCTGCATTTTGTATAGTTCTGGGATCAAAATTCCAAGGCGCACACCGCGCAATCCCAACATCGGATTGGATTCGTGTAATCGGCGAACAGCAGCGAATAAAGCTTTATCCCTTGCCGGAATCTCTTCACCAAGTGCTTCACTACGCGCCATTTGAGAACTTAGATCGACAAGAGAAGGAAGGAACTCGTGCAACGGAGGATCCAATAAACGAATCGTCACCGGAAGTCCGGACATTGCCATCATAATTCCCACGAAATCAGCGCGCTGTAATGGTTCCATCTCGGCAATAACTCCGCGTTGCACGTCTTCATTTTCGGCGAGCACCAGACGTTCTACATAAGATCGACGCTCCCCCAAGAACATATGTTCTGTGCGGCAGAGACCAACGCCTTCTGCTCCCAAGATTCGTGCGCGAATTGCATCCTCGGGAGTATCCGCATTTGTGTGCACGCGTAATTTGCGGCGTGAATCTGCATGAGTCAAGATGGTGTGAACGGCCTTTACAAGCGGTGATGCGTGCTCGCTCTCTGCAGAAACACGGCCTTCTAGATATGAGGTAACAGAGGAAGCAACAACCGGGACTGCGCCCAAATAAACAATTCCCGTTGTGCCGTCAATAGAAATAATGTCACCTTCATAAACTGTGTGACTACCGATTGTAAATAAATTTGCACGCTCATCGACTGATATCGAATCTGTACCGCAGATCGCAGTCTTTCCCATTCCACGAGCAACAACTGCTGCGTGAGAAGTTTTGCCACCGCGACTAGTCAAGATTCCCTCTGCCGCGACCATACCGACTAAGTCATCTGGACTTGTTTCGCGTCTAACCAAAATTACTTTCTTGCCTGCTTTGCTCATATCAAATGCACGTTTAGAATCGAATACTGCGGCACCGACTGCAGCACCAGGAGATGCGGGAATCCCGCGAGCTATTTCAACAAGTGTTCCTCTGGTATCAAATTGTGGAAACATAAGCGCTGCTAATTGATCACCGCTCGTGCGAGCGAGTGCTTGATCCATCGTGATGGTGCCTTCTTCTACAAATTGCAGTGCGATACGAAATGCGGCTTCAGCGGTGCGCTTTCCAACTCGAGTTTGCAAGATATATAACTTGCCGCGTTCAATCGTAAATTCGATATCACAGAGATCTCTGTAATGTGATTCCAGCATGACCATGATTTTCTCTAGCTCGCCATGAACTCGAGGTTCAAGAGCTCCAAATTCATCTAGCGACATCGGCGTGCGAATACCTGCAACCACATCTTCGCCCTGAGCTTTCTGCAGGTAGTCGCCATAAGAGCCAATCTCGCCATTTGATGGATTGCGCGTAAAGGCAACGCCGGTGCCAGAATCGTCGCTTAAATTTCCAAAGACCATAGATTGGATGTTCACTGCAGTTCCTAAATCAGATGGAATCCGCTCGCGCCTGCGATACAGGGTTGCTCGCTCAGAGTTCCAAGACCTAAAGACTGCTTCTATTGAGTCAATTAAATGTTCTCGTGGATCCGTTGGAAAATCTCTTCCAGTCGCCGCTTCAATAACTTTAATGAATCCATCAGCTAGCGCCTTTAAACCTTCAACATCTAACTCTTGCAGGTTTGTATTTCCGTGTGTGGATAAAATTCGCTCTTGAACTTTATGAAATTCTTCGCCATCGACATCACAAACAATTTTTCCGTACATCTCAATAAAGCGACGATATGAATCCCAAGCAAAGCGCGCGTTGCCAGAACTGTCAGCCAATGATTGTGCAACCTCTGGGGTAATCCCTACATTTAAAACAGTTTCCATCATTCCGGGCATTGAAAACTTTGCACCAGATCGGACAGATATAAGTAATGGATTTTTAACTCCACCAAAAGTTTTACCTAACTCTTTTTCTAATGCGGATAGCGAATCACTAATTTCTTTTCGAAGTCCCTCTGGAAACTTTCCGCTCTTTAAATACTCGCGGCAAGCAGTCGTTGCAATTGTAAATCCCGGTGGAACCGGCAACCCAATACGCACCATCTCAGCGAGGTTGGCACCTTTGCCACCTAACAAATCTTTTTGTGACATGTCACCGAAAGTAAATGGATAAATATGTTGTTGCGTCACAACTTTGCCTTCCCGTGCATTAACAAATTTGAAGAGGGTTGCTTTCGGCGCTTTGGCTGTAGCACAAATCTACTTCTTGCATCGCAAGCATGTGTGGAATTACTTAGCGGTTTCTACTTTGATTCTTTTGCAGGAAATTGCCGCCTGATTCACTTCTTGTTTCTGTTCTAACAACTTCTTAGCTATTGATGCTCATCTTTATGCGGGGCAGGGTTTCTGATGCCTGGGCGTTTGCCATCAATTCGAAATGGTAATCCGGGAATTTTCTTCACTTTAGATGTCGGGTCGGGGTAATCCACGAGAATATCGAGTGCGGCCGCCTGTGGATCACTTAACAAATCTTCTGGCAGCGCAAGGTGGTCGGCAGGCACGCCGCTGGCTGCCAAGAGTTCAACCCAATCTTTAGAGTTCTTCCCGGCAAGAACGCGCTCAATCTCAACTTCTAACTCGGTATTGTTTTTTACCCGATCTACATTCTCTTTGAATTTCTCGTTTTCAATTAAATCTTCACGATTGATCACCTTACAGAGGCGCGCAAAGATCACATTGTTTCCGACGCCAATCATGATTTCGCCATCACCAGTCTTAAACAAACCATACGGCGCAAAAGCCGGATGACCGCTTCCGGAACGAATCGAAGGTGCGCTCGTTAGTTGAAATGCGGAAAGGTGGTAGCTAACCCAAGAGACTCCAGTTTCATAGAGCGAAGTTTCGATAACACTTCCTAGTCCAGTATTGGTTCGCTTGATAAGCGCTGCCAAAATTCCTAACGCCAACCAAGTGCCGCCGCCAACATCTAGTACTGAAACGCCAACGCGTACCGGTTCACCGCTTCGTTCTCCTGTTACTTGCATAATTCCTGTTCTTGCCTGGACCGTGGCGTCATAGCCAGGAAAATGTCTGGACGGTCCCTCGGAACCATACGAAGATAAATTTCCGATAATTAGCCATGGTCGCTTTGCCATCAACTCATCAGGAGTCAGGTGGTACTCGGCTAATTTCTCAGGGAGAAAATTGGTCAACAAAACATCTGCAGTATCCAGCAAATCATCCAGCAACAAACGTCCCGATTCAGATTTCAAATCTATTGTGACTGCCGACTTATTTCGATTGACTACATGAAAGTAAGCTGAACGGTCACCTTCTACTGGAGACATAGTTCTTGCGGCATCGGCAGCCGGGGTTTCGATCTTAATAACTCGCGCGCCCAGATCACCCAGGATTGCCCCGCCAAATGGGCCGGCAATATTTGATGTCGCATCAAGAACTGTGATGCCAGCCAGAGGCAACTCCGACGATGCCCGATCTTTGCTCACAAATCGCTCGCTCTCACATTTTGAAATTACATCTTTATATGTTGACTTGCCTCTGATACGCCCATAATATAGCAAACGTTTCCAATAGTGATTTCTAGTAACTTTTAGAGGGGGCACAATGCCAGCAATGCGCGTTAGACAAGCAATTGCAACAGCCATCGCTGATGAGATGCGCACCGATCCAACGGTAATCGTCTTCGGTGAAGACATTGCAGAAGCCGAGGGACCATTTAAAACAACCGAAGGTCTATTGGAAGAGTTTGGGCCCGTTCGCGTTCGCGATACACCTATCTCTGAAATGGCATTCACTGGAGCTGCAGTTGGTGCCGCAACAATGGGCCTGAAACCCATTGTTGAAATTATGTTTATCGAATTTCTCGGTGTAGCTCTTGATCAACTCGTCACCGAAGGCGCGAAGATGCGTTACCTAAGTAATGGACAACTCTCGGTTCCAATGGTGGTTCGAGCATCTGTCGGAGGCGGACTTGGTTTCGGCGGACAGCATTCACAAACTCTTGAAAACTGGGTAGCTGCTACTCCCGGACTAAAAGTTCTTGCTCCAAGTGATGCACAGAGTGCTTACAGTCTGCTGCGCGCTGCAATTCAGGATCCAGACCCAGTGGTGTTCTTAGAGTCAAGAGTGACTTATGCAGAGCGCGGTGAAGTTGATACAAATCTAAAGATGGAGATCGGCAAAGCCAGAGTTGTAAAGCCAGGTAAAGATCTCACTATTGTTGCGCTCGGACAGATGACAAATGTTGCACGTGCGGCGGCTGAAACCAGTGGCATAGATATTGAAATCATTGACCTCTGCACCATTGTTCCTTGGGATAAGAAAACGGTATTGGAATCAGTGAAGAAAACTGGTCGCTTAGTTGTTGTTGAAGAGCAACCAGAAAGTGGTGGTTGGGGATCTGAAATTGTTGCAACGGTGGTCGCTGAGTTGTTTAGCGATCTCAAAACCGTTCCAATTAGAATAACCTGCCCAAATGTCCCAGTCCCTTATAACGGTGGCCTAGAAGCGCGCTTCCTGCCAAATCCAGTTGAAGTTAATTACCAGATTGATCAATTGATGGCCACAGGCAAAGCGCCGCAGCCTTGGTGGACACGGGAGGGTTTCTAATAATGAGTAAAGGCCTAGAGCGACGTAAAGCGATTCTTAGCGATCCAGTTGCACAGTTTGAACGTGCAGTTGAGATCCGCGAATTTGAAAATCAAATTAATGCTCTATTTGCATCAGGAACTATTAGAGGCACAACGCACCTCTGTCTGGGACAAGAAGCTTTAGTAATCGGTATGGCAAGTGTGTTACGCACTGATGATCCAGTTTCTGCAACATACCGAAGTCACGGAATCGCCCTTGCACTTGGAATAACACCAGAGTCTGCAATGGGCGAAATTATGGGTAAAGCTATTGGATGTTGCGGTGGTCTTGGTGGCTCGATGCACCTCTGCGATATTGAGTTAGGGCTACTTCCAACTTCTGCAATTATCGGTGGTGGCATGCCAATCGCTGCTGGCGCTGCACTTGCATTCCAGGTCCAAGGAAATGATCGAGTCGCAGTCGCTCTCTTCGGAGACGGCGCAACTAATATTGGTGCATTCCACGAGACTTTAAACCTTGCAGCAATCTGGAAACTACCGGTTGTCTTTATCTGCGATAACAACGTTTACGCCGAATACAGCCGCATAAATCTGACGACACCGATTGAAGATTTGCATATTCGCGCCGAGAGTTATGCGATGCCACATTTCGCCCTTGACGGAATGGATATCGATGCAGTGCGTGAAGGAGTTCAATCTGCAGTTGATCGGGCGCGTTCTGGTGGCGGACCTACTCTTATCGAAGCAAAGACTTATCGCTTTGCGGGCCACTCACGTGCAGATCAAGCACTTTATCGCCCAGAAGGTGAACTCGACTCTTGGAAGTCACGCGATCCACTTCTTCTACTAGAAGAGCGAGTAAAGAAGTCTGGAAAGATGACTGACAGTGAAATCGCTGAATTGAAAGTTCGTAAAGCGAAAGAGATTGAAGCAACCGTCGCCTTATGTCAGGCAGCCCCCGAACCTACGACCAAGACAATGTTTGAAAACATCTGGAGCAGAAAGGTTAGTCAATAAATGAGTATCGAAATCACAATGCCGCGCGTTGCCGAAACTGTAGATTCGGTTTACCTAGTCTCTTGGCTTAAAGCCGTAGGAGATACGGTCAACGAAGGTGAAGATCTGCTAGAAGTTGAAACTGATAAAGCTCAATTAACGGTTCCCTCTCCTGCTTCGGGAAAAATTACCGAGTTGAGATTTGCAATTGATGCAGAGATAAACACAGGCGAAGTTATCGCCGTTCTAGAATAAAAGGTTGCGCAATGTCAAAAATTGAACGAATTGAGACGATTCCTCTAAGAGTTCCTCTTAAGCACGTCTATAAAGGTTCTTACTACAAGATGCGAAATCGTTGCACCATCATTACCAGAATTCATACATCTGATGGAGTGGTTGGCCAAAGTTACAACGCGGATACCGATGAAGAACAAGACATAATTCTGGGAATAATCCATGATGAGATTGCGCCGCTGGTTACCGGAATGGATATCCGCCAGGTTGAAAAAATCTGGCATGCGATGATCCCAGTAACTCTTGATCAACTTCGCAATCGCGCTATGCCAATGCAGGCAATTGCTTGTGTAGATAGCGCAGTTTGGGATGGCTTTGGCAAGATCGCTGGTCAACCACTTTGGCGCCTCTGGGGCGGATATCGTGATCGAATTCCAATGATTGGTATTGGCGGTTACTACGGTTCGAGCGAAGCAGATCTAGAACGAGAATTAGCATTCTTTAAAGATGAAATTGGCATGGTTGGTATGAAGTTTAAGATCGGAGCCAAGCCACCAGAGGAAGATGCAGCTCGACTAAAACTTGCTAAATCAATTGTGGGCGATGACTTCCTATTCGTTGTAGATGCAAATCAGGGCTACACGGTTGCCGAAGCTCTTAATTTCCTCTCACTCATCGAGGGTGAAGTTAAGTTACGTTGGTTTGAGGAACCAACACGCTGGCATGCTGATTGGCGTGGCCTAAAGGATGTAAGACTGCGTGGCAATGTAAATGTTGCTGCTGGTCAAAGTGAGATTCATCGAGTTGGAATGCGCGAGATGATGTTAAACGGCGCAATAGATGTCTGTAATTTTGATGCATCTTGGGGCGGCGGTCCTACTGAGTGGCGACGTATCGCAGCGTTGGCTCTTGCCTTCGAAGTTCAACTTGGCCACCACGAAGAAGCACAAGTGGCGTCTCATCTACTTGCATCGGTCCCTCACGGAACTTATGTCGAATCCTTCTCGCCGACTAGAGATCCAATCTTCTGGGAACTTCTGGATAATCGTCCAAAATTAGTTAATGGCGATTTCATTCTTCCAACTGAACCAGGCTTTGGCTGGAAACTTAATGAAGATTTTATTGCGCAATATCGCGTTGATAAAAGCTAATTAAATGTTCTCTAGATTGATCAGAATTCTCTAGGTAGAGAAATGGCTTCGGTTTCGATCTACGGTGCGGGCCAACTTGGCCAAGCAGTTGCAGCTGGTCTACGTGCGCGAAGTACACATCGCGTCGCAGGGCCTTTTCCTCGCGAAGATCGCGAGTTGGCACTCAACTCTGGTTCAGATGTTGTTCTAATTGCCACAACCACTCTCTTTAAAGATGTTGCTGATGACATAAGAGATGCGGTCAACGCAGGTTCGAATGTATTAGTTTCAGCCGAAGAGTGCGCTTACCCTTGGGCTGTTAATAAAGATTTGGCAAATGAACTTCACGAATTAGCCAAAGCGAAGCGTGTAAGTATCGCCGGCGCAGGCGTTAATCCTGGATTGATTTTTGATGCACTAGTTGCGACTCTCCTTGGACCAACTCCTTCAGGTTTTAATGGTGATGGTTCTCCAAAAACGACGATTGCGGTGCGACGAACTGTAAACATCTCAGGTTTTGGTGCAACCGTCCTTCGACGAATCGGGGTCGGCGTAACCGAGAAAGAGTTTAAAGAGAAAGTTGAACGTGGCGAGATACTCGGGCACGCAGGATTTCCACAATCTATGAGCGTCGTCGCTGATGCACTCGGTTTGGAAATTGAGCGAATTGATAAGGAGTTACTACCTGTTCTTACAGAACGCGCGATTGACCTGCCGCAGAAGTTTGTTATTGAACCAGGTAACAGCGCGGGAGTTAATCAGACCTATACCGCCATTGTTAAAGGCAAGCCTTGGTTTACCTCACATTTCTTTGGCCACGTTGATCTCGCTGGAATTGAAAAAGTCGCCAAAGATGAGATCGAGATAAGCATCGATCAAAAGATTCATCAAACCATCTCGCTTAACCCAGGAATTGGTGCGCAGATGGGCTCGCAGAATATGGTTATTAACTCAATCGAACGGATCATTAAGGCGCAACCGGGTTGGGTAACAGTGGCTGAAATGGTTCCAGCGCTGGCCGTCGGTAATGAAAGTTTTTCTAGAAAGTAAATGAAGTAAAATTAACCAAATAAAAGGAGCAAGCCATGTCTTCTGATAGCGATCTATCTATAGGCAGAGGACTTGAAGGAAAACGAGTAATTGTTACTGGTGCAAGTAGCGGTATAGGAAAAGCAACTGCACTTCTGCTAGAGCGAGTTGGCGCGTCAGTAATCGCCGTCGGTCTCCATAAGGGAAGGCTCTCTGAACTAGAAGGCGAATTCTCCGATCCATCGCGCCACCTATTTCTCTCCGTCGACTTATCTGGTGAACGCTGCGCCGAAGAGATTATGGAGCCAACGATCGCCCGCTTTGGTGGAGTGGATGCAGTGATATTGGCTGGGGCAACTTTAAAAAGGAAAGATCTTAAAGATGTCACTGTTGAAGATTGGGATAATCAATTAGATACAAATCTGCGGTCTACTTTCCTAATTGCGCGAGCAGTGGCTGAACATCTGAAAGAGAATAAGCGCGCTGGTTCTATTCTTACCTTCACTTCACCTTCTTGGTCAACTGGTTCATTCTTCGGTGCCGATGCTTATTCCGCATCTAAAGCGGGCATTGTCGCTTTCTCAAGAGGGCTAGCAAAACAATTAGGAACTTTTGGAATTCGCGTAAACACGATCTCCCCCGGACAGATCGATACTCCTATGCAGCATCGAGATAACTCTGCGCAGAACGTGCAAACCCTGATTGATGCATGTCCGCTGAAGAGAATTGGCCAACCAGAAGAGATTGCTTCGGTTGCAGTCTTTGTTACCTCAGATCACGGATCCTTTATTACCGGCGCGACACTGAATGTAAGCGGCGGAATTCACATCTACTGACTACCTGGAAATCAAAACTTTTTCCAGTAGATAACAAGTAGAAAAAATCATTGACTTTAGTTTTTGCTGTTTATAGATTAGCCATTCCAAGGGATAAAACGAAAGTAGGTTTCCCGATGAGTGGTCTAAGAGTTGGCGCAGCTTCAATAAATATTAGTCCGCCGTTAGGGCTACGAAAAGGTGGATTTAGACTCTTTGGCGAGCCAATATCTTCGATTGATGAAGAAATCGAACTGGGCGTTGCAGTTCTGCAATCTAAAGGTGTGACAATTGCAGTAATCGGTTGTGACCTCAGCAGCGCAACAACAGATGAAGCAAATGAATTTAGAGATACTGTCGCAGATATTTTAAAGATAGACCGTGCCAGTGTTCTGTTTAATGTAAGCCACAATCACAGCGCTCCGGCTCTGAGGCGAAATTATGGTAGCCCTAGCAATGAAGAAGAATTTGACGATATAAATCGCTATCAAATTGGCGTGATCGACAAGTTAGCCCAGTGCACTCGCTCAGCGCTGGCAAGTATGAAAGATGCCCGGATGGCGCATGCGTGGGGTGCAGCCGATCTAAATATTTATCGCAGAGAGTGGAATAACGGGCAAGATATCCTCGGAGAAGTTATCGGTCACCGAGTAGATGACAGCGTCGGTGTAATTAGATTTGATGATTTAAATGGAAAAGCTATTCTCACCTTTTTTAGATTCTCTTGCCATCCAGTGGTAAATGGCGCGGTATCGACCACTTTATCAGCAGATTTTCCTGGACCGGCGCGTAAATTAGTTGAGGAGAAAGTTGGCGGAATCGGTATCTTCCTACAAGGTTGCGGCGGAAATCTCAATCCAAAGATAGGAATTGGATACGAGAAAGATTGCAGCGAATCCGTTTATCGAGTTGGTACAGCACTTGGTGCTGAAGTTGTGAGGATTGCACTTGGGCTAAATACCCACCGCTTCCAGAGCGATCGAACTACGGTAAACAATGTGCCAAATGTTCTCTTTAAGCCTTGGAATAATCGAACTGATCATCCAGAAGTAACACTTTCTGGCGCTGAGGAAATCGTCAAATTTAGATACTCACCATTGCCTGAAGAGAGTTATTTACGGAGCCAGGAAGAGTATTGGCGAACAGAGATTGCAGATCGCACTGCACGCGGTGCTCTCTCTTGGGAGATTCGTTCTGCTAAGACAACTTATGCCTGGGTTAAGGCAACCATAAGTAGATTGAACGATCCAAATCCGACAGATGATTTCATAGCACACGCCTTAAGAATCGGTGATGTTGCACTGGTGGGACTCGGCGTCGAAGCATTTTTTGAGACAGGTGAAGAGATCCAAGCAAAATCTCCAATGCCAGAAACATTCGTACTTGGATACACCAACGGATCAATTATGTATTTACCAAGAAAAGAAGATTACCCACCGGGCGGCTGGAAATCCCCAAATAAACACGCACTTCCTGATCTGTTACCTCAGGTTTACTGTCAACCAGCGCTCTGGCATCCTGATTCAGAGCAGGAAGCCGTAGCAGCTGCGCTTCGCGCACTTGGTCGAGTCGCGAGTGCTTAGTTATTTGCTTTAAATAATTGATTTAGCAGAGCAATCGATTCAGCAGCGATCATCTCCCCCGCTTCGGGTGCAAATGGCGCTGGATGCCCGTAGCCTCGTTGAGCAACTGCTGGTTCATAACCACCATAAGGATATTCAGCGCGGGTAGAGATATAACCCAAGACACCCTGGCAATATCCGGCAAAGATAGTGGCTTTAAATGGTGAAGCTTTTCTTACCTCGTAGCCAATCTCTGTAAACAATTCACCGGGTGATCCCACAACCGCGACATCTCCCAGTCGCGCAACCCAAATTTCTCCTTCAACAAATTTTGGTAGCGAAGTTGTTGCCGATAATTTAACAAATTTCTCAAGCCAGGCAATGTGATAGCCAATTGGATTTAAAACTTCACGCCCAGCGCCAGCGGCTTTTTTGCTCTCAAAATCGCTTTTCTTCACCGCTAATTCATCTTCCATCTCACTCAGCGTCATCGCTGGATTTAGCGGCAGCTGCAGAACTTTTCTAATTGATGCGATTGGTTGTGAAGGTTGTGGTGACTTAACCCGTTTGCGATAGAGAGCGATAGGAGTTACTGATCCATACGCAATTCTTTCGATTTCCATTTCTCTAGGTTCTGCATCAACCACAGCGTGTACTGCCTCAATTCCTAGGCGTTTACCCATGAGAACTTCTGGACCGGGATGATCGAAGAAAGCCTCGAGTGGAAGAACATTTCCCGCTGCCCCTTGTAGAAAGAGGCAGATGCCGCCGCGGATTAACTCAACTTGATTGCGAAGTGGACCGATAAAATCGCTGCCACTATATGGAACTTCACCACCGAGTGAGACCGGATGGCAACCAAACCCAACAAGTGTCGCAATTGCATCTCCGGTGTGACTGTCAATACGAATAGTTGGCACTTCTTCATCTATGAAATTTTCTTTATTCCAACCGAGAATAGTTCTGCCATCTTCAGTGCGCTCTCTGCGATTAACAGCAAGTCCTGGGGCTATGCCCGTGCCACCTGAAATTCGTGCTGGTTTCATTCGTGCCATCGCTTTAACTACTGCGCTTGCATAATCAAAAGGCAATCTCTCAAAATAGGCGATTTCACCTGGAGTTAGCTCTGCAAATTCACCATGCAGCTTCTCCTTATGCTCCCGGGGCCAGAGGCCACCATGAGAGTGACTTACATTTAGCAGAATTGAGTCGTATTTAATGCCAGAGGCAATTGCGATAGTAGTTCTAATTCGATCTGCAAAGTAAGGATCGATATTTGCCAGATCTGCGGTAAGGATCGCTAACTGAGTAGCACCGTTGCTAATTACGACAGCGCGAACTTGGCACTCATCGAGTGAATCACGAACAGCAAATGCGCGGCGGACAAAACCTTGCGGATCAGCGGGCAACGGAGGATCGATATTTACTACGGCTGCTCCTGCGAGAAGTTCTGCCATTAGACACCTTAGTTAAGCGGTTGAGTTATTGGAAAGGTTTCCAGTAGTGTAAATCATGGCAATCTAGCGGTCAACGGTTTTCATTCGCTAGTTCAAGTTCCGGAGCAAAGCTCCAGAGCGAAGCGCTAATTGATTAGAGAGAAGGTTGTCAGATGGATGGAAATCTTCGTCGATCACTGCTCGCTGTTCCTGCCAGTTCTACAAAGATGATTGAAAAATCCAAAGGGCTTGCCTGTGATCAGATTTTATTTGATTTGGAAGATGCAGTATCGCCTGCTGAGAAAGGTAGTGCAAGGGCAAATTTGATCGCGCTCTTTGCATCGCAACCAACTTTTCGAGCTCGCTATATTTCAATCAGAATTAACGCCGTTAGCACTCCATATTTTAAAGATGATCTTGCCGCGCTAAGACAAATTCAATCTGGTGCTCTCTTCTCACTTGTTCTGCCTAAAATAGAAAGTGCTAAAGAGCTCGATTTACTTGACGCCTCATATTTGATTGACGCTCAAATCGAGAGCGCAGCGGGTCTAAGCAACGTTGAAGCTATTGCCGCGCATCCTCGACTTATCTCACTGTCTTACGGTCCACTGGATTTTGCGGCAGACCTTGGCGCATCTCTTGATTCGCTCACCGAGAGTGACCTTAAGGAATTCACGCTCTATCCGTTAATGAAAATCTTGGTTGCCGCTCGCGCAAATGGAAAACTAGCTTTTGATGGTCCTGAGGTTGATATCCGCGACTCTGAGAAATTTACCAAGAGCGCCAGACGTGTTCGCGCGCTCGGCTTTGACGGCAAGTGGGTACTGCATCCAGATCAAATTGAACTCTGTAATCAAATATTTCTACCGACTGATTCCGAGTATCAACGTGCCATTGATCTGATTTCTAAATATGAGAGCGCTCAAAGCCAGGGGCTCGGTGCAATCGCCGATGGCGATGTAATGATTGATGAGGCTTCACGACGGAGCGCAGCAAAAATTGTTGCTCGTCACCAAGCCTTCAACTAACTCTGAGAAATATTACTTCTCGGTGCGGCGTGAATTAATACGATACTTATCTGCGTAATCTCGATCTAATTCCCAACCGAGTCCTGGCGCATCTGTGAGCGTAATATTGCCATTTTTCAATGGTGGGCGATTGGCGATCAAGTTGTGCCAGATCGGATCGCGATCCTTATGGAAGAACTCCAAATAAGTTCCGTGCGGAATAGATGCAAGTAAATGTGATGCTGCTTGCGGCTCTTCGTGGTGAGCCATCTTGATGTCATATAAATGGGCAGTTGATGCTGCGCGGCGCCATTCTGTTGGTCCGCCTGACCAAGATGAATCAAAGTTACAGAAATCTATTGCTCCAACTTCCATTAAATCGCGGCAACCTGCAGCAGAGAATTCGGTCTGACCTGCACAGACAGAAACCCCTCCGGCGTATCTAACATCGCGCATTGCGCGCTTATCGTTCTGCCAAATGCAAGGCTCTTCAAACCACAGAAGGTTATCGCCCTGTACTAGATGTGAAAATTCAATTGCTTGAGGAACTGTATATCCCTGATTAGCATCTACTGCAATTCTGAAGTTGTCGCCACCGTATTTGCGCGCTTCCTTAAATCGCTTGGCATCTTCCTTAGGAGTTAAGCCACCAATTTTGAATTTCATTCCGGCAAAACCTTGTTCTACAAGTGATTCGACCTCTTCTTGGATCGTCATCTCGCTGTTGTAGTAACCACCAATAGTGATAACTGGAATCCAATTTCTATATCCACCCCAGAGTTTATGAAGCGGAGTTGAAAGCGAACGTGCATAAAGATCCCAAAGGGTTAGATCAATCGATGCAGTAGCAACCAGTCCTAATCGACGATCGCGCAAAATATCCCAAGTAGCGGGGCGGGCAATCTCCCAAAGTCTTTCGATTGCAGAACCATCTTCGCCAAGAATCTTTGGCGCAATCTCTTCGTGGATTATTGAATCAATCTCTTCAAGACCTGCATCTTCATCTCCGGCGTACGCTTCGCCGACTAATCCGTTCTCAGTAAAAATTCTGGTGATGATTGTTGACCTATGGGTCATTTTGTAATGACTGCCCCGATAGGTCCGGACCAGCGGAACCCTGATTTGCTCAGTCTCAATTGCCGTGATTTTTAGATCCACTTGGGTCCTTCTCCTTAGCTCCCGTGTTGCAAACGTTTCCAGTCAAGAGTACCCTGAGGCTAAGGCGCTGGCAAGAGTCGGTTCCTACCGGATCTCTCAATAATCGGAGGGGTTCTTTGATACCCAGGGATTTTTCCAGGAAATCTTTGGGGGAAATTGGTTTAGCTATCGCCTTAAAGTCGCCAGGGGGTTTAGAAGTGGCAAGTGAGAAGTCAGAAACTTCGCGTTCAGGTAATCAGCGGGTAACCATCCGCGAAGTTGCCGCAAAGGCAGAGGTTGCACTTTCTAGCGTCTCGCGCGCTCTCTCTGGCCATCCCGATGTTTCCGATGAAATGCGTAAGCGAGTTAAAGAGATCGCTGATGAGTTGGGTTACGAGCCAAATTTAGTGGCTCAGTCACTTCGCAGTGGAGTAACTAGAACAATTGGTTTTGTAGTTCGAGA
Source organism: Candidatus Planktophila sp. (assembly GCA_964201295.1). Classification (GTDB taxonomy): domain Bacteria; phylum Actinomycetota; class Actinomycetes; order Nanopelagicales; family Nanopelagicaceae; genus Planktophila. The sequence goes on along the minus strand of CAXNDN010000002.1, from coordinate 2,462 downwards.
TATAAATAACCCGATGTTTGCACTTCTCGCTCGTTCGTGTGAAAACGAATTACGACGTAATGGTTATTCAATGATCATTGTTAACTCCGATGGAAACATTGAAAACGAAAACCGAAACTTTTCCCTTCTTCGCAGAAGGAGAGTTGATGGAATTATTGCTTCACTCGTTTCCGAGGACTCACCTTACTTAAGGAAGAATCTAGAAGGTCCACGAAGTCCCATCGTTTTGCTTGATCGTGAAGTAAAAGGAATAAGCGCTAGCGCTGTTCTCGCCGATCATGCTGCCGGAGTACATGAAGCAGTGACGCATTTAATTAATGCGGGCCACCGTGAGATTGCTTTTATTACTGGTTCAAATAATGTTTATCCAACACGTAATAGATTACTTGGATTCACAAAAGCATTTGAAGATGCAAATATAGAAATGCGGCCCGATCTAATGGCAATTGGTGGATTCGATGCCGAATATGCACTCTCGCATGCGCGCATCTTGCTACACAGAAACCCCGCTCCTACTGCAATTCTTGCTGGAGGTCACGGTGCACTAATGGGAGTCAGCAGGGCGCTGAAAGAGAAAAAAATTACGATGGGTAAAGAGATCGCCTTCATCGCACTCGATCAACTCCCTTATTTAGAAGTCTTTTCTGACAATATTTCAACGGTTTATCGCGATACCGAGGCGATCGGACGCGAAGCAGCTCGATTGATTCTCGAGGGAATGGATGGGGAAAAACCGCGAGTTAGTTTGATTGAGTCTCAATTTATCGAGCGAGCGAGCTCCCAAGGCGGCATTTAACCGCGGGTTTTCTCCATTTATAACTATGGGGCTGCCGTCGTAGGATGTGCCTATGACTACCACCGTAAACCACTGGATTGATAATAAAGAATTTGTAAGCAAATCAGGTCGTACCGCACCTGTTTATGACCCAGCGCTCGGTGTCGAGACAAAGCGTGTTGCTCTGGCAAATGGTGCAGAAATTAACGCAGCTATCGCCGCCGCGAAGAAGGCGTTTCCGGGTTGGTCAAAGACATCACTTGCAGGGCGTCAGCAAATTATCTTTAAATTTCGTGAATTACTAAATGCAAAAAAAGGCGAACTCGCAGAAATCATCACCAGCGAACACGGAAAAGTTTTATCAGATGCCCTTGGTGAAATTACACGTGGTCAAGAAGTAGTCGAATTTGCAGTGGGAATGCCCCAACTAATTAAAGGTTATTACTCTGAAAATGTTTCAACTGGCGTGGATGTTTACTCAACTCGTCAAGCACTTGGTGTCGTTGGAATCATCTCTCCCTTTAACTTTCCGGCGATGGTGCCGATGTGGTTCTTCCCAATTGCAATCGCTGCTGGAAACACCGTTGTCTTAAAGCCATCTGAAAAAGATCCATCGGCATCAATTTGGATCGCCAAGCTATGGAAAGAAGCGGGTCTGCCAGATGGCGTATTTAACGTACTAAATGGCGATAAAGAATCTGTGGACGGATTACTCCACTCCTCTGATGTTGAGGCGATTTCATTCGTTGGTTCCACTCCTATTGCGCGCTACATATATGAAGAGTGTGCAAAGGCTGGCAAGCGCGTGCAATCACTCGGCGGGGCAAAGAACCATATGTTGGTATTGCCTGATGCTGATCTGGAACTCGTTGCAGATTCTGCAATTAACGCCGGCTTTGGTTCAGCTGGCGAGCGTTGTATGGCGATCTCAGTCGTGGTTGCAGTTGAGCCAGTTGCGGATGCCTTGATCGAAAAGATTGTTTCTCGTATGGATAAATTGCGCACCGGTGATGGTCGCCGCGGCTGCGATATGGGCCCACTTGTTACCAAAGAACACCGCGACAAGGTCGCTGGTTACATCGAAGTTGCGGCAAAAGATGGTGCGACAGTTGTTGTTGATGGCCGTAATGTAAAGGCAGATGGAGAGTCAGCAGGTTTCTGGCTTGGACCAACCTTGATCGATAACGTCCCAACTACATCTAGCGTCTATAAGGATGAAATCTTCGGACCAGTCCTATCTATTGTGCGCGTTAAGAGTTATGACGAAGGCGTTTCGCTAATCAATAGCGGTGCCTTCGGTAACGGAACAGCGATTTTCACAAACGATGGTGGCGCAGCCCGTCGGTTCCAAAATGAAATTCAAGTGGGAATGGTCGGAATCAACGTGCCAATCCCTGTGCCAGTTGCTTACTACTCATTTGGTGGTTGGAAACAATCGCTATTTGGCGATACCAAAGCGCACGGAGAAGAAGGCGTCCACTTCTTTACTCGCGGCAAGGCGATCACTAGCCGCTGGCTTGATCCAAGCCACGGCGGCATCAATCTAGGATTCCCACAGAACTAATTCGAATACGATAAAAGAGAAAGTGAAATAAATTATGGCCACTCGCAAGATGAGCGTTGGGCAGGCGATTATTGAATTCCTTTCTCATCAATACACCGTTGATGGCGATCACCGCGAACGCAC
>CAXNDN010000001.1:0-39106 GCA_964201295.1 Candidatus Planktophila sp. | reverse complement strand
AAAGAGAGTAGAAATGTAATTCTCAAGTTGAGGTTTACAGTTCTAAAGGAGGAACTTGTGGCTGCACCACAGAATTATTTAGCTGTTATCAAAGTAGTTGGAATTGGTGGCGGTGGAGTTAACGCAATCAATCGCATGATTGATGTTGGTTTGAAGGGCGTTGAGTTCATTGCAATTAACACTGATGCACAACATCTATTGATGAGTGATGCCGATGTGAAATTAGATATCGGTCGCGCTTCCACAAAAGGTCTTGGCGCTGGCGCTGCTCCTGAAAAAGGAAGACAAGCAGCGATAGATCACACTGAAGATATGGAAGAAATTTTACGCGGTGCAGACATGGTCTTCGTTACTGCAGGTGAAGGCGGTGGTACCGGAACAGGTGGTGCGCCAATCGTTGCAAAGATCGCTCGTGATCTAGGTGCACTTACTATCGGCGTTGTTACACGCCCATTTTCTTTTGAAGGAAAAATTCGTTCAGCACAAGCAGATGAAGGCATTGAACTCTTGCGTGCTGAAGTTGATACCTTAATTGTTATTCCGAATGATCGACTCTTGGCAATTTCAGATCGCAATATAACTGCAGTAGATGCATTTAAGACCGCTGATCAAGTCTTACTTTCGGGCGTACAAGGAATTACCGAGATAATTACTCAGCCAGGATTAATCAACTTGGACTTTGCAGATGTTAAGACAGTAATGACTGATGCAGGTTCAGCGTTGATGGGAATTGGATCTGCGCGCGGTGAGAATCGCGCAATTCGCGCAGCCGAGTTAGCAATTTCTAGTCCGCTTCTCGAAGCATCAATTGATGGCGCAATGGGAGTACTTCTCTCTGTCGCCGGTGGATCAGATCTTGGCCTCTTTGAAATTAATGAAGCTTGCGAACTCGTACAAGCTGCTGCGCATCCAAATGCTCGAATTATCTTCGGAACAACCATTGACGATGCTCTCGGGGATGAAGTGCGCGTGACGGTTATTGCAGCGGGTTTTGATGGCGGCCAACCAAAGAAGGTTTCGATGCCGGTAATCGACGCCTCCGCACTGACTGGTATCGCTGATCCGATTCCTTCAAATGATCCCATCTCGGTTGCACTCGATCTTGATGACACCGCCCCTCGCAAGCGCGTTACTTTCGAAGATCTCGTCGCCGAAGATGAGATCGATGTTCCTGATTTTATGAAGTAACTGCGCCGCACACTATCTGCGAGTGAGTTAGCAATGCCGGTTAAATTTACCAACCGCCACGGCGGTGCAAGCCTGGGGGTTTACTCATCGCTTAATTTAGGTGGCCACGTTGGTGATTCTCCAGCTGATGTTTTGCGCAATCGTGAAGTAATCGCAGAGTTACTTGGCCCCGTGCAATTTATGAACCAAGTCCACGGCAATCGGATCGCGATAATTGAAGGGATTACTGAAGAGCCACCTACCGTTGATGCGCTTATAACTGGCATCCCTGGAATTACCTTGGCGGTTATGGTTGCCGACTGCATCCCACTCTTATTGACTTCGCAAGAAGCAGTTGCCGCCGTGCATGTGGGAAGGCGCGGATTGGTAAATCAAATAGCAATCAAAACAATAGACTTAATGCGCGAGATGGGGGCACAAGATATTTCTGCAACCATTGGACCAGCAATCTGCGGCAGTTGTTATGAAGTCTCCGCAGATATTCATCAAGAGGTGATCTCGCAATTTCCATCAGCAGATGCACGGACCGCTTCAGGTTCACTCGCACTTGATTTACCTAAAGCTCTTTATGGAGTTCTGAAGAGCGTTGGTGTTTCGATGAATTCTAGTGAAAACAGATGCACAGTAGAAGATCCCGCACTCTTCTCATATCGTCGTGATGGCGTAACCGGAAGACAAGCGGGGCTAGTGAGTCTATGAAATCGCGCGCAGATGAAATTGCAGATGCACTCAGTAGCGTTGAAGCGCGGATCGCCGCAGCGGCTGAATCTGCTGGTCGAAAGCGCAGTGAAATTACTTTAATCGCCGTCACCAAGACTCATCCGGTTAGTGATGCCACGATATTACAGAGTTTGGGTGTAAATAATTTTGGTGAGAATCGCAGCGAGGAAGGTGCTGAAAAGTCTTCCCAAGTATCAGGCACTTGGCACTTCCAAGGAAAGGTACAGAGTAGAAAACTACGCGATATTGCAGGCTGGGCAACCTTTATACATTCAATAGATTCGCGAGCACATGCTGAGAAGTTGTCGCGAATCTGTACCGAATTAGGTAAAGATATTTCGATCTTTCTTCAACTATCGCTAGATGGCGCTCCAGAGCGTGGAGGAGTAGTTGCAGCAGAAATCTTCGCCCTTGCGGAGAAGGTCTCCGATCTGCCAAATATAAAATTAGCGGGGCTAATGTGTGTTCCACCTGTTTCACTTGAACATCAATGCGCCTTCTCGGATATCGCCGATATCCATCAAAGATTTATCGCCACTTTCCCCAAGGCTCTTCTCTTATCCGCGGGGATGAGTTCAGACTTTGAAGTAGCGATAGCCAATGGCGCGACACATCTGCGGGTAGGTAGCCAAATCCTCGGTTCACGCGCATATCACCCCTAACCTTTACCTATGTCAGCACTCAATAAAATGATGGGCTATCTCGGACTCGTAGATACCGATGAAGAAGCCAACAGTGAAGCAACTCCAGTCCGCTCAGAACGTCCATCGCGCGAAGTCTCACGACCATCACGCGATCGCGCCGGAGTTACAGTCGTGGGTTCAACAATTGGCGTTGCACCTTCTACACAACCAGAAGCGAATTATCACATCATCACTTTGCAACCTCGCTCATATAGCGAAGCACGCAAGATGGGTGAGCATTACCGTGAAGGTAATCCAGTAATCATTAATCTTGATGACATGGAAGAGTCAGAGCGCAAGCGCCTAGTCGACTTTGCGAGCGGTTTAGTTTTCGGACTGCACGGTCGCATTGAGCGCGTAAGCCATAAGGTATTTCTTCTCTCACCTGCCAACGTCAATGTGAGCAGCGAAGATAAGACTGCGGCAGCGCAAGCTAGTTTCTTTAACCAGTCATAATATCTAGCGAAGTAGTTAAATTTAGATGATCGCTAATTTGTTATTAACGTTACTTGACCTATTTAAATATGCGCTCTTTATTCGCCTGATCATTGATTACGTGCGAATATTTGCGCGCAATTGGCGCCCCAATTCATTCTTGATCGCCTTCTTCGAATTTATCTATGCAATCACCGACCCTCCAATGAAATTTGTTGGACGATTTGTGCCACCACTTCGCCTAGGTGGCGTTTCGCTGGATCTATCTTTTATCGTGCTGCTAATTGCAATCAGTCTGCTCAAGGGTGTAATAGTCGTCGTTCTGTAAGCGCATACCGCGCTTCAAGATTTAATTAAGACCGCGTTAATCTGCAGTTCATTATCGCCAGTGGGCAGGCTCTGATCGTGTGTAAATTCAACGGCTAGAACTTCATCGCTGATATGAGATGCTGATTTGCTAATCGCAGCAACTATTGCAGCATCTGCGTTCCAGCGAACTTTAATGCGATCAGAAATATCAAAGCCATCACCTTTACGGCGCTCCTGGATATAGCGAATTACCTCGCGCACATTGCCAGCATCGATCAGTGATTGGCTAAGCGCCAAATCAAGGGCCACAGATTCACCCTCGTGGCTAGCTACCATCCAGCCGCTCTTTGGTACTTCCGTGATCACCAAATCACCGAGTTCAATTTCCCAAGTAGCAACCTTGGTTGTACCAGTCGTGCGAAGTGTTTTAACTAACGCTGTTGCATCAGTGCTGGTGATCGCCTTAGAAATCTCTTGCACCTCTTTACCGTATTTGGCACCGAGTGATTTAAAGTTTGCTTTAACTGAGATATTTACTAGGTCTCCATCGGCATCTGCGATATCGGCGAGGTCAATCACATTTAACTCATCAGCGATCTGCTCGCGCATATCACTTGGTAGCTTCGCCCAGCCGGGAGCGGAAATTAGCGCACGCTGCAAAGGCTGGCGGATCTTGATTGCAGATTCTGCGCGGGCCGCGCGTCCTAACTCAACGACGCGGCGAGTCATTGCTACCTGCGCATTGAGTTCAAGGTTGATTAGCGCCTTATCTGTGATTGGAAAATTAGTTAAATGAACCGAATCGGCAGCACTTGCATCTGCTGGTTTAACAACTTCTTGCCAGGCATGTTCGGTAATAAAAGGAACCATTGGTGAGAGTAATTGAGTAAGAGTTACCAGACATTCGTGCAGCGTTCCCAGGGCTGCAACATCGCCATCCCAGAAACGGCGGCGCGAGCGACGCACATACCAATTCGATAAGTCATCGATAAAGCGAGCTAGCGCTTTGCCTGCACTTTGTGAATCAAATTCAGAGTAGGCAAGATCGACTTCTGCGATTAAAGAATTTAACTCGCTCAGGATCCAATGATCCATCATTGAGCGATCCTTTACCTCTGGAATCTGAGAGATATCAAAGTTAGAAGATTGCGCATATAAAGTGTGGAAAGAGATTGTGTTCCAGTAGGTAAGTAAAGTTTTGCGAACAACATCGCTGATCGCATCATGGCCGACGCGACGAGCCGACCAAGGTGATCCCGCCGCCAACATGTACCAACGCACCGCATCGGCGCCGTGCTGATCCATAAGCGCAATTGGCTCAATTACATTTCCAAGATGCTTACTCATCTTGCGACCATCTTTATCCAAGATATGGCCCAAGCAGAGCACGCTCTTATATGAAGATTTATCAAAGACCAAAGTGCCGATCGTCATTAAGGTATAGAACCAACCGCGAGTCTGATCAATTGCTTCGCAGATAAAGTCAGCAGGATAGGCTGCTTTAAATTTCTCAACCGAACCTGGCTTATGTGGATAGCCCCACTGTGCAAATGGCATTGCGCCAGAGTCATACCAACAATCGATTACCTCTGGAACGCGCACCATCTCCTTGGCACACGTTGCGCAAGGGAAGGTGATGTCATCTACAAATGGGCGGTGTGGATCTAAGTTAGAGAGCTCTTTGCCAGCTAGAGCCCCCAACTCTTTAAGTGAATCAACGCAGACTTCGTGCTTTTCTTCACAACGCCAGATTGGCAGGGGAGTACCCCAATAGCGGTTACGCGATAAGGCCCAGTCAATATTGTTATTTAACCAATCGCCGTATCGCCCAGTTTTAATTGTCTCCGGATGCCAATTCGTCTGGTTATTTTCACGAATCAACTCATCTTTAATAGATGTCGTGCGGATATACCAAGATGGTTGCGCATAATAAATAAGAGCGGTGTGGCAGCGCCAGCAGTGTGGGTAAGGGTGCTCGTATGGCTGATGCTTATATAGAACACCGCGAGATTTCAACTCTTTAACTAAAGTCTTGTCAGCATCTTTAAAGAAGAGGCCACCGACCAGAGGCACTTCACTCAAAAATTTTCCATCCGGTGCAATTGGATTTACAACCGGCAAACCATAAGCGCGACAGACCGCTAGGTCATCTGCTCCGAAAGCGGGGGATTGGTGGACTAGGCCAGTGCCATCTTCAGTGGTTACATAGTTGGCCAGTACAACAAAGTGAGAGTCAGGTATATCAATTAAATCTAAGGGGCGTTTATAGGTAACGCGCTCCAGATCCTTACCTTTAATAGCCTTTAAAATCTTAACTTTGCCAGAAAGTGATGAAATGAGCGGCTCTGCAACTACTAATACCTCTTGGCTCTCGTCCGCTTCATCTTCAGGTCTAACTTCAACAACTACATAATCAACTTCTGGGTTGACTGCGATTGCGGTATTTGAAACCAGCGTCCAAGGAGTAGTTGTCCAAACCAAAAGCGCAGCGCCAAGATCGGCTAGCTCACCTGATGTAACTGGAAAGCGCACGTAAACAGATGGATCAGTAACTGTCTCGTAACCTTGGGCTAATTCGTGATCTGAGAGCCCGGTTCCACAACGTGGACAATATGGAGCAACTCGATGATCTTGAACCAAGAGACCTTTCTTCCAGATCTCTTTTAAACTCCACCAAACACTTTCAACATATTCGGGAGCCATCGTCCAATAAGCCTGATCGAAGTCGACCCAGAAACCCATGCGATTGGTCATAGTTGTAAAGGCATCGACGTGGCGAGTTACTGAATCGCGGCATTTATCGTTGAAGGCAGCGATTCCATATTTTTCAATATCGCCCTTACCTGTAAAACCTAACTCTTTCTCGACTGCAATCTCAACTGGAAGTCCGTGGCAATCCCACCCAGCCTTGCGAGTAACGTACTTGCCTTTCATCGTCTGATAACGCGGGAAGACATCTTTAAATACACGGGCCTCAATATGGTGCGTACCTGGCATTCCATTTGCAGTCGGTGGACCTTCATAGAAAGTCCATGGCTGACCACTCTGACGAGCGGCGGTGCTAGCTTCAAAAATGGAGTGTTTGCGCCAAAATTCCATAATCGAACGCTCCATTGCAGGAAGGTCGATTTGAGCAGGAACTGGACGAATTGTCATAAGAAGGAGAGTCTAACGCCCGCAGGTCTTTGAGATAGCGCAGGCAAATCGGCACGAGTTAGGTAAGAAATTACAGTCGATCAGAGTGGCAAAGTTGGTCTTAGCGGTAAAAGAGCATAAGGTGCGCGGCGTGCCAGCAAAAAAGAAAGCCGTAGCCAAAAAGGGCGTAGCTAAAAAAGCCCCTGCTAAGAAAGCGGCTAAAAAGGTAGCGAAGAAGGCTCCTGCGAAGAAGTCTCCCGCAAAGAAAGCGCCTGCTAAAAAAGCTCCAGTTAAGAAAGCGCCTGCTAAAAAAGCTCCAGTTAAGAAAGCACCAGTTAAGAAAGCACCGGGTCGCCCCTTTCCTTCTAAAGTTGGCAAGACCACTCTTACCGTTGATGAGAAATCACAGACAGTTAGCGTCGCAACAGTTGTCGCCCCCGTTACAACTCCTGTAATTGAAGAGCGTCGCCTAGTAATGCCCCCGCCACCGCGCCCAGTTAAGAGTGGAAAGAAAGTTGCTCCACTGAAACCAATTAAAGCGGCCCCAACTCCAGTTACCGCAAGTGATGGTGAAGCGCCGTGGACTGCAGCAGAGTTGAAGGCGATTCGTACTGAGATTGCCAAAGATTTAGCGCGCCTGCAGCGAGAGCTCGCAGTTGTGGAAGCGGAAATGAATGAGTTAATTTCAGATTCAGGTGAAGGCGCCGGCGATGATCAAGCAGATTCCGGAACTAAAACCTTCGAGCGTGAACACGAAATGTCTCTTGTCATAAATGCCCGCGATATGGTTTTGCAGACAGAGCGCGCGCTAGATCGCATCGACAGTAAGACTTATGGAAGCTGTGAAGAATGTGGCAATGCGATCGGTAAGGCGCGTTTACAAGTTTTCCCTCGGGCAACCCTCTGCATGATCTGCAAGCAGAAGGAAGAGCGGCGCTAAAGTGCGCCAACTTTCTACACACTGGAAGAGACTTTATGCGATCGCGTGGGCGATCTGGCTTCTAGATTTTGCAACTAAGAGTTGGGCTCTTAATTCACTTGATTCGCGTAACCCCGTTAAATTGCTGGGCGACTTTCTCCAGTTGACTCTGCTTAAGAACTCTGGAGCAGCCTTTAGTTTGGCGCAGGGTGCGACAGTTATTTTCACAATATTTGCGATTTTAGTTGTTGCCGCAATTGCCTACTACTCAATAAAGATTACCTCTTTTGGTTGGTCGATCGTTCTAGGACTGGCCTTAGGTGGAATCCTCGGAAATCTCACCGATCGTATTTTTCGCAGCCCTGGCTTCTTCACAGGACATGTAATTGATTGGATTCAACTGCCGAATTGGCCGGTATTTAACTTGGCAGATAGCGCTATTGTGGTTGCAGCATCAATTGCTGTCATTCTTTCAATTCGTAATATCTCACCGATAGGAGCTTAGATGTCACGCGAAGCGCGCACTTTAAGCGTTCCCGAGGGCGTAGCTGGCGAACGTATCGATAGCGCACTCACTCGCGTTCTTGGTCTATCGCGCACCACAATTGTGCGCTTACTTGAAGATGGTGATATTCGAACCAGCGGTCGTGCAATGGCGAAATCAGAACGTGTGACCAGCGGGCAACTAATTGATGTTCTGATGCCAGAACCTCTCAATCAGGATCCGATTCCATTGACACCTTTAGATGGTTTGCGAGTTGTTTATGATGATGAAGATATTGTTGTTGTTGATAAGCCAGTTGGTTGCGCAGCTCATCCAAGTCCAGGATGGATGGGGCCAACTGTTGTCGGCGCGCTAACTGCCGCTGGATACACAATTTCAACTTCAGGTCCGGCCGAACGTGCGGGAATCGTGCATCGTCTTGATGTCGGCACAAGCGGCTTGATGATCGTTGCAAAGAGTGATCGCGCCTACAAAAGACTTAAAGATGCCTTTCGCGACCATGAAGTAGAGAAGATTTACCACGCATTAGTACAAGGTCATATGGATCCAGTCACCGGAACTATTGATGCGCCAATTGATCGCCACCCTAAGGAAGATCATCGCTTTGCAGTAATTGCTGAAGGTAAAGAGAGCATTACACATTACGAAGTTATTGAATTCTATAGATCAGTCTCGCTAGTTAAAGTTGAACTTGAAACTGGGCGCACACATCAAATCCGCGTCCACTTCTCTGCCCTAAATCATCCACTCGTTGGGGATACAACATATGGAGCAGATCCGGTCCTCGGTAAATCTTTGAAGATGTCACGACCTTGGTTGCATGCGCTAGAACTTCGCTTTGCTCATCCCGTGACCAAGGAACCATTGGTTTTTAACGCTCCCTATGCACCTGACCTTCAGACTTGCTTGGGCATACTCTCCGATGCCGTTCTGCCGTAACTGCAGCCTTCTGACTAGCCCAGAGACTAATATTGAGAAACTGTGACGACCGCGAACCCAACCCCTGTGAGTAAAAAAGACTCTTTCGTGCACCTGCATGTTCACACTGAATATTCAATGCTTGATGGCGCGGCGCGAGTTGGCGATCTAGTAGAAGAAGTAGCGCGTCTGGAAATGCCCGCGATCGCTATGACCGACCACGGAAATGTCTTTGGCGCTTTCGAATTCTATAAACAAGCTACCAGCGCCGGCGTAAAACCGATTATTGGAATTGAAGCCTACGTTGCGCCCGAATCGCGCTTTGAAAAGAAGCGTGTGCAATGGGCTAGCGGTGGAGATGATGATGTCTCTGGTGGCGGCGCATATACACATATGACGATTCTTGCCGAAAATAACCATGGCCTAAAGAATCTATTTCGGCTCTCTTCTCTGGCTTCGCTGGAAGGTTATTACTACAAGCCGCGGATGGATCGCGAACTACTTTCGCTATATTCAGATGGGTTGATTGCAACTACTGGATGCCCGGGTGGAGAAATACAGACGCGTTTACGAATGGGAAATTACAAAGAAGCGTTGCGCGCCGCAAGTGATTACCGCGATATTTTTGGCGCGAATAATTTCTTTTTAGAGTTAATGGATCATGGCATAGATGTCGAAACACGAGTAAAGGAAGATCTTCTCAAATTAGGTCGCGAACTTGAATTGCCGTTACTTGCCACCAACGACCTTCACTACACCCAGCACGCTGATGCTGCCGCCCACGCGGCGCTGCTCTGTGTGCAATCGGGCTCAACGCTGGCAGATCCCAAGCGCTTTAAATTTGATAACGATGAATTTTACTTAAAGACACCGGCACAGATGCGTGAGCTTTTCCGTGAGCTTCCCGAAGCATGCGATAACACCCTGCTAATCGCGGAACGTTGCAACGTTAAATTGCGTGAAGGTGAAAATTTAATGCCCGCCTTTGCTGTTCCAGCAGGAGAAAGTGAAGATAGCTGGCTACGTAAAGAAGCTGAAAGTGGCCTGGTCGCTAAATTTGGAGATCGTTTAACTGATCAATATAAGGAGAGATTAAATTACGAATTAGGCGTAATGCTTAAGATGGGCTTTCCTGGTTACTTCCTCGTTGTAGCCGACTTGGTCTCGTATGCCAAGAGAGTTGGAATCCGCGTCGGGCCAGGTCGTGGTTCAGCAGCTGGCTCACTTGTTGCTTATGTATTAGGAATAACTGGGCTAGACCCAATTGAACATGGACTTTTATTTGAACGCTTCCTAAATCCAGAACGTATCTCGATGCCTGATATCGACCTAGACTTTGATGAACGTCGCCGCAGCGAAATGATCAAATATGCGACAGAGAAATACGGCGAAGATCGCGTCGCCCAGATCATCACCTACGGCACGATTAAATCTAAGCAATCAATTAAAGATGCCACGCGCGTACTTGGTTATCCATATGTGATTGGAGAAAAATTAACTAAGGCGCTTCCACCTTCTGTAATGGGTAAAGATATTTCGCTCTCTGGCATCTTTGATTCTAAAGATCCACGCCACGGCGAAGCCAGTGAATTTCGTGAACTCTATAACTCTGATCCCGATTCAATGAAGGTTGTTGATTTAGCAAAAGGTTTGGAAGGTCTAAAGCGCCAATGGGGAGTTCACGCCGCCGGCGTCATCCTTTCGCGGGAGCCGTTATTAGATGTCATCCCGATCCATCGCCGTGAAGCAGATGGCGCGATAATTACCCAATTTGATATGGGTGCATGCGAATCAACTGGTCTGCTAAAGATGGACTTTTTAGGCTTACGCAACCTGTCGGTTTTAGATGATGCGCTCCTGAATATTAAAGAGAACCAAGGTGTTGATGTGGTTCTAGAAGATCTCGTCCTTGCCGATCAAAAAACTTTTGAACTCTTATCGCGCGGAGATACTCTGGGAGTATTCCAGCTAGACGGTGGACCAATGCGCGCACTTTTGCGAAGCATGGCGCCTGATTCTTTTGCGGATATTTCAGCGGTGATCGCGCTCTATCGCCCGGGACCAATGGGAGAGAATGCGCACAATAACTATGCCGATCGTAAGAATGGCCGTAAACCAGTTGAGCCGATTCATCCCGAACTCTCTGATGTCTTACAGGAAATATTGGGAGATACCTACGGCTTAATTGTTTACCAAGAGCAAGTAATGGCGATTGCTCAGAAAGTTGCGGGTTTCTCATTGGGTCGCGCAGATTTATTGCGTAAGGCGATGGGTAAGAAGAATAAAGAGATTCTAGATAAAGAGTATGTGCCATTTGAGGCGGGTATGAAAGAGAATGGTTTCTCAACTGCAGCCATCAAACGCCTGTGGGATGTTCTGATTCCATTCTCTGATTACGCCTTTAACCGCGCCCATAGCGCCGGCTATGGAGTCGTCTCTTTCTGGACTGCATATTTGAAGGCTAACTTCCCAACTGAATACATGGCCGCGCTCTTAACGAGCGTTCGTGATGATAAAGATAAGTCAGCGCTCTATCTATCTGAGTGTCGCCGAATGGGAATTAAGGTTCTGCCACCTGATGTAAATGAATCAAATGCCGAGTACACCCCGCGTGGAAGAGATATTCGCTTTGGCCTTGCTGCGATCAGAAATGTCGGAGAAGGCGTTGTCGCATCGATTAAGGCCTCACGCGTAGCCAAGGGCTCATTCACTTATTTCGGTGATTTCCTTGCCAAAGTAGATGCACAAGTCTGCAACAAGAAGACCATTGAATCTTTGATTAAGGGTGGCGCATTTGATTCGCTGCAACATCCACGTAAAGGCTTGATGTCTATTCACTTAGAAGCAATTGACTCGGTTATCGAAACAAAGCGGGCTGAGGCGATCGGTCAATTTGATCTATTTGGTGGGGATTCGATGACCCAAGTAGCTGGACTAGATATAGATATTCCAACTTTCGAATGGGATAAGACAACGTTACTTACCTTTGAACGTGAAATGCTTGGACTCTACGTCTCTGACCATCCGTTGCTAGGTGTGGAACATATATTGCGTTCTAACACTGATATGTCTATCAGCTCTTTACTGGCTGATGAAAGCACACCAGACGGTTTCGTAACTTTAGGTGGGTTAATTACAGGTGTGCAAAGGAAAGTTTCACGAACGGGATCATCTTGGGCAATCGTTACCTTGGAAGATTTAGAAGGCGCAGTTGAAGTGCTCTTCTTCTCGAATGTCTACAACCAATATGCGCTAACTCTGATTGAAGATCGAGTGGTAACTGTGCGCGGACGATTTGAGCGCCGCGACGATGTCGTTCGTTTCACCGCCCTTGAAATGAAATCCCTGGATATCTCAACTGGACCAGTTGGACCGCTCTTGATTTCACTTCCTATTTCCCAATGCACTCCGCCAATTGTCGATCGCATGAAGGAGATTCTTCGCTCCCATCCCGGAAAGCGTGAGGTCCATATGCAGATCGATGATCAAGGGGTATTTACGACTATGAAAATTGATGCACTAGTCACAGCATCACCTAGTCTGAGCGCTGATCTCAAATCGATTCTTGGGCCAGATTGCCTGGTTCGCATCTAATCTCAATAATTCTTATTTACTTATATTCAGGCGCGGGAGTAATTACCTAGCCGTTAGACTTAACTTATGATTCGCACGCTTGATTTACGCGGCCAAGCCTTTAGCAAGGCGGGCTATCAACGAGCAATCCCACGAGCAGTTCTTGATATCGCAACTGCGATGCGCGCTGTTGAGCCAATTTTAGAACGTGTGAAAAACGGTGATGAAGCAGAACTTTTAAAACTTGCCGAAGAGTTTGATGGGGTAAAGCCAGAGTCAATTCGCGTGAGTCAGCACCACTTGGATACTGCGCTAGCAAATCTAGATCCGGCAGTACGTGCCGCACTAGAACTTTCCATCTCTCGAATTCGCAAGGTGCATGAAGATCAGAAGCGCACTGATAAGAGCACGAAGGTGGTAGATGGCGGGGTCGTCACCGAACGTTGGATTCCCGTCGATCGTGTCGGTTTATATGTTCCAGGTGGTCGCGCCGTCTATCCAAGTAGCGTTTTAATGAATGTGATTCCGGCGCAGATTGCAGAAGTATCTAGCATCGCAGTGGCTTCGCCACCGCAGAAAGAGTTTGGGGGATTACCACACCCAACAATTTTGGCGGCTTGTGCACTGCTTGGAGTAAAAGAGGTTTATGCCATTGGTGGAGCGCAGGCGATAGCACTCTTTGCTTTTGGAATGGAGGGCCTATCTGAAAAGTGTGATCTGGTGACTGGCCCAGGAAATATTTACGTTGCTGCAGCAAAGCGCGCGCTACGTGGTGTTATTGGAATTGATTCCGAGGCGGGACCGACCGAGATTGCGATCTTGGCTGATGAGAGCGCTATTGCCGCCGATGTAGCCGCAGATTTAATTAGCCAAGCGGAGCACGATGTCATTGCTGCCGCAGTTTTGGTGACCACATCTACTGATTTGGCTGCACAGGTTGCGAAAGAACTGGAAGTTCGAGTCGCTGCTACTAAACATAGCGCGCGCATCCGGGAAGCGTTAACTGGAGTTCAATCTGCAATTGTCTTGGTTGACTCGATATCACAAGGTATTGATGTAGTTAATGCTTATGCCGCCGAACATTTAGAGATTCAAACCGATAGCGCTGCAGCAGATGCGCTAAAGATTCGTAATGCCGGTGCAGTATTTATCGGCAGATTCTCGCCGGTCTCACTCGGCGACTACTCCGCAGGTTCTAACCACGTTTTACCAACTGGGGGATGCGCCTGCCACAGCAGTGGACTTTCAGTGCAAACTTTCTTGCGAGGTATTCATTACATTGAATACAGCAAAACAGCATTTGTAGATTTGGTTCCTACCGTCATCACATTGGCGAATGCGGAAGATTTGCCGGCACACGGTGAAGCGATGTCTGCTCGTTTGGAAAATTTATGAGTACCAAGAAATGGCCTGACTGGTTGCCGCTGCGCCAAGATTTACAACCACTTTCTCCATATGGCGCGCCACAAGTTCCAGCTGATGCGACTTTAAATACCAATGAGAACCCATATGCACCATCACCTGCGCTAGCTAAAGCGATCGCTGACCGCACCCATCAAGTCGCACTTACCTTAAATCGCTACCCAGATCGTGATGCGCTTGTACTGCGTAATTCGCTAGCCTCCTTTATCAATAACCTTTCTGGCACTTCATTAGAAGCTGAGCAAGTTTGGGCAGCCAATGGAAGCAATGAAATTATCCAATCACTCTTTATGGCTTTTGGTGATAGACCAACACTTGGATTTACACCTTCTTACTCCATGCACCCGTTAATCGCTAAGGTAATCGGAGTTGACTGGCGCGATGGTGGACGTCGCGCAGATTTCTCACTCGATATCGCCAAAGCGCTACAGGAAATTTCGGCGGTAAAGCCTGCGCTAACTTTTGTGACAACCCCTAATAATCCAACCGGAACAACTGTGACCTTGGATGAAATTTCTCAGTTAGCCGATGCTGTGGCAAAGGTAAACGGCTTACTGATTATCGATGAGGCATACGCTGAATTCTCAAACTTGCCATCTGCCGTCACTCTAATTGCCAAATACCCTAACTTGGTTGTTATTCGCACAATGAGCAAAGCATTTGCCTTTGCTGGAGCTCGCCTGGGATATTTAGTAGCAGATCCAGAGATTGTTTCAGCTATGTTCTTAGTTCGTCTGCCGTATCACTTAAGTTCACTTACTCAGGCGGCCGCCGAGGTGGCTCTGGAATTTCAAAGTGAATTATTAGGAACCGTCTCATCTCTCATTCAATCCCGTGAATTTGTAGCAGCAGAGTTAGCGAAGATGGGCTTGCAGGTAATTGCCAGCCAAGCCAACTTCATCCTATTTACTGGATTTAGCCACGAACCAGCCCAGCTTTGGCGCCAACTTCTAGATCGCGGTGTTCTCATAAGAGATGTGGGATTATTAGGACACTTACGTATGACCATTGGCAATGAGGCCGAGAACCAGAAATTTATCGCCGCCCTGCAAGAGATCTTGAATGGAGAACGCCAATGAGAACAGCCCGCGTAGAACGTAAGACGAAAGAGTCACACGTAATCGTCGAATTAAATTTAGATGGTGAAGGTGCTATCTCAGTTGATACTGGCGTTCCGTTCTTCGACCACATGCTCTCGCAACTAGGCAAGCACTCTGGTTTTAATTTAACGGTTAAGACCACAGGCGATGTTGATGTCGATTCGCATCACACCGTTGAAGATACTTCGCTGGCATTTGGTCAGGCACTGCGTGAAGCCCTCGGCGATAAAGTCGGCATTCGTCGCTTTGGCGATGCGATGGTGCCACTTGATGAGGTTCTCGTTCAGGCAGCGGTAGACCTTTCGGGACGCCCTTACCTTGTACACCGCCAACCAGAAATCGTTGAGTTAATCGGTACATTTGATACCACTCTTGGAAAACATATCTGGGAGTCAATTGTTGCCGAGGCGCGTATCGCACTTCATATCCGTGTGCTTGAGGGTCGTAACGCACACCACGTATTTGAAGCGCAATTTAAAGCAGTAGCTCGCGCACTCCGTGATGCAGTCTCACTTGATGGCGGAATCGCAGGAGTTCCTTCCACAAAAGGTTCGCTTTAATAGTGATTGCAATCCTTGACTACGGGTCAGGTAATTTACGTTCGGCGCAGCGCGCCTTTGAACGCAGCGGCTCTGAAGTTGTAGTTACATCTGATCGTGACACTGCGCTTAATGCCATGGGCCTTGTCGTTCCCGGCGTTGGCGCCTTTGCTGCTTGCATGCGTGGCTTAGTCGCAATCGGGGGAGATGAAATAGTTCGCGCACGAGTCGCTGCAAAACGTCCGACACTTGGCATTTGTGTTGGTATGCAGATCCTTTTTCGTGACGGCGATGAGCATGCAAATACCGAACTACATCAGGGTGTAGGAATTTGGCAAGAGAGCATCACTAAGTTAACTGCACCGATCTTGCCGCATATGGGTTGGAATACCGTTTCGGTAACCGGAGAATCACAACTCTTTAAAGGCGTTGCCGATCAATCTTTCTATTTTGTCCATTCTTATGCCGCTAAATCGAGCGTTGGGTCTGCGCAAGGGTGGACTACTCATAACGAGAAATTTCTTAGCGCAGTTGAAGATGGTGCGATCTGTGCCACTCAGTTTCACCCTGAAAAATCTGGCGATGCTGGTCTTCAACTCATTAAAAATTGGGTCAGATTACTATGAGCGCAGTAGATTACTTAGAACTCCTTCCTGCGGTAGATGTTAAGGATGGGCGCGCAGTAAGACTGGTGCAAGGTGAACTCGCACGCGAGAGTGTTTACGGTCAACCACTTAAAGTCGCTCTAGATTTTCAAGCAGCAGGTGCTGAATGGTTGCACTTGGTTGATCTTGATGCGGCATTTGGCAGAGGAGATAACAGCGCAATACTGGCCGAGGTTGTGGGACGTTTAGATATAAAGGTAGAACTCTCTGGCGGAATTCGCGATGATGAATCTTTAAAGCGCGCACTTGCCACAGGCTGTCGCCGTATAAATCTGGGCACGGCAGCGCTAGAAAACCCGGAATGGACTGCTCGTGTAATTGCAGAGTACGGCGATCAAATTGCAGTTGGTTTAGATGTGCGCGGCCATGTACTCGCAGCACGTGGGTGGACAAAAGAAGGTGGAGATCTATTTGAAACACTGGAACGTTTAGAAAGCAATGGTTGTGCCCGCTATGTAGTAACCGATGTAACTAAAGATGGAACCTTGCAGGGTCCAAATCTGGAATTACTGCGCGAAGTTTGCAGCGCCACCAAGAAACCAGTTGTCGCCAGCGGTGGTATCTCATCATTGGCCGATATCGCAGCGCTATCTGCTTTAAATGAGATGGGTGTCGAAGGTGCAATTGTCGGTAAGGCTTTATATGCCGGAGCTTTCACACTTCAAGAAGCGCTGGCCTTAACCAAAGGCGTAAAGTAAATGGCGCTCTCAATCCGCATCATTCCCTGCCTAGATGTCACAGATGGGCGCGTTGTAAAAGGTGTTAACTTTACCGATCTCGTTGATGCCGGCGATCCGGTCGAGATGGCAAATTTATATAATTTAGAAGGCGCAGATGAGTTAACCTTTTTAGATATCTCTGCCAGTAGTTCAGATCGTGAAACTACCTTAGATGTGGTGCGTAAAACCGCTGAGCAAGTATTTATTCCACTCACTGTTGGTGGTGGAATCCGTAGCGTTGCAGATGTAGATCGCCTACTTCGTGCGGGTGCAGATAAAGTGTCGATAAACACTGCTGCAATTGCCCGGCCTGAGTTAATTGCGGAAATTGCCGATCGCTTTGGTTCGCAAGTTCTAGTTATTTCAGTTGATGCTCGCCGCGCTCGTACCGAATCAGGATTTGAAGTCACAACCCATGGCGGCCGACAGAGCGCAAGTCTTGATGCACTCGCTTGGGTTGAGAAAGCTTGTGCACTTGGCGCTGGCGAAATTCTTTTAAATTCAATGGATGCCGATGGCACGCGCGCAGGTTATGACATCGGAATGATTTCTGCGGTGCGAGCTATATCGAATGTTCCACTAATCGCCAGTGGTGGTGCTGGAACGCTCGAAGATTTTGGAGCGGCTCTCGATGCTGGCGCCGATGCCTTACTTGCAGCGAGCGTATTTCACTTCGGGATTCACCGAATAAGTGATGCAAAGAAGTATTTGAGCGGTCAGGGTTATTCCATTCGCAGCAACCGCATCGCTTAAGGCAGAATAAGGCTATGGATGCGCAGCTGCCTAGCGATTTACCTGCCGATATTGCAGCGCTTTTAAAATCCGATCTCGATTTAATTCCGGCGATCGCCCAAGATGCCAGTACTGGTGAAGTTTTAATGCTGGCTTACATGAACCGCCAATCTTTAGCTTTAACCCTAAAGTCGGGACGGGCTACCTACTGGAGCCGCAGCCGCAGTGAAATGTGGGAGAAAGGCGCCACCTCAGGACATACTCAAAAAGTTTTAGCCATTTCTTTAGATTGTGATGGCGATGCGCTCTTATTAAAGGTTGAACAAGTTGGGGCTGCTTGCCATACCGGTGAACAAAGCTGTTTTCACATCCCGGTAAAGTTAAATCAGGCTACGGATGAGCGCTAATGCAACGTTCTGAATTTCAGGAGTATGCCAAGAGTTTCAATGTAATTCCGGTCTATCGCAAACTTCTTGCAGATGGTGAAACCCCGATCGGTATTTATCGCAAGTTAGCTAAGAACGCACCATCTACATTTCTATTGGAATCGGCCGAACACGGGGGAGCGTGGTCACGCTACTCATTTATTGGCGCAAATAGCCAAGCAACTTTAAGCGAGAAAGATGGAAAAGCTATCTGGGTCGGAACAACTCCGGCAGGTGCACCAGTCGGAATAGATCCTCTAGAGGCGTTAAGACTTTCGGCGGCGCATTTACGCTCGCCCAAGATCGCAGGTCTGCCACCACTTACCGGCGGCTTAGTCGGTTATTTAGGCTATGACTCGGTTCGTCGCTTAGAAAAACTTCCATCTCTTGGAAAAAAAGATATCGACCTTCCGGAGTTGGCATTTATGTTAACTAGCGATCTAGCAGTAATGGATCACGCTGAGGGAACAATCACCTTAATTGCCAACGCTATTAACTGGGATGGAACCGGAGCGCGCGTCGATCAGGCTTATGACGATGCGCAATCACGTTTAGATCGAATGCAGAACGAGCTCGCGGGATCACTTCCTGGATTTGTTGCCGAATTAGCCCAGAAGAACGAACCAGAATTTACTAGAAATATCACAGGGGATGAGTACAAGGCAAAGATAGCGTTGGCGAAAGAGGAGATTTTGGCGGGGGAAGCCTTCCAGATAGTTCTCTCACAACGCTTTGCCATGGAATGCAATGCAGATGCTTTAGATGTTTATCGAATGCTGCGCTTACACAATCCGAGCCCATACATGTATCTTTTTCGATTTACCGATGGCGTTGAAGTTGTTGGTTCAAGCCCAGAAGCTTTAGTTAAAGTCACCGGCAAAGAGGTAATGGTCCATCCAATTGCTGGTACCCGAAAGCGTTCTGATTCAGCAGAAGAAGATCACCGCCTTGGTGAAGAGTTATTGGCGGATCCTAAAGAACGCGCCGAACATTTGATGTTGGTAGATCTTGGTCGCAATGATTTAGGACGCATTTGTTCACCAGGCAGTGTGGAAGTTATTGATTTTATGCACATTGAGCGGTACTCACATGTAATGCACATCGTCTCAACGGTAATCGGAGAGTTATCTGAAAAATCTTCACCAGTTGATGCGCTCTTCGCCGTCTTTCCAGCCGGAACTCTCTCAGGTGCCCCAAAACCGCGGGCGATGGAGATCATTGAAGAGTTAGAACCAACTCGTCGCGGTTTATACGGCGGTGCGATTGGCTACCTAGATTTCACTGGCAATATCGATACTTGTATCGCAATTCGTACTGCGCTCATTTATAAAAAGATGGCATATGTTCAAGCCGGTGCTGGAGTAGTTGCTGACTCGGATCCCGAATCAGAGAATCAAGAGTGTTTAAATAAGGCAGCTGCGGTATTGGGCGCAATAGGTGCCGCCAATAAATTATCTAACGGAAGCAATGTCACTTAGATGTCTGACTTTGCTCCTATTCTATTTTCTCTCGTTGTAATTCTCGCACTCGTCTATCTAATTTCGCGCCGCTTCAATATTTCATCACGATATGAGCGTAAGCAAAAGATTCATACTCCTTGGAGCGCACTCGATAATGGAATAGACCCGAGTAGCGATGGTGGCGAAAAGTGAGCGTATTAGATTCGATCATCGAGGGCGTACGCGAAGATTTAGCCAAACGCCGCAGATCATTAGGTGAGTTGCACGAGCAAATGTCACAAGCGGCAGCGCCCTTGGATGCGCATCAAGTGCTAAAAGGTGATGTCATGAAAGTCATCGCCGAAGTCAAACGTTCATCACCAAGTAAGGGTGAGCTTTCAGCAATTGGTGATCCAGCTGCTCTGTCCGAACGCTATGAAAGCGCCAGTGCCAGTGTAATTAGCGTATTAACAGAAGAACGTAGATTTAAGGGATCACTAGCCGATCTAACTGCAGTACGCGCCAGAGTATCCATTCCAATTCTGCGCAAGGATTTTATGGTTGATGAGTACCAATTCTTTGAAGCGCGTGCACATGGCGCAGATATGGTGCTTTTAATTGTCGCCGCGTTAGCCAAGAGCCAATTACGAGATTTCTATGATCTGGCGACCGAGATGGGAATGGCGGCACTTATCGAAGTTCATACAGCGGATGAGTTAGAGCGAGCTATGGAGATCACACCGCGCATAGTTGGAGTTAACTCTCGTAACCTAAAGACTTTAGATGTAAATCAAGGAGCATTTGCGGAGCTAATTCCACAGATCCCAGCCGAAGTTATCCGTGTTGCTGAATCTGGAATAAGCGCGCGCCGCGATGTGGAATTCGCTCAGAGCCTCGGGGCAGATGCCATCTTGGTTGGTGAAGCCCTTGTCACATCATCTGATCCCACTTTGGCGATGCGCACCTTATTGGGTCAAGGGTAGGCTTTCACTATGTCGACATCAGCGCGTGAAGATCTCTCTGCAATCTTGGGCCACTTCGGTCCATATGGCGGACGTTTTGTTCCGGAAGCGCTGATCGGCGCACTGGAAGAGTTGGAAGAAGCCCATCGAACTTCGCAACTTGATCCATCTTTTATTAAAGAACTGGCCGAACTTCACCGTAGTTACACAGGTCGCCCTAGCATTATTACTGAAGCAAAACGCTTTGCAGAACACGCAGGCGGTGCGCGCATAATCTTAAAGCGTGAGGATCTAAACCACACCGGCAGCCATAAGATAAATAACGTACTTGGACAAGCGCTTCTTACAAAGCGCATGGGTAAGAAAAGAATCATCGCCGAAACTGGTGCCGGCCAACACGGCGTTGCCGCCGCAACCGCTGCTGCGTTAATGGGGCTGGAGTGCGTTGTTTATATGGGCGAGGAAGATACAAAACGCCAATCACTAAATGTGGCGCGAATGAAATTGCTAGGCGCTGAAGTTGTTCCGGTCACATCCGGTTCGCGCACCCTAAAGGATGCCATCAACGAGGCGATGCGTGACTGGGTAACAAATGTAGAAAGTACGCATTACATGTTAGGTACCGTCGCTGGCCCTCATCCTTTCCCGACAATGGTTAGAGATTTTCACAAGATTATTGGCGAAGAAACACGTGAGCAAGTTCTTGAACTCACCGGCCGTCTTCCGGATGCGGTTCTTGCGTGCGTGGGCGGTGGATCAAATGCGATCGGTATCTTCCATCGATTTATTTCTGATCCGACTGTTCGCTTAATTGGTCTTGAGGCAGGTGGTGATGGTGTAGAAACCGGTCGCCATGCAGCAACTATTACCGGTGGAACACCTGGCGTTCTGCACGGAACTCGCTCCTATGTTTTGCAGGATGAGAATGGACAGACCGTTGAATCGCATTCAATTTCTGCAGGCCTTGATTATCCCGGCGTGGGTCCAGAGCACGCATACTTGCACGATATCGGTCGCGCCGAATATCGCGCTATTACCGATGATCAGGCTATGCACGCCTTTGCGCTCTTATCTAAGACTGAAGGAATTATTCCAGCGATTGAAACAGCGCACGCACTAGCTGGGGCAATGCAAGTAGGAAATGAACTCGGCAAGGATGCAATTATCGTTATAAATCTCTCGGGTCGAGGCGATAAAGATGTGCAGACTGCCGCAAGTTATTTTGGAATTCCACTCGATTAATGACCGCTTTAGATCAACTCTTTGTAAAAGTTCGTGCTGAAAATCGCGCGGCACTTATCGCTTATATACCTGCTGGATTTCCATCCCAAGAAGGATGTCATCGGGTTATCGCCGCCTTTATCGAAGGGGGAGTAGATGCCATTGAAATTGGATATCCCTACAGCGATCCCGTTATGGATGGCCCAACGATTCAAGCAGCCGCTGTTACATCTCTTGCCAACGGAACAGGTGCCCAAGAAGTCTTAGCAGCTTTAAAAGTTGCCGCTGCATCTGTGCCTGCAGTGGTAATGACTTACTGGAATCCAATTGAACGCTTTGGTGTAGCAGACTTCGCTGATGCAATCGCGGCAAATGGTGGATCAGGTGTTATCACTCCAGATTTAACGATAGAAGAGTCAGTTGGCTGGATTGGTGCAGCAGAGAATTCGACAATTAGTCCGATCTATGTCGTCGCGCCCAGCACAAAGGATGCGCGTTTGGCGCAGGTAACAGCCAAATGTGGCGGCTTTGTTTATGCTGCAAGTTTGATGGGAGTTACTGGCGCACGTGCATCTGTCTCGTCAGGTGCGGCGGATCTAGTCGCGCGAGTACGCAAAACGACAGATCTTCCGATTGCAGTTGGCTTAGGTGTATCAACGCGGGAACAAGCTAAGGGCGTGGCCGCCTATGCTGATGGCGTAATTGTTGGCTCAGCATTTATTAAAGTGCTGCAAGATGCAACGAGTGAAGAGGCAGGGCTAAGAGCGGTAACTGAATTGGTGCGTGAGTTAGCTAAAGGAGTGCGTGAGGGACGATGAAGAGTCGATTTGTAATATTGCAACCTTGGATTGGTTTGGTGGCGCGGCTAACTTTGGGCGGCGTGCTCTTTGTCGCCGGTTATTTAAAGGTTGGAACGCCTGATAAATCTCAGATGGCGGTGCGTGCATATGAAATGCTGCCTATCTCATTAGCCAATCTGCTGGGTCTAATTCTTCCCCCCGTAGAAATTGTCATTGGAGCGCTTTTAATATTGGGAGCGCTAACACGTGTAGTGGCCGCTCTCGGTGGGTTCACAATGATCGTATTTATTATTGCAATCGCGCAAGCCTGGGCTAGAGGCTTAAATATTGATTGTGGTTGCTTTGGAGGGGGAGGCGCTGTTGAGCCAGGTCAGACCAAGTATTTACAGGAAATTCTCAGGGATTTAGGGCTGGTATTTCTCGCCGCGTATTTAATTCGCTACCCTTCTACCAAGTTTTCATTGGATAGGAACCAGAATCGTAAATCCTCACAGGGAGAAGTGGAATAAGAATGGCGCAGGCAAAGAATCCAAAAGGCGGAAAAGATAACTTCACCCGCAACTTAGTTATCGCTGTAGTAATCGGCGTAGTTCTGATCATGCTCGTTCCTACGATTCTCTCAAAGCAGACCAACACCAGCGCAGCCGTACCTTCAATCGTTTCAGTAGAAGATGGTTACGGAATGGTCTTTAACAAAGAGTTACAAGATGTTCCCTTTATTGAAATTTATGAAGATTTTCAATGTCCAGCCTGCGCGCGATTTGAATCGATAGTTGGTGAATACGTTGAAGATTTGATCAACACTAAGAAAGCCAAGGTCGCATACCACCCCCTTTCATTCCTTGGTCCTGAATCACAATTAGCAGCCAATGCCGCAGGGTGTGCGGCTGACGAAGGTCAATTCATTCAGTTTCATAAATTGCTCTACGCAAACCAGCCTGCCGAGAATTCGGGAGCCTGGAGTTCTTCTTACTTCACAACTTTAAGCTTAGGGCTAGGTATAACAAGCAAAGAGTATGAGAAATGCGTTAACAATAATGAATATAAGGATTGGGTTATAAACGTGGCAAATGAAGGTGCCAAACGCAATATAAATTCAACTCCAACGGTATTTATCAATGGTAAAGAGATAGATCGCGACAAGGCCTATAACAGCTTGGGTGAATTTATGCTCGCTGTTTCCAAAGCCTAACTATGCGAACTTCGATACCGACTCCGACTCTGTCGCAGATCGCTATCGGTCCTTTCACCTTTTATTTCTACGCACTTTGCATAATTGCTGGAATCGCTATCGCCATTTGGGTGGGCGATAGGCGGCTTCGGAGTTATGGAAACTCCGCGGGTCTAGATCTAAAGGGAGTCGTCTCTGACGTTGCAGTCATTGCAATACCTGCCGGAATTATTGGTGGACGTCTCTACCACGTAGTTACTTCACCAGAGTTATATTTTGGTAGCAATGGAAGTCTCTTGGCCATCGTTAAAATATGGAATGGTGGTTTGGGAATTTGGGGGGCGATCGCACTTGGTGTGCTCGGTGCACTACTTAGTTACCGCCGCATTGCAAAGGAGAGAACACTGCCATCTTTCGGTGTCTTCCTAGATGCTCTTGCACCAGGAATATTGCTAGCGCAGGCAATCGGGCGTTTTGGCAATTGGTTTAACGCCGAACTCTTTGGCAGACCTTTGGATACTTGGTGGGCGCTTGAGATCCCTTATAAATTTAGACCGAGGGGTTACGGTCAATTTGAGACATTCCACCCCACCTTTTTATATGAAGCGATTTGGACGACCTTACTCGCGCTTGTGCTAATTAGATTTGGAAAAAAGTGGCGAGAGGGTTCTACCTTCTACATTTACATCGCTGGCTATTCTGCCGCCCGATTCATCATTGAAGGAATTCGCATCGATTCAGCACATGATTTCTTCGGTCTTAGGGTGAATCAGTGGACAAGTATCTTTGTATTTATCTTAGGTTTGGTGCTTTTCTATAGAAATCAAGGTAAGAAGCAGGTCAATATTTCACCTGAAAATTAATGGCAATCAGGTAGGCTCTACATATGGCACTTGAAGATGTATATCAACGCAACCTTAATCACCGCACTCACCGTGCCGGTTGGTTACGTGCTGCAGTTCTCGGTGCAAATGATGGTTTGGTTTCTACCGCATCTTTAATGATTGGTGTAACCGCCGCAAAAGTTGGTGGCGCGGATGCGCAAGGTTTTCTCATCACAGCCGGTGCTGCCGGAATCGTAGCTGGCGCTATGTCTATGGCCGTCGGCGAATATGTATCTGTGCGTTCGCAGAACGATATTGAGGAATCTGATCGGTTGCTAGAAATTGAACACTTAGCGGTAGATCCAGATTCAGAGCTGTTGGAGCTACAAGAAATTTATATGAAGCGAGGCCTCACTCCAGAGTTGGCAATGGAAGTGGCTACAGCAATGCATGCGCACGATCCACTCGAAGCGCACCTGCGCGATGAACTTGGACAACATCCACATACAAAAGCGCGTCCCGTGCAAGCAGCCATTGCATCCGCCGCCGCATTTACATCTGGTGGCTTGATTCCATTTGCGGGAGCCTTTGCGCCAACTACCGGAACTGTAGCGATAAGCATTGTCGGGTTCACCTTGGTCGGTTTGCTCGTAACAGGAGTTATCAGCGCGAAAATCGCAGGATCAAAGATTCTCACCCCAACGCTTCGAGTGGTAATCGGTGGCTGTATCGGCATGGCGATCACCGCTGGCATTGGGCGACTTCTGCATGTGAGCGGAATCTAAAGCCAGATCAATTTTCGGGCATGCCAAATCGCCCTAATTCTTGCTACCCTTTATCTCTACCCGTGGTAACGCGTGGATCTTAATTGGGCCAAAGTTGTCCCTCACGATATTTCAAGTGTAGACAACAGGAGCGTGAACGAGATGGCCCTTCCATCTAACTACCCAGCACGTCTTGGTCTCTATGACCCAGCGAACGAGCATGATGCATGCGGTGTTGCAATGGTGGCTACGCTTAAAAAAATTGCAACACATGAGATAGTTGCGCAGGCTTTAACCGCGCTTCGTAACATGGAACATCGTGGCGCGTCTGGTGCGGAACCAGATAGCGGAGATGGCGCTGGCATCCTAATTCGAGTACCTGATGCTTTCTATCGCGCCGTCGTCAAATTTGAACTTCCGCCAGTAGATTTATATGCCACTGGTATTGCCTTTATCGCGCAGGGTTCAGAGGTTAAAAGTGAAATTGCCAAAATCGCGGATGAAGAAGGGCTAATAGTTTTAGGTTGGCGCGATTTGCCAATTAATTCTGAGTCGCTCGGTAAGACTGCAGTTTCGGTTATGCCTAAATTCGAACAGCTCTTTATCGCTGGCAAGAACAACGAATCAGGAATTGCGCTCGATCGCCTAGCTTTCTGTTTACGAAAGCGTGCAGAGCACTCACTAGATCTTTACTTCCCATCTCTTTCTTCACAGACCATTGTCTACAAAGGAATGCTCACCACTGGACAGCTAGAAGAGTTTTTCCCAGATCTAAGTGATGAGCGAGTTGTGTCGCCTCTGGCTTTAGTCCACTCACGTTTTTCCACAAATACTTTTCCATCTTGGCCGCTGGCCCACCCATATCGCTTTATCGCCCATAACGGCGAAATTAATACCGTTAAAGGAAATCGCAATTGGATGCGCGCCCGCGAATCACTACTTGCTAGTGAGCTAATTCCCGGAGATCTCAACCGTTTATTTCCGATAGTTGAAATGTCGGGTAGCGATTCTGCATCCTTCGATGAAGTTCTAGAGTTGTTATACCTTGGCGGACGTTCCTTGCCACATGCAGTATTGATGATGATCCCGGAAGCGTGGGAGAACCACGCCACTATGTCGCAAAAGCGACGTGATTTTTATGCCTTCCATTCATCTCTTATGGAGCCTTGGGATGGTCCAGCTTGTGTGACATTTACAGATGGACATCAAGTCGGCGCTGTCTTAGATCGCAATGGACTGCGTCCATCACGTTTCTGGGTTACAGATGATGGACTCGTCGTTCTTGCCTCTGAAGTTGGTGTGCTTGATTTCCCAGCTGAAAAAATTGTCCGCAAAGGTCGCTTGCAACCCGGCAAGATGTTCTTAGTTGATATTGAAGCCGGTCGCATCATTGAAGATGATGAAATAAAGGATGGGCTAGCGGATGCCGCTCCTTATGGTCAGTGGCTAGATTCTGGAATGATGAAGTTGAGCGACCTGCCTTCACGCGAACATATCGTCTATCCACACTCATCTGTTGTGCGGCGCCAACGCGCCTTTGGATATACCGAAGAAGAGATTCGCATCTTGCTAACGCCTATGGCCAAGAACGGAATGGAAGCCCTTGGTTCAATGGGAACCGATTCGCCAATCGCAGCGTTATCTGAAAAACCACGACTGCTCTTTGATTACTTCTCACAACTCTTTGCCCAAGTAACAAATCCGCCGCTTGATGCGATTCGCGAAGAACTCGTAACTAGTTTGGGTGGATCACTTGGCCCAGAGCACAATCTCCTTGACCCTGGCCCAGAATCTTGCCGCCATATTTCATTAGCCTTCCCAGTTATTGATAACGACGAGCTAGCGAAGATCATTCACGTAAATGCTGATGGTGATTACCCAGAGTTAGAAAGCTATGTAGTTCGTGGGCTTTTTCCAGTCACTGGTGATGGAAATACTCTGCATACTCGCTTGGAAGAAATTAAGCGTGAAGTCTCAGATGCAATCGCCGCAGGTGCGCACATTATCGTTCTCTCAGATCGTAATGGCGATGCTGAAGATACGCCGATCCCATCTCTCATATTAACAGCGGCAGTACACCACCATTTAATTCGTGAGAAAACTCGTACCCAAGTTGGTCTAGTTGTTGAAGCAGGCGATGTCCGTGAAGTTCACCATGTTGCGCTGCTAATTGGTTATGGCGCAGCCGCCGTGAATCCTTACTTGGCAATGGAATCTGCGGAAGATTTAGTTCTGCAAGGCGTGATCACTGGCATCACTCCTGAAAAAGCAGTGCGCAATGTGATCAAAAGTTTAGGTAAAGGTGTCTTGAAGGTAATGTCAAAGATGGGCATTTCAACTATCGCTTCTTACACCGGAGCACAAGTATTTGAAGCGATCGGCTTATCCCAAGAAGTTGTTGATGAATACTTTGTTGGCACAACTTCACGTCTAGGTGGAATTAGCCTAGATGTGATTGCAGAAGAAACTATTGCGCGCCATCTCATCGCATACCCAGTCGGGGGAGAGATCCCTGGAACCAAGCGCCTGCCAATTGGGGGCGAATACCAATGGCGCCGTGACGGGGAACCACATCTATTTAATCCAGAAACTGTATTTACACTGCAGCACTCCACTCGCTCCAAGCGCTATGACATCTTTAAGCGTTACACCAGCAAGGTAGACACTCAGAGCAAAGAGTTGATGACCTTACGTGGACTCTTCACCTTTAAAGAGGGAGAGAGCCCCGCTATCTCCATTGATGACGTTGAGCCAATTTCAGAGATCGTAAAGCGTTTCTCAACTGGCGCAATGTCTTATGGATCGATTTCGCAAGAAGCACATGAAACTTTAGCGATCGCCATGAATCGACTCGGTGGAAAGTCCAACACTGGTGAAGGTGGCGAAGATCCATCACGAGCTATTCCGATGGCAAATGGTGATTCCAAGCGCAGCGCAATTAAACAAGTTGCCAGTGGTCGCTTTGGTGTAACCAGTGATTACCTAGTTAACGCAGATGATATTCAAATTAAAATTGCCCAAGGCGCAAAGCCCGGTGAAGGCGGACAACTTCCTGGCAATAAGGTCTATCCGTGGATCGCCAAAGTTAGATATTCAACTCCTGGAGTTGGACTGATCTCACCTCCGCCACATCACGATATTTATTCAATTGAAGATCTTGCACAGTTAATCCACGATCTAAAGAACGCCAATAAAAATGCCCGCATTCACGTCAAATTAGTTGCTGAAGTTGGCGTTGGAACCGTTGCCGCTGGCGTATCAAAAGCCCATGCCGATGTCGTATTGATCTCTGGCCACGATGGTGGAACCGGAGCTTCACCACTTACTTCACTGAAACATGCTGGAGCTCCGTGGGAACTTGGTTTAGCTGAAACCCAACAGACGCTACTTCTAAATGGGCTACGTGATCGAATTGTCGTGCAGGCAGATGGCCAATTAAAGACAGGTCGCGATGTAGTAATCGCCGCACTTCTAGGTGCTGAAGAGTATGGATTTGCAACTGCGCCACTCGTTGTTTCAGGTTGCGTAATGATGCGCGTCTGCCATTTGGATACCTGTCCAGTAGGCGTTGCAACACAAAATCCAGAGCTACGTAAACGCTTTACCGGTAAGCCAGAGTTTGTGGAAACATTCTTTGAATATATCGCTGAAGAAGTCCGTGAGATCTTGGCCAAACTAGGTTTCCGCACGCTGCAAGAAGCTATTGGTCACGTTGAATATCTTGATACCCGCGATGCTGTAAATCACTGGAAGGCGAGTGGCCTTGATTTAGCGCCGTTATTAGTCCGACCAGATGTGGATTCACCACTTCATCGCACAACGGTGCAAGATCATGGACTTGCAGCAGCAATGGATAATCAATTAATCACTCTTGCCGCTGCCGCATTTAATAAGAAAGAGCCGGTGCGTATTGATATGCCGGTGCGCAACGTTAATCGTACAGTCGGCACAATGTTGGGTGCAGAAGTCACTCGACGCTTCGGTGCCGAAGGACTTCCCGTCGGAACTATCGATGTGACTTTGCACGGTTCAGCTGGTCAATCACTTGGGGCATTTCTGCCACGCGGCGTTGCCATCCGACTTTACGGCGATAGTAATGACTATGTAGGCAAAGGAATCTCTGGCGGTCGCGTAATCGTTCGCCCAGATGAACGTGCCATATTCGCATCTCACGAGAATGTAATCGCGGGCAACGTCATTGGATATGGCGCAACATCAGGTGAAATATTTATTCGTGGCCTAGTCGGAGAGAGATTCTGCGTTCGCAACTCGGGCGCAACCGCCGTCGTTGAAGGCGTTGGCGATCACGGATGTGAATATATGACAGGTGGAACTGTGGTGATATTGGGTAGCATCGGTCGTAACTTTGCTGCAGGCATGTCTGGTGGACGCGCCTTTGTTCTCGATCTAAATCCAGCTCAGGTAAATACCGAGATGGTTGATATCTTGGCAGTGCCCGAAGATCAGCGAGAATTAATAAAATCTGTAATCTCAACATTCCATGTTGAAACTGGTTCAGAAGTTGCCGCTGATCTCCTTAAGGATTGGAGCGCTGCCTTAAGTCGTATCTCTCTGATTATGCCGCGCGATTATGCACGAGTACTTGCCGCAATTGAAAGAGCGACAAAAGATGGTCTTCCAGTTGATCAATATGTAATGGAGGTAGCAGCAAATGGCTGATCCAAAAGGATTTTTAACTACGCCACGCGAATTGCCCAAGCGTCGCCCGGTTGACGTGCGCATTAAAGATTGGCATGAAGTCTACGAAACGCAGAGTATGGAGCATCTGCAGAAGCAGGCTGGGCGCTGTATGGATTGTGGAATTCCCTTCTGCCACGAAGGTTGTCCACTCGGCAACCTAATTCCAGAGTGGAATGATTTGATGTGGCGTGGTGATAAAGAAGAGGCGATGGCACGTCTGCATGTCACCAATAACTTTCCAGAATTCACTGGACGCCTATGTCCTGCGCCTTGCGAGACCGCTTGTGTAATTGGAATTAACGCAGATGCGGTAACTATCAAGCAGGTAGAACTGCGGACGATCGAAGAAGCTTTTAGTGCAGGAAATGTAAAGCCGACGCCACCTGATCGCTTAACCGGCAAGACGGTTGCGGTAATTGGTTCAGGCCCTGCTGGTCTTGCCGCCGCACAACAGTTAACCCGCGCTGGACATACCGTCGCAGTTTACGAACGTGCCGATAAAATTGGTGGTCTACTGCGTTACGGAATTCCTGAATTCAAAATGGAGAAGAGTGTGCTTGATCGCCGCTTACATCAGATGGAGAAAGAGGGAACACGTTTTCGTCCTGGTGTAGATGTCGGCGTTGAAGTAACTGGTGCAGATCTACGTAGAAAATATGATGCAATCGTTATAGCTGTGGGTGCAACACAATGGCGCGATCTTCCCATCAAGGGGCGCGAGAATAAGGGTGTCTACCAAGCGATGGAGTTTCTGCCGTGGGGAAATAAACAAGCCCTTGGTGAAGTTACCAATCCGGATATTAACGTCGCTGGAAAGCACGTAGTTATTTTGGGTGGGGGAGATACCGGTGCAGATTGCCTTGGTACCTCAATACGTCAGGGCGCAGCCAGCGTTACCCAGTTAGAGATTATGCCGCGACCAAGTGAAGAACGTACTAGCGGACAACCTTGGCCAACTTATCCGATGATCTATCGCGTATCGTCTGCACACGAAGAATTAGACAATCGTGTATTTGCCGTTAGCACTGAAGAATTTGTCGGAGACGGCAACGGAAATCTCAAGGCGCTAAAGATTGTCGAAACAGAATTTGTGAATGGAAAGTTTGAACCTGTTCCGGGCACCGAGAAGGAGATCCCTGCAGACTTTGTCTTCTTAGCGATGGGCTTCACCGGACCTGAAAAATCAGCGATTCTTACCCAACTTGAAGTTGAATTTGATGATCGTGGCAATATTAAGCGCGATGTGAATTATCAAAGTAGCGTTGAAGGGATATTTGTGGCCGGCGATGCAGGTCGCGGCCAGTCACTAATTGTTTGGGCGATTGCCGAAGGTCGCAGCGCGGCAGCAGGTGTCGATAAATACCTCGAAGGGGAAACCCAATTACCTGCACCAATTGAACCAACCGATCGCTCTCTGATGGTTTAAAGGCTCCACTGAACTTACAAGTTATTAACTCAATTAGATAAGGTTGCCACATGCGTCGCGCGAAGATTGTTTGCACAATGGGTCCGGCAGTGGATTCACCCGAAAAAGTTCGTGAGCTTATCGATGCCGGAATGAATATGGCGCGCCTCAATCTCTCACACGGGGGCTATTCAGAACATCAAGCCCGTTTAGATCAGGTACGCATGGCGGCTAAGGAAGCTGGCGTGCCAGTAGCAATTTTAGTTGACTTGCAAGGACCCAAGATTCGTCTAGCGCGATTTAAAGCTGGGCCACATGATTTAGTGCGCGGAGATATCTTCATAATTACTACGGATGATGTTGAAGGAACCAAAGATCGTGTTGGTACAACCTATAAAGGTTTACCTGGTGATTGTAAAGCGGGAGATCGAATTTTGATAGATGATGGAAAAGTTACCGTCGAGGTTATTGAAGTTAAGGGTAACGATGTTGTAACCAAGGTTATTGAACCCGGCGCTGTCAGCAACAACAAGGGAATTAACTTGCCTGGTGTGGCCGTTTCAGTTCCTGCACTCTCTGAGAAAGATAAGGATGATCTTCGCTGGGGATTAAAAGTAGGTGCAGATTTCATCGCGCTCTCATTTGTTCGCAGCGCAGATGACATCGTCGATGTGCACCGCATTATGGATGAGGTTGGAATTCGCATCCCAGTTATAGCCAAAATCGAAAAACCTCAGGCGGTAGAAAATTTACAAGAGATTGTCAACGCCTTCGATGGCATTATGGTGGCGCGCGGAGATTTAGGCGTTGAACTTCCAATAGAAGAGGTGCCTTTAGTACAAAAACATTGCATCCAGCTGGCCCGCGAAGCAGCAAAACCTGTCATTGTTGCAACCCAAATGCTGGATTCAATGATTACAAATTCTCGTCCAACTCGCGCCGAAGCGACAGATTGCGCAAACGCGGTTCTAGATGGCGCTGACGCTTTGATGTTATCTGGAGAAACTTCCGTTGGGGCATTTGCTATTGAAGCCGTCCAGACAATGGCGCGCATTATTACCCACACTGAAGAGGGCGGAATGGACATGATCCGCCCAATGAAATCAACGCCAAAGACTAAAGGTGGCGCAATCACCAAGGCAGCAGCTGAAGTGGGTGCAATTGTTGGTGCTAAATACTTAGTTACCTTTACTCAATCAGGTGATTCGGCGCGACGTACTGCACGTCTGCGCTCACCAATTCCAATCTTGGCATTTACACCTGAAGTCGGAACCTATAACCGGATGGCACTTGACTGGGGAGTAGAACCGGAGTTAACGGCGATGGTGAAGCACACCGATCAAATGGTTATGCAGGTTGATACTTTTCTACTTAAGTCAAAGCGCTGCAAAGAAGGTGAGCTGGTTGTAATTGTCGCTGGATCACCTCCCGGAATCCCAGGCTCAACCAATGCGATGCGCGTTCACCGCGTAGGCGATGCAGTGGGTGGCGCGGCTCCTGCTTACCGTTAAGATTTGCAGTTGAAGGCCTCGGTACTCCAACGGTAGAGAGGGCAGTCTCAAACACTGCATAGTGTCGGTTCGAATCCGACTCGAGGCACATGAACTCAACAAGTAGTACGACAACATCCCGGATCAGAATTCTCGTTGCCGAAGATGAAGCGCTTATCCGTATGGACCTAGTCGAGATGTTGGGTGAGGCAGGCTACGAGGTTGTGGCGGAAGCCGCCGATGGTGCAGAAGCGATTGAGTTAGCACAAGTACATAAACCTGATTTAGCGATTCTCGATGTCAAAATGCCGGTACTAGACGGGATATCTGCAGCGGAGAAGATCATTGCAATCGCGCCAGTTTTGATGCTGACTGCTTTC
Organism: Candidatus Planktophila sp.; assembly: GCA_964201295.1. Lineage (GTDB taxonomy): Bacteria > Actinomycetota > Actinomycetes > Nanopelagicales > Nanopelagicaceae > Planktophila. The sequence continues at coordinate 5,962 of CAXNDN010000001.1, read as the reverse complement.
TCGCAACGCGAACTTGTCGAACGAGCACGTGATGCGGGAGTAATGGCCTACGTTGTTAAACCATTTTCCATCGGTGATCTAGTTCCAGCAATCGAAATTGCTATAAGTCGGCATCTGCAGATGCGATCACTTGCTGATGAAGTAGCCGATCTTCACGAGCGGCTAGAGACCCGCAAAATCATTGACAAAGCAAAAGGTATTTTGATGGCTGCCCTTAATTTGAGTGAGCCACAAGCTTTTTCCTGGATTCAAAAGGCAGCGATGGATAGAAGGCTCACAATGAAAGAAGTGGCCTTGGCAGTGATCGACCCAAAGCAGGCCGAGCAGTTTCCTTCTTAACCGCCCCAGCAACATGATCTTGGCAAATTGCGACATAATTCCTCCCCAGGTTCCGTGAATTTAACCTGGAATCAGCCCATTATCGAGCGCAAATTGGTGTTTACGATTAGTTGATGGCTAGTTATACTTCGGTAGCCCTTCTTGAAGGTCATCTAGATACCTTTGATAACGGAACTTACTAAAGGAGAAAAAATGCAGAAATTCAACAAGGCAGCCATCGTGGTTGCTACTGCTGTCGCTAGCTTAGTTCTTGCTGGCTGCGGTGGTGGGGGAACAGCATCTGGTCCTCTAAAGATTGGTTCATTATTGCCTGAGACAGGCAGCCTAGCCTTCCTCGGACCCCCAGAATTTGCAGGAGTTGATTTAGCTATTGCTGATATCAACGCTGCAGGTGGAGTACTTGGAGAAAATATTGAGCACGTCCGTGGTGATTCAGGAGATACAAGTACTGATATCGCGCAGCAGACTGCTGACTCACATATTGCAGCAGGTGTAAGTGCAATTGTTGGTGCGGCATCATCTGGAGTTTCATTTACTGTGATCGACAAGATTGCAGGAGCTGGAATTGTCCACTTCTCACCAGCAAACACATCACCAGATTTCACAAACTATGCAGATGACGGTTACTACTTCCGCTCCGCTCCTTCAGATACTTTCCAGGGAGCAGTTCTTGGTCAGTTGATGGCTAAGGAAGGCGCAACAAACGCTGTAATTCTAAACCTTGATGATGCATACGGTAACGGTCTTGCTAAGTACGCAATGGCTGCATTTACTGGTACATCAACAAATATTGTCTATAACCCACAGGCAGCTGAATTCTCAGCAGATGTTGCAAAGGCAAAGGCTGCAAAGCCGGATGCGATTGCAATAATCGGCTTCGATGAGACAGCAAAGATTTTCACTGAGTTAATCAAGCAGGGAATCGGGCCTGACAAGGTTAAGACTTACCTAGTAGACGGAAACCTTTCAAGCGGTGCTTACAAGGATCTTCCTGCAGGAATCATGAAGGGTGTTAAGGCAACCCTTCCTGGCGTTTTGGCTGATGGAAGTTTGCAGGAGCGTCTACTTTCAGTAGATCCAGCTTTGACAGACTTCTCATATGCTGCTGAGTCATACGATGCAGTAGTTTTGATCGCACTTGCAGCAGAACAGGGTGGAGCAACAGATGGTAAGACCATCCGCGACAACCTAGTCTCTGTTTCAAAGGATGGCACAAAGTGCACAACTTTTGCTGAGTGCAAGGCTCTCATCGAAGAAGGAACAGACATCGACTATGACGGTGTTTCTGGTCCAATAGAGTTCGCAGACAATGGCGATCCTTCATACGCAACAATGGGTGTGTATGTTTACGAAGCAAATGACAAGTACGTAGCGCTTCCAGCAGAGTTCATCTCTGGTGATGTGCCAGCGGGCGAGTAATTAGCTAAATACATAGTAAGAATGGCCCGCCGGTTAACCGGCGGGCCATTCTTATATCTGAAGAGTAAAAAAAGTTACTTTTTAGCCAGAGTACCTAGATAGAGTTCAATGACTTTAGGATCCGTTGAAAGAGACTTGCCGGTTCCTTCGTAGGCATTCTTTCCTTGATCTAAAACATAACCTCGATCAACGATCTGCAAACATCTACGTGCGTTTTGCTCGACCATGATTACCGTTACTCCAATCTTATTAATCTCACGAACACGTACAAAGACTTCATCCTGTAAGGCAGGGGATAGTCCAGCACTCGGTTCATCTAGCAGGAGTACAGATGGATTCATCATAAGAGCTCTACCCATAGCAACCATCTGGCGCTCACCACCAGATAAAGAACCAGCTCTCTGCTTGCGGCGAGTTCTAAGAGTTGGAAAAAGTTCGGTGACAAAGTCAAAGCGCTCTGAGAATTGATCAGGAGATTGAAAGGCGCCCATCTGAAGGTTTTCCTCAATTGTTAAAGATGGAAAAACATTGTTGCTTTGCGGAACGAAACCTATTCCTCGGGCGACTAATTGGTCTGCTCTCATATTTGTAATCTCTTCGCGAGCGAGATTGACGTTACCTTCACGTATTTTTACAAGACCAAATAAGGCCTTAAGCAAAGTTGACTTACCCGCTCCGTTGGGCCCAATGATGCCTACGAGTTCTCCTTTATTGGCATACAAATTACAGCCATTGAGAATATTGATTCCAGGCAGGTACCCGGCTACTAAATCCTTCGCAGAAACCAGCGCTGTAGTCTCAGATGAACTCATTACTCACGCTCCTTCGCTTGATAAATCTGTATCGTGATGAGATCCCAAATAAGCTTCAATCACCTGAGAATTTCCCATAACACTCGCTGGAGTACCCTCGGCAATAATTTGACCCTGTGCCATGACAATTACCCAGTCGCTAATCTCATGAACCATATCCATGTCGTGTTCAACGAAGAGAACTGTCTTTCCCTCACTGCGTAAATCTTTGATATGTTCCAAGAGGGATTGTTTCAGTGCAGGGTTCACGCCGGCCATTGGCTCATCAAGCATGACCATTTCTGGCTCAACCATCAGCGCTCTTGCCATTTCGAGAAGTTTTCTCTGTCCTCCTGATAGAGCTGCAGCAAAATCATCTTGCTTTTCCAGAAGTTTAAATTTCGTAAGAATAGATGTCGCTTTTACCTGGATCTGCGCCTCTTGCGCGCGCCAGATCCAAGGAAAAACCGAGAGAAGAACCGATTCTCCCTTTTGCGCTCTAGCACCGAGCAACATATTTTCCATAACTGTTAGTCGGTAGAGCGCTTTGGTTAACTGAAAAGTCCGAACCATTCCGAGTCTGGCAACTTTATGTGGCGGAATTCCGTTGAGCGCCTTGCCGTTAAAACTCCAGGTTCCCGAATTAGGGGAGTCATAGCCTGTTAAAAGATTAAAGAAGGTAGTTTTTCCCGCGCCATTTGGGCCGATCAACGCTGTGATTGAACCGCGTTGTATCTCCACGTGATCAACGTTGACGGCGGTTAACCCACCGAATTGGCGCGTTATTTTATCTGCAATCAAAATAGGATCTGGCTTTGAAGATCCAGCAGTTTGCGAAGTAGTCAAGGCAAAGTCTGCCCCGGAGTTATGCTTTTGCATCTAGTGCCAACTCCTTCTTATCGCCAAAGATTCCCTGTGGCCTAAAGATCATCAAGAGCATTAATCCAAGACCCATTAGCATGAATCGAATCTGTCCGACTTGATTTACTCCAATGAGCCAATCTGGAATCAAGTTGGAAGTCACTCCTGCACGCAGAATTTGTTCAATAAATACGATCAGGAACCAGAAAATCATTGCCCCCACGATTGGCGCAAAGACTCTTGCAGCGCCTCCAAGAATAAGTACTGTGTATGCAAAGAAAGTTAGCGCTGTTCCGTAGTTATCTGGTTGGACTGACTGTCGCGATAGGGCATATACAAAGCCACCCATGGACCCGATGACGCCACCAATGATCAGTGACTGCATTTTGTAAAGGTAGACGTTTTTACCGAGTGAGCGAACAGCATCCTCATCTTCACGAATAGCGCGCATAACCCGACCCCATGGTGAGTTGACCATAACCCACATAATAAAAGTAATTATCGCTACCAGAATCCAACCAGTTATAACAACCCAAAGATCGTTTCCATTAAAGCGAAGAATAGGAGTTGTAAGACCTTCTTTAAACGGATTAAGGTCGAAGAACTCCTTACCGAACTTTCCAGTTATACCATCGGATCCACCGAGTGATTCATTAAATGTTGCAGAGCGTGCAATCTGTCGAACGATTTCGGCGGCAGCGATTGTTACGATTGCAAGATAATCAGCCCGTAGTCTTAAAGTCGGAACTCCGAGAAGCAAGGCAAAGAGAATCGAATTTATGATTCCAATTAAGAGAGCTACCCAAAGTGAAATTCCAAAGGAGATAACCGGTACTGCGACGCTGTAAGCACCAATTGCTAGAAAGCCAGCCTGACCAAAGTTGAGCAAACCTGTGTAACCAAAGTGCATATTCAATCCAATTGCAGCCAGCGCAAATATAATCGCATTAACTCCAAGAGTTGCACTCAAGGTCTGTTGAATAATAAAGAGAATGTCCATTTAGCCAATCCTCTCTTTCCGGCCCAGAATTCCCTGAGGGCGAACAATCAAAATCAAGATCAGAACGATCAATGCGCCTACATACTTCAACTCAGTAGGAATAAATAACGTTGATAATTGAACAAAGAGACCAATGATCAATGAGCCAACAAGTGCGCCATTAGCGGTACCCAATCCACCTAATGTTACGGCTGCAAATATGAGAAGGAGCATGTCCTGTCCCATAAGGAAGCTGACCCCTTGGTTGACAGTAACGATGACACCGGCGTAACCAGCCAGGGCTGCACCCAAAATCCATACCGCTCGAATAACTTTTTGAACATCAATTCCTGAAGCAGAGGCTAAGGCAGGATTATCTGCAACAGCCCTGCTCGCCTTACCCATTCGGGTACGAAGGAGCCATAACGTTGCAAAAACAATAAATCCGATTCCAATGACAGTTGTAAGAATTGATTTTGGAGTGATGTTGACGAGGCCAAGTTCAAGCCCAGCTTGTCCTGCGTACTGTGGAAGTTGTCGTGTATCTCCGCCAAAGAGGAAAAGGAAGAAATAACGCAAAAAGATTGCAAATCCAATTGAAACAACCAGCATTGCAATTAACCCGGTTCCACGTTTGCGCAGGGGTTTCCAAAGGTACCTATCCTGCAAAAATCCTGAAATGAATGCACTGAGCAAAACTGCGATCGGTGCGGCTAAAAGAACCGGTAGTTTTGCTATGGCGCTAAAGTAATAGGTAAGGAGCCCGGCAAAGGTTAATATCTCACCGTGGGCAAAGTTTGTTAGCCCAGTTGTTCCAAAAATTAGGTTTAATCCCAAGGCTGCTAAAGCAATAATCAGTCCCAGAATTAATCCATCTACCGTCAATTGAGCCGAACGTTCCAGTATGGTGGCTTTCTCAACTCCTGGTCCTACAGGAAAGAGAAGTCGAAGCTCCACTCCAAGCATGAAAACATTTGCCTTGACCGTTCCTTTCGTTGGATCAGTTAGCGCTTGCCCCGAAGGAAGATCGCCCTCATTGATGGTCGCGCTATATGTGCCTTTAGTTGGGATAAGAACTTCCCATTTTCCAAGTGAGTCGGTTTTAATCTCAGCGCTAAAGTCTTCTGGACCCACAATTGAGATACCAATTCCGGAAAGTGGTTCTTCGGTAGAACTTGTAACTACCCCATAGAGCTTGGTCGGTTTATCAGCAGCGTGTGCAGGTGCTGAAACCGAAGAGAAACCAGCTGCCGCGCTTAGTACGGTGATGAACGAGAGGATGAAGCGGGCGCTCATCTTCTTACTTACAAAATTCAAGTCGCACTCCACATCTTTTTTCAGTGCATCAATCGTTGGATGCAGATTGCTCTTGCTAGGGGGCTAACCTTAACTAACGGACCGCGGCCTCGGCAAGGATCAAGCAGGTTATCCGAGCGGTGCAGGTTCTTTGGCCGGCCTCATTTGTGATCACAATTTCATAGGAGCACAGGGTCTTCCCCAAGGAGACCGCTGTTGCAACCGCAGTAACAAAACCTGACGTCGCTGATTTGTGATGTGTGGCATTTATATCAAC